>PMKM01000087.1 GCA_003157745.1 Bryobacterales bacterium | reverse complement strand
CAGTCCCTTACCCGACGCGTGTCCTTCCGGGTGCTGAAGCAGAACCTGCGGCTGAAGTCGTTCGTGGGCACCAGCCAAAACGCGGTTCAGATCCAGATTTGGACAGCACTGATCGCCATCCTGTCGCTCAAGTATTTACATCTGCGTTCCCGGTTCCCGTGGTCGCTTTCCAACCTGGTGGCGTTGCTGCGCCAACAACGGTTTGTTTACCGGGACCTCTGGACGTGAATCGACGCCCCGTTCCGGCCGCCACCCGGGTTGCCGCTCGGACCGCTGCAACTGCACTTAGCGTTCCCCTGAGCCGGACCGCGAGACAACTTGGACGGCCCCATGCCAACCTGATTCCACAATCGCCGCATAGGAGCCTCCCAGTGGCGCACGATCAACGCCGCTTAGGGAAAGGTCCGTCTAATTTGGACAGGCTTGAGCCATGCCTGGCTCGCCGTTCGCGCAATACTACGCTATCGTAGTTGCGAAATGGCGTACTGAGTCGACCCGATTGCCCGTATCGTTTCCGCGTGGCGACTACGGCGCGCCCGTCGCCGCTGGCGCCGTCCTGCTGGGCCCGGCGAACGCGAGGAACGCGGGCCAGGCAGCCGGACTTCCAGTCGGCCGCGCCCGTCGGCCCCGGGAATACGAGAATGGAATCATGGACCGCGTGAGAATCGATAAGTGGCTCTGGGCCGCCCGGTTTTTCAAAACCCGCTCCCTCGCCGCGCGCGCTTGTGAACTCGGCAGGATCGCATCCAACGGACAGCCGGCCAAGCCCGCCCGCGAGGTCCGTGCCGGCGACCTGTTACAGGTCAGGAACGCGAGCGGCGACTACCAACTCGAAGTGCTTCTTCTCAGCGAAACGCGCGGCCCCGCGCCGCTTGCGCAGACGTTCTACCGCGAGACGGAAGCCAGCCGCGAACTGCCGCTCAAGTTGGCCGAAGAGCGCAAGGCAATGCCCCATTTCGAAGCCATGCGGGAAGGCAGGCCATCTAAACGCGATCGCCGCCAACTCGGCCGCCTTCGCGGAAGAGTCTGACCACGCCGGAGCCGCCCAACCTGCGCGACCATTCCGCACCCCTGCCCGCGCACTCCCGCGCCCTCACCCTCGCGCTGCGGCGGCGCCTGCGGTCTCCTCGCCGCTTGTCGCCCGCCGCAGTCCGCGCCCGAACGCCCGTCAATCGAGCTTGGCGGTTTGTGACTGTGCCAACACCTGGCCGCCCTGCGACAGATAGTGCATCCGATACAGGTGGCTTCCCTGCCGGTCGTCGACCGTCACCTCACACGGCGAACTCGAACAGGCATAGGTCGCCTGCGCGCCGGACGGTGCCGTCACCACAATCTCCACGCCGGCCGCCGAATGCACACTGGCCAGATCGAATCCCACGAATACCGCGCGCTCTTGCGCCGCTTTGACGCCCCCCTGTCTTTGCGCGGGCCATCGCCACGATGCGCCAACACCAAAGAAGAACCCATACCACTTCCCCGCGCCAATGCCCCAGCTCGCGTTCGCGTTTAGGTTCCCATTGGCGCTGTCGCAGGTGTTTCCATCGCTTGCCGCATAATACCCGCTGGCCGTATATACCGGATTGCCCATGCAGTTTCCGTACATCATGTCGCCCCACGCAATCGCGGACTGACTCCCGCCCTGCGACACATAGTAGTCGGTCAATGACATGGAGTTCTCTATGGTATTGACGCGCTCCGCCGTGTAACTATAATTCGCGCCCGGCAGGCCGGTAGGTGGGTAGCCGCTGTAGCATACCCCATTCCCCATCGAGGCCGGCGTCATTGGGATACATGCCGCTTGAATGCCATAGTAATTCGCTCCCGAAATGGGATCGTATGCGTCATGCTCATAATTTCCCGCTGCGTTTCGGAACGCGGCGAACTGAGCCGAGACCGACGGCTGCGTCGCCCCCGATGCCTGCTGCGCCTGGAGCCACGCGTACTGCCGGATGCCCAACATAAACGGCTGCACCGCAAACCCGACGACATTGCCCGAGGCGGCGTAGTTGACACTGTCCGAGCCCGTCCAGGGCCGATTCAGCGTGATCGACGTCGACGAGTTATAGATGCAGGACCACTCCTGCTGCGCCATCGGATCCGCCTCGATACTCATGAACGAGGTCACACCGTCGCCTCTCGCGCTGCTATTGTCGAACATTACGCTGGCGCTGCCGCTCGTAGCGCCCGGCCACGTCGCGCCAAAGCCGATCGTAAACTGAGTCGACGAGTTCGCCGTGGCGTACACCCACAGCGTGGGAACCGAACCCCCATTCCGATCCGTCAGCCCCGGACCGGTGATTGCCACCCGGTTCCACCCGGAGGTCGGAAAGCCCGTTCCGGTCACCACACTCGAACCGTTGGTGACCGTGACGCTCGATGCCTGTCCGATTCCAAAGCAGAAGTTGTTCGCCAGTCCCGTACCGGTTCCCGCCGCCGATCCGTTGGTGAGAGTGACTGCGTCGGAGGAGCCTAGATATCCCCCCCAGCCATAGAACGTGCTGCGCCAGGAATTGTCCGTGTTGCCAAATTGATTGGCGCATGCGCCTTCATTGGCTGCGTACTGGCCCAGCCTATTCTGCCAATACTGGTGCCAGCTAATCCCTCCCGGGGCGTGGCTCGAGGTAGTGTCCGGATCGAATTCCGCAGCCAGCGCCAAAAATGCTCCCTGGTATCCCTTTTCCCTCGAATCGTCGTTATTACAATTGCCATGCGCCGATGCAGTCTGTGGATAACCGTCAATGGCGCCGAACGCAAACGGTCGGATATCTTTCCACTTCGTTCCGTGCCCTGTGTCGGACAACATCGCATTGGCTACGCCGCCGATAACCGGCCCACCGTAGAACAGCAGGTCGCCGTCACCTCCATTTGGCTTCTGTGGCTGTCTCAACCAGATATCGCCGATCATCATCGAAGAGTCGTGGAACTGCTTCAGTCCGGACCGAAGCCAACCCGCTAAGTTGGCCAAATCCTCGGAGTAAAAATCCAACCCGCCAGTGCTCGATTGGTTGTACCACCACGTCCCGATTTGCGTGGTGTATGGCTGCGCGACAGTCACCGGGTTGGAACCGGCCGGATCCCACGCTGGGTGAATATACGCAAGAGTATCGGACTCACACCCAAAAGATGTGGGCCAGAATCTCGTAAATGATACTGCCGGTTCCAATCCCTCTGCGGTCGTATAGCCAAGATCGATAACCAGATTGGGGTTGACTATCGAGTACGTCAGTCCGGAGCCCGTGTCCGCATCCGCCGGAAATGGACGGGTCAGCACCAGGTCCAGAGTATCCGTAAGGCTGGCGATCGGCGACACGAACGTGAACCGGCTGCCTGAGTGTGTGGCCGATACTACCAGATCGAAACCGCCGGCCACTGTCGTCGCGCTCCAACTGCCCCCGGTTAGCGCAACACTTGTCGATCCCGCCGCCAGCGCAACCGTGCCGGCCGAATAAGTCAACGTCCCGAGAGGTCCCGGCGCGCCGGCGGGACATAGCGTCTTCGTGAACATGGTGCCGGAACCGAATATCGGATCGTTGCCCACCGTATCCCCTGCGTTCCAACTCCGCGCTGCGAGCCGCGCACTGTTTGCGGGGTCCGCATATCCGCGCCCGTCATAGCAGAACGTCAGTGTTGCGGGTGATGTCCCCGATACGGAGCAAACACGGATCTCCTCGAACGCAGGCGTAGAGCGATCGGTCCCGGCGCTGGACAAATAGACTCGAGCCGGCAACGTTGTCAGTTGCAGCGGCGTCGCATCGGCGATGACACAGGAAGTCGCGCTGATCGAGCAGGGAGCAGTCAGTGTAGTCGACGTTGACGCAATCCAAGTAGCAGCCATCCCAACACCCGCCCAGTTGTACGTCACCGTACCCGGCAGCATTACCTCCCAGGTCGCGTAGGGCCACGTCGGGGATAGGCCCCATGCGATGTACTGCGCCTCTCTCTCGATGCTCCCAGCCAGATGCCAGTAGTCCTCCAGGCCCCATGGGTTTTGTCCAAATGCGATCATGGGGCCAAGTATCGCATCCGCCGCCGGGTTCGCGTTCACAACCACACCGTTCGAATCCGTAGCTACCGCGCCGATGTGCGTCACCGATACCCCTTGATTGCCATCTCTGTCCGTCGCCGTCAATTGGACGGCATAGTCGCCAAAGACGAGCCCCGTGAGGGTGGGCGTCTGTGATCTCTGATCGCTCCAGAATGGGGCCGTCTGCCCCGGCTCCAAAAGGATTTGCCAGATGCACGAAACCGACGCGTCGCCGTCCGCTTGCGAGTAGCTGGTGGCACACGAAAGGCCCGCCGGTTGCCCGGCACGCCAACTGGGCTGATACCCTACTATCGACGCAGGCCACGACGGGCTTACGTCGGCGTTCGTTGCCAGCGACACCACCAGCGACTGTCCCAGAGTGGTCGTATACTGGGGGGATCCGGCGCTCAGAATCCCGGTGTAGCCGTTGCCGCTCGAATCGGCGAGGCCACCATCGAACTTCCATTGAAAGACCAGAGCCTCCGTGGTGTCTGCCGTAACCGGGGGCCGCGAGTCTGCTCCCACCGTCGCGGAGTAGATGCGTGCGTAGTTAATGGCGTAGCCACCACTGCCTCCGTCGCCAACCTGCACGCCATTCGCGCGTCCGCTCTCCGTCGTATAGGAAAGCCTCTGGTTGTAGATTTCAACTCCGTTCATATCCCACGCTTGACATAGGTCCGTTAATGACGATGGGAAGTGCTGCAGGCGAAATGTGAGGAATCCTCCTGGCAAACCGGATGCCCCTATCTGAAAACAACTGCCACTGTTGTCGCCTGGACACAATATGAAAGTCCGGTCTGTCGCACCATTACAGACGAAATAGGTGCCTCCGCCGACGACGTTCGGGCTGAAGGTATGCATCCCGCCACAACTCGTCTGCGTCGACTGCAGAGACTCTTCGATCCGGTACGGCGTTCCGGGAGACAACGCCTTGATCGCGTTGTTGTAGATGTATTGGCCGGGACCGAGGACGACGCCCTGCCCAGCGAAGCACAGGGACATTGCGCATAACAGTAAAAGCGGTTTCATATTAGTGATGCACGCTCGCGCTGTA
>PMKM01000166.1 GCA_003157745.1 Bryobacterales bacterium | reverse complement strand
TGATCGTCACCGCCGTCCCGCCCGGAACCGCTCCCGCCACTGGGCTGAACGTCGGCGTCGCCACGGCTGGCGCCAACGTGTACCCGGCGGTTGCCACCGCGCTGCTGGTCATCCCGGCTTCGTACGCGATGGCGTTGATCGTCTCCGCCGTGTTCACCGTTACCGTCACTGGCGACGCCGCGCCGCCCGTCGCAGCCGGCGTCGTCCCGTCCGTCGTGTAGCTGATCAACGCGCCCGAAGTCGTGCTCGATATCGTCACTTGCGTTCCAGCCGGAATCGCGCCACTCTGCGCGCTGAAGCTCGGTGGCGCCACTGTGGGCAGATTAATGGTGTACAGGGCCGACGAAACCGTGCTGTCGGCCATGCCAGTCTCATAGGCGATCGCGTTGATCGTCGTTGTCGCGGTGACACTCACGGACCCGGTATACAGTGTGCCTACCGTCTTACTCGGCGTGCTGCCATCCGTCGTGTACCGGATCGAAGCGCCCAACGTTGTGGACGTGATTGCCACCTTCTGCGCGGCTGAGTAAGTTCCTGCGCCAGGCGCAAACGCCGGCGCCGCGACTTGCCCAACTACCGTGAACACCACCGGCGCGCTCGTCCCGGCCGCCGTCGTCACCGTCACGTTCGTCGGCCCCGGCGTCGCGCTGGCTTGGATCTGGAACGTTGCCGTGATCTGAGTCGCGCTCGCCACAGTCACACCACTTACCAGTACGCCCGTGTTCGAAACCGCCACCGTCGTCGCCCCGGTGACGAAGTTCGTCCCGGCCAGCGTCACCGTCACGCTCGTTCCTTGCACTCCCGTGTTCGGCGACACCGACGCCAGCGTCGGCGCGGGTTGCAGCGTGATCTTGGCCGATCCCGACTTCGTCGTGTCGGCCATGCTCGTCGCCGTCACGATCACCGTCTGCGCGCTCGTCACCTTCGCGGGCGCCGTGTACAGCCCCGTTGCACTGATGCTATCGCCGCCGGAAGAGCCGCTGATCGCCCATGTCACCGCAGTGTTCGTCGTGTTGCTCACCGTCGCCGTGAACTGTTGCGTCGCGCCCGCCGCCAGCGTCACCGCCGCCGGTGTTACCACCACCGCCACCGGCGGCATCAGCGTGACTGTCGCCGTCGCCGTTTTCGTCGTGTCCGACGTGGTTTTTGCCGTGATGGTCACTGTCTGCTGGGTGGTAATCGTTGACGGCGCCGTGTACAGACCCGCCTCGCTGATCGTTCCCCCGCCACTCGACGGACTCACACTCCACGTCACGCCCGTCGTGCAGCCGTTCGCCACCGCCGCCGTGAACTGCTGCGTCTGCCCGCCATATAGTATCGCTGCGCTCGGCGAGGTGCTGACTTTCACGGCAGGTAAGATCGGTGTGGTGCTGTCTGGCTGAATCTGCGCGCCGCCCTGCAGGTTGATTGTCCGGCCGTACAGCGCCACGTTCGCAGTGCTCGTGGTCCCGTTGTTGAACACCAGCGCTGTGGTCGGGAAGTACAGCACGCCGATCAGCACCATCGTTGCGCCGCCGGCGAACGTGCTCGACGCCGTCGAGCTGGTATAAGTCCGGTCCTGCATGAACAGGATTCCCTGGTAAGTGCCCGACGTTGGAGCCGTCAGGTTCACCGTCATGCCGTTATTAATCGCGACCAGTTGATTGTTCGTGAACGAAGTGCCCGTGATATAGAAGGTGACGCCGGTTCCCGAAACAGCCCCGCTGCCGAACTGGATGCCCCCGCCGTCAATCACATACACGCCTGGATTGAAGTGCGCCGTGACCCCGTTCGATACGATTAGTCCATTGCAATAAGTCCCCGGATAGATCTCATAGTGTCCATTGGTTCCCCATTGCGTGTAATCCGGGTGAGATAAACAGGTCCCCACGCTGGGCGACGTCAACCTGGCGAATGGATCGACGTAGGCCGGTGCTCCCGTGGTTGGCGTCGGCGTCGTGCTGCCTCCATTGTTGATCGAATACCCGCCGACCACCTGGATCGACGCGGCCTTCACCTTCGCACCGCCCGTCACATACAGCGCCGTCGCACTCTTCGAATTCACCGACAGCCCGCAATTGTTCAGACTGACCGTCGCTCCGTTGCCCGCACTAAACGCCTGGCTGACGGACGGATCCAAGACCGCCATGTAGACCTGGCAGGCCTGCGTGCCCGCCGTCTGCGTCGTGCTGTGCTCAACTATTGCGGGGCCGATCGGTGGCTCCTGTGCGCGCGCGATCAGAGTCGCATTCCGCGCCGAAACCGCGCTAGAGGAATTCGCCATCGTCAGTGCGCCGGATGCGGCGCTCGCATCCAATCCGGGAAGCGCGAACGGCGAGTCGAACCAACCTGGGGCTGCGCCCGCGAGATAGCCGGCCTGCGGCGGGACCGCTGCAGTGGCGTCTGCCAGCGGACGCTCGTCGATTGTCAAGCCAACGCCTCGCGGCGTGACCGCCGTCGCCGCCGGCGAAGTGGCTGGCGCCAACGCCCCGATCGAGGGCGCCGCAGACAACCTCATCGCTATCGGCGCACGCTCCGCCGCCGCGCCGCTTGGCGCCGTCGTCTGGCTCATCTGCGCGGGTAGCGACGAAGATCCGTGCGCCGTATCCGTCGGTGCGTAGCGCCGGCTCTGCGACTGCCGCTCCACGTGCGGCATTGCCGTCGCCGCGCTCGTCAGCCCCTGATGGTAGGCAAGCAGAACGAGAATCCAAGTCAGTTGGCGGAACCGAGCGTCTACAAAACGGAGCATGACATCATCCTCATTGGATCGGATTGGGAGCGGACTTCAACGGAGTGCCGCATGCACGCGGCGATTGTATTCGACCAACGGCTAGCGAGGCGATCGAAACGGCGGGGCCGCCCCTCGACATGGCATTCGGCCACCGCCGCCACAGCCAGAATGCAATTTGGCCGGGGCGCAGTCGCGATGGTCCGTGCGACCGTCGCGGGAGTCGGTCTCGGGTTTGAGTAATTTCGGATTAGTGCCAAAGTAATGGATCCGCCGCGCAGTTGGGGGTGTACTGCCCATAAATCGATATTGCGATACTAGTACCTGAACATGAATTTTGCAGGATAACCTGCCCGCCACCGACAGCGCAAGGCAATAGTACGTCCCAATTTCGCGTTATAGTTAAGCTCCGTACCAGTACTCTGTGCTGGACTGGAGTCTCAAGGCAACGCTAACTTCCGCGTCTTCTGCAACAGCCGCGCGCAGTACCAACTATTGGGATCAGAGAACACTGGGGGTGATTAACGTTCCGCTCAAGCCCGCAACCGGGAGGCTCCGCGCAACCCGGTGCTCATTGTTCGGAACCGCTCAGCGCCTGAAACTGATCCTTCCGGACACTCACTGTCGCCAGAACGGTCCTGCCGATGGCTGACACAAACAGCCAGGACGCTGCGCCGACGCCTTCAGAAGTGGAGCGAGCGGAGTTGCGGTCCGTGCTCCCGCTGCTTGACCTCGACGCACAGAGATGCACACACTTCGGGAGGATGAATGAAATGATGAGATTTCGCGACTTGCAGCAGAGGCTCCTCGATCACCTCCTGGCACAAGTCCGAACCGGAGAAATGAGCGGCCGCAAACTGTCCACGATGACCGGCATATCTCAGGCGCACATCAATAACGTCCTGAACGGACGTCCGCTGAGTCTGAAAACAGCCGACGAGATCCTCTCCCATCTGCAACTGGACGTCCGCGATTTCATCGAGCGCGGAGAACTCCTGGAATCGCTCCAACGTCGATAGGCACTTCGGATGCTTATTGAGGAGCGCCGCTGAATCCTCTCATGAGGCGAACTCGCTGACCCAATGCTCCTGCGAGTTGCCCTGAGCGAGCGTTATCGTTCATCGGACACTATTCCGGCAGCGAAGCTCGCCAGCGATGCGTGTGCACGCTACGGAAGCCGGGATAATAGCCCGTAGTAAGGTCAGATGGAAGCGCTGCGCTGGCAATGTCATCGTCCGGCGGAACGGCGCTGCCCCAGCCGGCGGAGTTCGGTGAAAACGGCGCCATTCGTGACCCGACAGAGAAGTACTCGCTCGGAAGCATTGGCCGGCTCGCCGATGCCACCGGCCAACTGCTCTTCTTAGGGTCAACGGCTCAATAGCCGATCCGACGCGATCTTCCCCTGCAATAGATGTTGCCGCGACGAGACAGTTTGGAATTCAATGTATGGTCGGTTCCTGGTTCGCCGATCGCTCCGGATCGCCGGAGGTGAAATGCCGAACAACAGCGCTGTACAGAACACAACTGCTTCCGACCAGAACAGCAGGTCCGATCAGCACCCTGTGCCTGGCTGACGATGTTTATTCCAGTTATTCCATTAACGACGGATTCGCGACACGGCCACGAGGAATCAGTGAGTTAGGTTGCCTTGTATCAACGCCTTGGACGCATAAGTCTTGTATTTACAGACGCCGACTAATTTCCCAAGCTGGACGTCGCGGGTTCGAGCCCCGTCTCCCGCTCCATCTTTTCAATAACTTACAGCCAATCACGAAATCAGTCATTACTGCGTTTACTGCGTTAAGCTTCCCAAGCCCCGATCAGAGTTCCTTCTGCGATCTCCAACCGTCCTTCGAAATCCCTCACGTTGCCCTTGTTGCGAAAAGCCTCTGACATCGAGCACTCCCCGGCACTGTCACTGAATGACAGTGGCTTCCACTTTCCGAACCGCCGCCAGCCGATCTTCGAACGTGCTGACCGCGTATTCGTTCTCGTTGACATCGACCGTGTTGCCCATCTGCGCCGAGCGCGTATGAGCGTCCACACCGGCCTTCTTCGAATTCGTAGCGAAGGTTCGGCGCATCACCTGGAATGTCGCCCACTCCAGCTTGACCTTCCGCAACTTCGCGAGCATGCACCGCCGCCAGATGTTGTCCCGGCGGATCGGCGACTTGAACGTCTCCGAAGGAAACAGCCACGTCTCCGGGCTGATATCCCCGATGAGCCCGAGCCACTCGTGCAACAGCGCTGTGGTTGACTCCGACAGCGCCACCTGGCGCTCGGAACGGCGTGTTTTTGGCACGTCGATATTGCCCTTATATAGCCGCCGGCGAACCCAGACCGAGTTGCCATCTACATCGCCCATCTGAAGGCCCAGGATCTCTCCCGGCCGCATCCCTTCGTAGGTCGCGAACTGCACGATGAGCCGTTCCCGCATGTCGAGAGCGCCCATTAGCGTGCTGATCTGCTCCAGGGTAAGGATGCGCTTCTCCGCGCTCTTCTTGCAGTCCCGCGGCGTGTAGAGCGATGTCGCCGGATTCCGGTCAACAACGCCTTCGCTGACGGCGAGCGCGAAGACCGAGCGTAGACGGAACCGTAACTGGTCCATGCCGCCCTTCGCTATCGACTTGGCTTTCTTGTTCAAGAACTTCTGCAGGTCCTCCCTTTCTATCTTGGTCATCAGCGTGGGACCCAAACCTTTGACCAGATGAACTCGAACCCGGTTCTCTTCGGTCATCGCGGTCGACGCCTTCCATTTGCCTCTGAAGACCGGAAGGTACACCGACTCGATGAACCCCTTGAACGTCCAAACCGGCTTCTGTGGCCTACCAATACCCTCGTTGATCGGTTGGAGGATAGAGGCAAGCATCGTCTCTGCCTCAGCACGGGAGAGCGCCGAGCAAAGCCCCAACTCCTTGGACTTTGGGTCGCCATGCTCCCGCCACTGCGCGTACCAATACACTCTCCCTTCGCGTTTGCGTGGCCGCAGAGAGCCACGTTGGAACCGCCTTCGACGCATTTGTTTCTCGCTTTCCTGCGCCTCCAGCGGTGATGACTGGCATAACTCCGATGCTACCATTGCGATTTGTTGGCTTCCATCCATTGATCGAGCCAGGCCCGGCGGATGAGCTTGCGGCGGCCCATCGCTAGATGCGTCAGCTTCGGCACACCGGCAACCTTGCCGTTAAGTACGTTCGATACATGGGTCTTCGAACAGCGGAGGATCTCGGCGACCTCATGAAGGGTTAGGATCTCCCGACGCTCGGCCAGTTCAGTCATAAGGGTTCCTCGAAACGAGCCGTCAGCGGGCGGCTCTCATTGGCGCATACGGCGCCTCGAACAAGATGTCGCGGTTGACGCGAACGTTGAATTTGTAGCCGACTGGAATCTTGATGGTTGGCTGGACGTTGAGATTGCGGCGAGTGATCTGCGAGCCGAGTTGGGACATTTCCTGTCCGACTGCGCTACTGGCGGTTTGACCGGTGCTCGGAGTCGTCAGGACCGATTGGCGGCGGTTCTGCGAGATCTCGTAGGCCGCGGTGAACATGCTGGTGAGGACCGCGAAGCCGATCAGGCGCTTGTAGTGGTGATCCACCTGATACCGCAGCCCGGCGTTGCCGTGAGAATCGAGGCCCATCATGCCGTCGAGATCGAGCGAGGAGCCGTCGGGGTAGATGACGCGGCTCCAAACGACCTGGACACCATCCTGGCCGTAGCCGACGTGCGAATCGTAGAGTCCGACCAGACGCGAGCCTTGTGGGATCAGGAGGTAGCGGCCGGTGGCGGTGTCGTAGACGTTCGACATGACTAGCGCCTTCAGTTCACCGGGCAGATCGGAGTTGATGGCCTGCTCCAGCACAGCCGGGATTTCCCAGCCTGCTTTGATTTCGAATTGCGAAAGCGGGGCGGTGCGGGTCGAACGCAAGTAGTCGCCCGACGGCGCGGTGCGGCTGTTGGCGAGGAACGCGTCCTTGCGCGCCTGCATGTTCTGCTCGTCGTACTCGGAAGGCTGCCGACCGTTGTTCTGCGACTGGCCACCGGCGATGGAGTTCACGAGCGAGGCGAGATTCGGGGCTGTCTCCGTGGCCGGCCGAAGCGCGGGGATGGCGGACTCAGGAGACCAGCTCGATGCGCTGCTTTGCCTCGTGGAGGTCGGAGCCATACGGGCCTGTTGCTCGCGGGCGTAGGCCGAGGCGCGCTCCTGATCTTCGGGTGACGGAGTCCGCGGAGCTTCGTACTGCGGCATTGCGGGCTGCGGCGGATACTGCCGAACCACAACCGGCGTTGCGGGAGGTGGAGTGGTGCTAGCCGGGGCCTTCACTTCTTCGGGAGCGACCAGGTCCGACGAGGCGGGGGCCGCGGGCCGAGAGAGCGGCACGCTGCCCGAGGGAATGTCCTTGGCGACTTCCGAGCCCGCCAGTGTGGCCGGCGCTACGCCTTTGTTTCCGAGGTCGGCCGCTTTGGCCTGCTGAATCTGCTGACGGCGGTAACCACCGAAGGCGAATGCGCCGAGGATGAGCATGGCGATGACAAGAGCGAACGCACCGGCACGCTTGCTCACACGGATCGGATTGGGCGGCTTCGGGCTCAGTTCGAGCCCGGAGGGCGATTCGATGGGTTTACTTTCGCTCACGGGTGATCTCCACTTTCTGGGCTTTTTTGCCAGCACCGAGAATGAGCTGCGCATGATCGAAGAGGCGGTCCGCAATGTAGAGTTGATCCTTCACTCGGTAATTGAGCATTTCGCTCTTGCCGTCCGCGCCGACGACCACCAGCGCTGGGGCTTCGCGGTTTTGCACACCTGCGGGCATCTGGATATAGGTCTTCACGCCATCGTCGAAGACGCGCAACGGGCGGACGTTCTCATCTCCGCCCTTGACTGAATAGTCGAAGCAGAGGTTCCCGACGGCGATGGCCGCGGGCGTGAGCTGACTATTGCGGTCGGCGACCTTCTGTTCCTCGCGCTGCTGCGCCAGGTGCTCGCGCCATTTGCGGTCGTCGCCATCGGGATAGGCGAACGCCACGCGTGCCACGTATTCCTCGGGCTTCGAGATCAAGCGCAGGTAATAGGCGCGGCGGTCCGTGGTGATGAGCAGGTTGGTGTCGAGGCCGGAGGACTGCGGCTTCAACACGATCACGGAGGTTAGGTCATCGGCTTTGCCGTAGGATGCCGGCGCGAGGTTCCAACGGACCGAATCGCCGATCTGCGGCTCGCCCATCAGCTTCTCGCCGGGCTGGAGTTCAATGATGCAGACGCGTAGCGGCGCGCAGACGACGGTTGGAAGACCAGCGCCGTAGGAGTACAGAACCTTCCCGTCCGGGCCGGCGGCGGGTGGATTCTTCAACGTCATCCACTGGGCGCTCACGCGGACGGCCTCTTCAGCCGTGGGCGTGAGTGGCACGTCGACCTTCACGTCAGGCGCCTTCTGAGGCGCGGCATCGGCGACGCGAGCGGCCAGCGCACGTTTCGCGGGTGGTGGGGTTGGCGCGGCGGGCGGCGCCCCTTCCAGAACGCGCACCTGCTCGCCGAAGTCGTATTTGTCGAGCACTGAGCCCGAAGGCTGGCCTTTGGGCTTCGTCTGCGCCATCGCCAAGCTGGCCAGCGCAAGAGTTCCGATGATGAATCGATGATGTCGCATAGCTGTGTCTCCCGTTCTTAAAGCACTCTGGTCCAACTGGCATTTGTCACGTAGACGCCGAGCGGATTCACGCGCGCCAAGCGCTCATCGCTGGGCGGGCTGACGGCAATCGTGAACGAGCCTTTCCAGCGCTCCGCCGTTTTGACTGTTCCGTAGAGATCGCGTGTCGTCTCGATCCACTCGACTTCGACGGTCCGGTCGCTGGTGGGCAGAACGGACTTCACGTCGACGCTGGTGGTCTCGGTCTGCGCGCGTTTCTGCGGCGGATCGTTGCGGTAGAACTCTGTGACGAACGGCTGCGCCTGGCTCCCGTTCGCGATGTGCGCGTAGACGCGATCGATGCAGCGCCGCTGCGCGATGCCGTCGCTGGTCACGGTGCGGAGGTCCTCAATCCAACTGAGAACGGTCGCCCGCTTCAGGCGGTCGTCTGCGCTGGAGGCCTGTTCCGCGACGCCCGTGGCAACTGGCCGACCCAGTGAGTCGATGGCAACGACGAAAGGAATGATGCGCGAGCGGGTCGCGAGAACGGCCATTCCGATGACGGCAGCCAGAGCCACCACACCGCTGACCAACGCCATGAGTCGCCAGTTCTTCGCTCGGGTGATGAGGTTGCCGTAGCGTTCGTCCCAATCGCGGCGGGCCGCGAGGTAGGGGTTGTATGGTTTCGATGTATTCGGTGAACTCAACGCCGTTTCTCCTATTCCTGGTGATCGATGTTCATGCGCGGCGGCGGCGTGTGCGGAGCCGCGTCAGAGGGCACCATATTGCCCATGCCCCGCAGGGTGCGCGCCGCGTCCATTACCGGCGCCACTGAATTCCTGCTGGGCGGGTCGGGCTGAGAGACTGTGCTTGCCCCGACCGTCGCCGTTGAAGGAGCTGAAGGAGGCGCAACACTCGCGCTCGCACCGGTCGCCATCGCGGCGCCCGAACCGCCGCCCGCACCGGCGCTGGCGCCCGCTCCTGCCCCAGCTCCGGCGCCACCAGCAGCCGCGGCACCGCCGAAACCTGCGGTGCCAGCCAGCATGGCGCCCGTAGCCAGAGTTCCTCCAATCGCAGCCAGGTCGCCGCCTGACAATGCGGGAGAGCCCCCGAGAACCGCAGCGAACAGCTTCGGAATCTGCCAGCAGAGCATCATGAAGATGAGCGAAGCGCCCATGATTTCGAAAGCATTCATAGCTGGTTTCGCGGATGTGCCGATCGCTGTAGCGGCGTCGATCCACCCGAGCGACACGTTCATGCCCGTGCCCATCAGCAGGTACAGCAACATGATCTTCACGCCGGTCGAGACCCCGAGGCCGATGTACCGCTCCACGTAGGGCGCGGTCCAGCGAGAACCGCCAAAGCCGAGGAAGATAATGCCGGCGGCGACAACGATGTAGCTTTCGACCATCGCCACGATGAACTGAATCGTGATCGCGATGAAGGAGAGGACCGTGATTGCCGCGGCGAAAACCAGCGCCAGGCAGGCGCCGGTATTGGTGAAGAACGCCGACGAACTGGCGGCGTCCATCATGGCGCCACCGATGTTCAACCCACGTAGGAAGACGTCGGTCGGAGACATCGGGCCGGTGCCGGAGGCGGTCTGACCAATCTGCTCGAAGCTGTTCACGATGGCCGGGACCCACCAGCGGCCATAAACCAGCAGCGTGTAGAACGCGCCAAGCCACATGATCTTGCGCACCAGCGCGGCGGTCCAGGACTGCATGTCCGACTTTTCGAGCAGCATGACCGCTGCACTCCAGGCGAACTCGATTACGGCCAGCAGGCCAAAGAGCGTGTTGGCGTAGGGCCAAACGTTCGTGAACCAGGTGATTCGCTGGTCGCGGTACTGGTCCAGGATCTGGCTGGGGGCCGTGGCCGTTTGCGCCAGCGCGCAACCCGCCATGAGCAGTAGGAAGAAGCCGGCCCGAAGCATCGACGGTCGCCTCGCCATGCTATTTCCACCCCGCGCCGTAGGTCTTGTGATCACCTTTGAGGCGCTTGAACGTGGACGTGGCGACGTTCCGGGAGGCAATGCAGAGTCGCCCCTCCGTGGTGTCCAGCCATTCCGCATTCGCCTTCTCTCGAACAGGCGCGCACATGCGGTCGAGATCTGCCGCCACGTCGCGGTGGCGTTCCAGCCAGGACTGCATTCCCTGCACCGAGGCAGAGGCGAGATTCCCGGAGCCGGCCGTTTCGGCGCGCTGGACGATAGCGCTGGGCCGCTCTGAAATAGAGCAGCCCGCCAACACGGTCAAGGCCACGGCAAGGAGGACGCGCATCATGCGTCTCATTTCCACCCCGACTGATAGGTCTTACCGTCGGACTTCTCAGGCGTCCAGGTGAAGAACCGCTGGTTCGCCGCTTCGCTAGCGGATTGGCGCTGGATCGTCGTCGCCTGGTACGCCTGCTTGCTCGACATGTCGGCCATCATCAACTCGCGCAGCTTCATGAGCTGCTGGACCTGCTGTTCGGCGATCTGGCTGACCACTTGCAGCGCCTGCATCTGGCCGTCTGAGGTCTGGGACATCGTCCGCAGACTAGCCAGCACGGCCTGTTCGCTCTGGAGTTGCTGCCCCTGCAAGCCAGCGGCGCGCAGCGTCCCGAGTGTCGTATCCATCGAGGTCTGCGACCACTTGGCGTAGTCCTTGTAGTAGGTGTTGGCCGAGTACGTGTAGTTGGGATAGCGGGCGCGGAACTGGCCATCGAGGTTCGCGAGCGAGTACGAGAGCGCCATGCCGCCCTGAACGATGTTGGCCAGGGCGTTAATGTCGTTTTGGATTGAACCGAAGGTCTGACCCGAGAGCTGCTTCGTGTTCCGAAGCATGTTCTCGTACATCTTGATCTCGTTGACCAGCTGCTCGCCCTGCCGGATGTACTGCATGATGAGTTGGGCGTGGTTCAGCAGTTGAGTCACCTCGGTCGCGAAGGCGCCGGCTTGGGCGACGGGCGTGACTGAGCACGCAATCCCAACCAACACTGCCACGGCAATCAGACGTTTACGCATGAGGAAGCCTCCATTTCTTCTAGATATGCGGCCCATTTCTCCAGGCCGCGAAACCGCAACCATTCGGAACGCCAGCAGTTGGGCGAGTTGACGATGACTTCGTCGAAACCGCGCCGCTCTTCAGCGCCGTTGACGCCGACAAAGGACAGCGCGACCTTGCCGAGGCCGAGCGAGATCAACCGCCGCCCCAAGGGGGAGAGAACGTAGTAATGCTGCTTCGGCACGGCCGTTTGCAGCAGGTTCAGCTCGGTGTCGTTGAGGCCGACCCGGTCATAGAACGCCTTCGAGTTCGGCGTCTGCGCCTCGGCATTGGGGAGCAGGATCTTCGTTGGGCAGTTCTCGAGAATGACGTCGGCGATTTCGGAATTGCAGATGTCGCTGAGTTGTTGGGTGGCCATCACGACGACACCATTCATCCGGCGCAGCGTCTTGAGCCAGTCACGCATTCGTTCACGGAAGAGGCCGTGGCGTAGGTAGACCCAGGCTTCGTCGAGCAGCACCAGCGTGGGCGAGCCGTCGAGGCGCTTTTCGATTCGGCGGAAGAGGTAGAGCAGCACCGGCAGCACGCTCTTGTCGTCTAGTTGGAGCAGGTGCTCCGTCTCGAAGGTCAGAAAGCGGCCGTCGCCGAGGAGGTCTTCGTCGGCATCGAGCAGCGAGCCGAGTGGACCGGCCAGGGTGTAGTGCTGGAGGGCGTCGCGGACCTCCATGTCCTGCACGTTGGCGCTCAGTTCGGTCAGCGTGCGCGCGGGTGAGAGCCGGAGTTGCAGGACGGCTTCGGTGAGCGCGTTGCGGTGTTTGGGCGTCACCTTGAGGTTGTTCAGCACGCACAGCGCTTCGAGCCAGCCCACTGCCCAGGTAACGTCCGAGTCCGCTTCAAGTTCGCGAAGCGGGCAAAAGGCCAAGTGCGTCTTCGGGCCCGCGAGATCGTAAAACTCGCCGCCAGCGGCTTTATTGAGCACGTAGAGCGAGTAGCCCTTGTCGAAGGCGAAGACCTGGGCGCGGTCGTAGCGGAACCACTGCGCAGCCAGCAGGCCGAGCAGCGTCGACTTGCCCGCGCCGGACGGGCCGCACACCAGCGTGTGGCCGAGGTCCGACACGTGGAGGTTGAAGCGAAACGGCGTGGCACCCGAGGTCGCAGCGTAGAGCAACGGCGAACTGTGCTTCGGCATTAGACTCGAACGATTCTCACGCTGGCCCGCCCAGACGGAGCTGGTCGGCAGAAGGTCTGCCAGGTTGAGCGTGTGCAGCAGGGTCCGACGAATGTTTCGGTAGCCGTCGCCGGGGAGACTGCCGCGCCACGCCTCAATCGCGTTGATGGTCTCCAGCCGACACGCGAACCCGAGGTTCTGGATGGTCTTCATCACCAGTCGAGTGCTCTCCTGAAGACGAGAGCGATCCTCATCGAGGATGACGATGTTGGACGAATACTGCGCGAACTGGACATCGCCCGCGCTGGCGACACCCATCGCCGTCTCCGCATCGGCCACCATCTCCTGAGCGAACATGTTCACCGGGCCGGATTGCGTGTGGAAGATCTGATCCTTCCAGCCGCGGATCTTCGAGCGCCATTTCCGCCGCGTGTTGTCGAGCAGCGCCCGCGCCTCTTCGGGATCGATGAGCAAGGCGCGCGTGTTCCAGCGGTATTCGATGGGGATCGCATCTAGTTCGCGGAGCAAGCCGGGCGAACTGTTGCGCGGCAGCCCATCAATGGCGATCACGTGGATGTACTTGCGACCGATGCGCGGCCCGATGCCTCCGCAGAAGTCTTCCGAGGCCAGCAAGTCGTTGAGGTGAACGGGAACCCGCGGCAGCAGGATCGGATGGTCGTTGCCGGTGAGGCAACGATGAATGTAGCGGAGAAGCTGGTCCTGATCGCCGTCGCCGAGCCGGAGGCGCTCAATCCGAAAGACCTGGCCAAAGATGTTCTCGAAGGCCTCCAGTCGGGCGCGGAAACGGTCGAGAATGAGTTGGGCCGCCCCGGCGTGGTGGGCGTTACCCTCGAACATCCAGCCCTTGATCTTCTCTTCGGCCTCGACCGGCGGCAGGTAGGTGAGGCTGAGGAAATACTCGCTCTCGTAGTGGGCGCCTTCGGCGGTGAACTGCTGGCGGCGTTCGTCGTCGATAACGCGCGTGACCAGCTCCGGAAACGCGCCGGGATCGGGATAGCCGGGCGCCTGCGAACGGATGGCGTCGCACTGCACCATCCAGCCGCTGCCGAGACGCAGCACGCTGTTCAGGCGCGCGCTGAGTGCGGCCAACTCAGCGGCCGAGGACGACATCGTGTCGGGGCCGCGATATGCCCAGGCGGCCAGCAGCGAGCCATCTTGTTGCAGCAGGACGCCGTCTTCGACCAGCGCGTCGTAGAGCAGCAGGTCGGCCAGGCCGCGAGCACGACTGCGATGTTCCGTAATCTGCAAGGTCACCTCCAGTTGAGTGGCGTGGGAAGCGTCTGCGAATGCAGCCCGCTCTTCGCCGGATAGAAGTTGCGGTAGCCGACGTGGCGCAGGTAGGCGTGCCGGAGGAGCGGGTCGGCCTTGCCCATACGCTGCAAGGCCGCCATCGCTCCCACCCAGAACACCACGCTCAAGCCAATGCCCCACCAGGTGGCCAGGCTGAATCCCAGGCTGACGCTGACCATAATCGTGACGAGCACAAGCTCGCGGTCGCCGCCGAGGACCAGGTTCGGCCGGTTGACGGACTGGTGGATGGAAACTTCTCTTGGCCTGTTCGCGGGGTCCATACCTTTACACCACCGCCGCCGAGACGCCGAACGCGCTGGATAACATCGGCGCAGCGAAGACCAGCACCGATACGACTAGGCCGATCATGCAGGCGCGTCGGCCGAACTCCGTCAGCTCGCCGCCCCAGAGCATCGTGCCGCCGGCAATGGCAATACCGATCAGCCCGATCGCGTAAGCCACCGGGCCGGTAAGCGAGGTGGCGATGGTTGTCATCGGCTTCTCCCATGGAAGCGTGCCCGACGACGAAGCATGGAGTTGAGCGCAGAGCCCGAGGGCGAGGGCCAACAGCGCGTGGTGAGAGAGGCCGCGTCCAGTGCGGCGGATCGTTTGCGTGAAGTGCATCAATAACCTCCTGAAGGTTGGTTCAGACATACTCGACCTCGTACCGCCCGTCGCGGTATCCGGTGACGAGGGCTAACTCGCGGACCTTGCGGCCGGCGGCCAGGTCCGGTTCTTCATCGACGAAGATGACCAGGTCGATGGCTTCGGCGATGAGACTCTGTTGCGGCGCGGCGGTG
>PMKM01000250.1 GCA_003157745.1 Bryobacterales bacterium | reverse complement strand
CATCTCGTCTTCGATGTTGATGGGAACGAGGTTCTTATTGCCGTCGCCACCCGGCGTTCCGGGCAATGGCAGCGTCCCGCCGGACGGCGGCGGAGGCGGACCTTGCGGTGGTAGTTCCTGGTCTGACAAGTTTGCTCCTGCTGGGGGTAAGTCCTATTGTAGCAAAAGCTTAGTTAGTGAGACAATGATTCTCTGTTTCGTCTTATCTTCGCCTGCCGAGCTTGCCCTGGCGCGTCCGTGTATGATGAGGATTCGTGACTAAACCCCGTAACAGGATGAGCGGCGCGCCGGCGCTCGTTTCGTTGCCGCAGCCGGCCGCGCCGCGCTACTTGAAACTGGTGCTGTTGGTGCTCGCCGGCGTGCTCGCGCTCGGTTTGCTCTCGCCGGAAACTCGCGATTCCGATTTCTGGTGGCATTTGCGGACTGGACAGTACATCGTCGAGACGCGCTCGCTCCCGGTGCCCGATCCGTTCGCCTACACGACGGCCACGGCGCCGCTTGCGTACCGGGGCGAAGACGTGGTGCGGCATTTCAACCTGACGCACGAGTGGCTGGCGCAGGCGCTGTTCTTTATTGTGTATCGCGCGGGCGGCTTCGCGGGCGTGGTGATGCTGCGCGCGCTGCTGCTGGCGGCGTTCTGCGGCTTGGCCGGCTTCGTGGCGTGGCGGCGTTCGGGGGTGCTCGACCGCGGTTGGATGGCGGGGCTCGCGGCGGCCTTCGTCGCGGTTCCGTTTGCGCTCGACCGGCCGCAGCTCTTCACTTACTTGTTCCTCGCGCTCGCAGTGGCGATTCTGGACTCGCGGCGGCGCTTGTGGCTGCTGCCGCCGTTGTTTTTGATCTGGGCCAATTGCCACGGCGGCTTCGTGCTCGGCTGGGTGGTGCTGGCGGCTTACTGCGCGGAGGCGCTGGTGGCGCGCTGGCGAAACAAGCCGCTTTCTGACGAGCGCGCTTTGTGGATCTGGTCCGCCGCGGCCGTTCTGGCATCGGGAATCAACCCGAACGCCTTTCGCGCGGTCGAGGTGCTGCTGCTCTATCGATCGAGCGCGATGCAATCGTACCTGCTCGAATGGGCGCGCCCAGCGCTGTGGCCGCCGTCGCTATTCGTGGTACTGCTGGCCGCGGCGGTGGGCGCGATGGCTTGGGCGCGGCGCACGGTGCGCTTGGTCGATTGGTTGCTGCTGGCCGCATTCTCCTTGGCCGCCTTCACAGCCGCGCGCAACATCATCTTCGTCGCCTTCTTCGCGCCGGTTTTTCTGGCGAGCTATCTGCCGTGGAAGCGGGCGCTGCCCTCCCTGGCCGGGTGGATCACGGCGATGGCTCTGGCTATCGTCATTTTCTGGGGAATCATGGCGGGCGTTTTCTTCGACCTGCGTGCGGCTAACTGGCGATACCCAACCGGCGCGGCCGACTTTCTCGCCGCGCATCAAGTTAGCGGCCGCATGTTCAACACTTATGAATATGGCGGCTATCTGATGTGGCGGCTTTGGTCGCGCGAGCGAGTGTTCATCGACGGCCGCGCGCTGAGCGATAAGTTGTTCGACGATTACATCCGCATCTTATATAACCACGACGATTCGGGCGGCAAGAGCGCGGGGCAGTTACTCGACCAATACGGCGTCGAAGTAATCGTGATGAACTCCTTCGAGTATGCGACCGGAACCATGTATCTGCTGGCGCCTGCGCTGGCCGATCCGGCGCAAACCGAATGGAAGCTGGTCTATCGCGACCCGCAGGCGCTGGTGTGGATGCGCCGCCCGCCGGCGGGAGTTGCCGTGCTCGATTCGATGGAAGTCTTTGGCCAGATGGAGAACGCGTGCAGCCTGCACCTGGAACGCGATTCCGAATATCCCCGCTGTGCCCGCCGCCTGGCTCAAGTCTTTGCCAAGATGCGCGACTTCAAACGTGCGGAGCACTGGTTGGCCGAGTATCTCGATC
Source organism: Bryobacterales bacterium (assembly GCA_003157745.1). Classification (GTDB taxonomy): domain Bacteria; phylum Acidobacteriota; class Terriglobia; order Bryobacterales; family Bryobacteraceae; genus Bog-375. The sequence goes on along the minus strand of PMKM01000250.1, from coordinate 8,430 downwards.
GCCCGCACCCACCGGACCCCGAAGCGGAGCGGGCGTACAACGAGTATCTTGGGGCGGGGAAGTGAGAGATTGTGGCAGAGGGGAGTGTGTGCCATCCGTACTCATGGCACCCTCCTGTATGCTGGTAGCGTCCCATGTATCAGGTAGTGATCGACACCAACGTGCTGGTCGCTGCGTTGCTCTCCAACCGTGGAGCGTCTCACCGTGTGTTGCGGCTGGTGGGTGATCGGCGCTGGCGAATCAACGTCTCGGTACCACTGGTCTTCGAATACGAGCAAACCCTGAAACGGGTCTGCACTCGCGGCAGTCTGAACGACAATGATATCGACGACGTAGTGAACTTCCTCTGCGCCAATGCTGATCTGCGCCCCATCTTCTTCCTGTGGCGGCCCTTCCTGCCCGACCCGAAGGACGACCTGGTTCTGGAACTAGCCGTGGAAAGCCGGGCCGATTTCGTGCTTACCTTCAACACCAAAGACTTCGCAGGTGCCGAACGCTTCGGCGTTCGAGTACTCCTGCCGCGGGAATTCCTTGCGATAATAGAAGAAGCGCCATGACTCTCAACGTGACAGTTCCAGACACCGTGTACAGCCAGATTGCCGATCTGGCTGCGCGGCAGCAGGTCTCGGTGGAGCGGATCGTGGCGGCGGCGTTGGCCGAACAGCTTTCCGGCTGGGCCCGCGTTGAACATATGGCTGGACGCGGTAGTCGCGAACGCTTCCTCGCCGCGCTGGATAAGGTTCCCGCCGCGGAACCTGCGACGGAAGACCGAATCTAGCGACGGGCGAGTCAGCACCCGCCCTACACGAATCGCCACAGGTGCCCGGCCACAAACGCACCGCCGTAGGCTAGCGCGCTCATGTAAGCGAATTGGGCGAGCGGCCACTTCCAGCCGCCGGTTTCGCGGCGCACGACGGCGATGGTGGAGACGCACTGCATGGCGAAAGCGAAGAAGATCAGCAGCGCCACGGCGGCGCCGGGTGTAAGATCGTGGCGCAGCGCGCTCTGCAAGTCCATGCTGGTCGATTCGGGATGGTCCATGCCGTAGATCTCGCCCATGGTGGCGATGATGGTTTCGCGCGCGGCGAAGGACGTGATGAGGCCGATTCCGATCTTCCAATCGAAGCCGAGCGGCCTGATGGCGGGCTCAATGGTGCGGCCGAGCGTGCCGGCCAGGCTGTCGCGAATGGCGGGCGGATGGCCGTGCGAGTATGGCACGTGAGCCGCCACCCATAGCAGCACCGTCACCAGCAGGATGACGGTGCCGGCGCGGCGCAGAAAAACCTTCGACCGGTCGAATAGGCGCAGACCGAGCGACTGCACGGTGGGCCAGCGATAGGCGGGCATCTCGAGCACGAACGGCGAGCGCCCGCTTCGTAGGATCGACGACTTCAGCACGCGCGCGGTGAGCACGGCGACCAGGAAGCCGAGCGCATAGAGACCGATCATGGCTACCGTGCGCACGCTGAGAAAGCCGAGCAACTGGCGGTTGGGCAGGAAGGCGGCGATGATGAGCGTGTAGACGGGGAAGCGCGCCGAGCACGTCATGAAGGGTGCGATGAGGATGGTGGCCGTGCGGTCGCGCTTGTTTTCGATGGTGCGCGTCGNNGCGCGCCAGGTAGCCGGAATCCTCGAGTATGCCGATAAAGAGAAACAGCAGCAGCACTTGCGGCAGGAAGACGATCACGGAGCCGACGCCGCGCCAAACGCCATCGACGAGCAGCGAGCGGAGCAGCGACGGCGGCATCGCAGTTGCAATCCAGTTGCCGGTAACGTCGAAGAGCCACTTCACCCCATCCATCAGCGGCGTGACGTAGCTGAAGATGGATTGGAAGACCAGGATGACGACGAAAGCGAAAATCGCCGGGCCGGCCACCGGGTGCAGCATGACGCGATCCAGGCGGCGCGTCCAGATGGGCGCGATCGGCGCGCAGTAGTCGGCCTGGCTGCCCACCGCGCCGGCCCACTCGCGGCACTTGGGGATGTCGTGCAGAACCGGGAGCGACCTGGGCGTGGGCAGGGTCATCGCCCCGGCGAGAAAATCGCGCACCTGCTCGACGCCTTCGTCCTGGCGTGCGCTGATGAGCGCCACCGGGGCGCCCAACTCTCGCGCCAGCGCCGCCGTGTCGAGCGTGCCGCCGCGGTTGCGCAGGTCGTCGGCCATGTTCAGGATAATAAGCGTCGGCAGGCCCAGCGCAAGGATGGGCGCGGCCAGCATCAGGTGGCGGCGCAGATTGGTCGAATCGAGCACCAGCAGAATGGCTTCAGGCTTGGCGGTATCGGTGCGGCGGCCGGTCAACACGTCGTAGGCCACCTGCTCGTCTTCGGAATGCGGCGAAAGGCTGTAGACGCCCGGCAGGTCGATTAACTCGACGGACTGGCCGCCCGGCAGATCGGCGATGCCGGTGTGCTGCTCGACGGTGACGCCCGGAAAGTTGGCGACCTTTTGCCGCAAGCCGGTGAGCCGGTTGAAAAGTGTCGTCTTGCCGGAGTTGGGCGGGCCGATGACGGCGACGGCCTTAACCGCGGCGCTGGCAGAGGTGGCAACCGCCGCCGGGCCGCAGCCGGGGCAGCCGTCGCACGCGCTCATGCCTTCCTCGAAACACGTCCCTTGAGGTGGATCTTGAGCTTGCACGCGGTTTCGCGGCGCATCGCGATCTCCGACCCATCCACTTGAAACACCCGCGGATCGCCTCCCGGCGCGCTGTGTCCGGCCACCACGCGGGCTCCTGGAAGAAAGCCGAGTTCCATCAGACGCCGCGCGTCGTCGACCGGCAGGTCGATCTCGCTCAACACCCCTTCGTCGCCGCGGCGCAGGTCCACCAGGCTCTCCGACCGGATTTTCACTTCCGCCTTGTTGCCACTCATTTGCATCTCAGTACCAGTATGCGCAACTCCGAAATGCTTGTCAAGACACTCCCGGCCCGATTTCGCTCCGGCTTTTTTCACGCCCTGCCCCCGAAGGTCCTAAGTATAGCAAAATGAGACTCAGGACCATGCAACCTCAGAACCGTATCCGGGCCTTCCGGATGTCCGATCTGGACGCCGTGCTGGCGATCGAGCGGGCCAGTTTCGGCGCCGACGCGTATGATCGCAACCTGTTTGCAGAGCTGTTCGAGAAATGCGGGCGCCTGTTTCTGGTAGCGGCGGCGGGCTCCGGCGTCCGCGCGTACGCGGTCACGGCGACGGCGGTGCGGCGGGAAACGCTTTGCGCGGAGTTGGTTTCGGTGGCCGTGGGGCCTGCCTGGCGTGGGCAGGGGATGGGCAGCGCGCTGCTGCTCGGCACGCTGCGGCGCCTGCGGTTGCGCCGCGTGCACCGCGTCACGCTGGCGGTGCGCGTGTCGAACCGCAGGGGGCAGGCGCTGTATGCGAAATTCGGATTTGCCCGGTTGCGCCGCGTCCGCCGCTATTACGAAGACGGCGAGGATGCGCTCGTGTTGTGCAAACGGCTGTGACGGGCGCCGGGTTATTCGGGTGCGAAAAGCAGGGCTGGGCACGCCCGGCCCCTGCGAGTTCCCCCCCTACCGCGGCGAGCCGCAACGGGCGAGGATTTCGAGCTCGAAGGTGGCGTCGGGGTTGCGATTCTCGCGCATGGCCTGGACCAGTTCGGTGACGGCGGCGCAATACAGGGACGGGTCCGGCGCGCGTCCTTCGGCGAGGGCCTGGCCGGCGCGCGCGACGGCTTCCGCCCGCGCGTCGCCGAGCCCGCGATCGGCCACCGCCATCATCTGGTAAACGGCGGAAAAACGCGGGTTCAGGATGCGCGCGTAGTGGAGCGTATCGAGTGCCTCGCGATAGCGGCCGAGCTTGAGGTAGTCGTCGGCCAGGTAAAGATAGAGCAGCAGGAAAGCCTGGCGCGGCGCGAGCGGCTTGTCGTGCGCCAGTTGGGCGTTGTCGAAAACCGTTTCGGCGGCGAGCGAAATCTTGCGCGCTTCGAGCAGCGTGGCGACGGACTTTTCGCGCCAGGCCTGGCGTTCGGCCTCGGGGGCCAGGTCGGCCTTGGCGGCGTAATAGATGCCGAGGCGGCCCGGAATCAGCTCGGAGGATTTCTCGGGCGGGAGGGCGCGGGCCAGTTTCCAGGCCTGCCCCTGCTCGGCGATGGCGCGCTCGAGATCGCCGCGCGAATCGCGGTCGAACCAGGCTTTCGCCAGCATGTCGTGGAGGCGGACGCTGCGCGGCTCGGTTTCGATGTCGGCCAGGCCGAGCGTGAGGTTGTCGTGCCAATCGGCGTTGCGCGCCCAGGTGCGTCCGGTGTAGAGCAGCATGACCAATCCCAGCGCCGCCCACGCCTGGCGTGGCGTCAGGTAACGCCATGCCAGGGCTGCCAAGGCGAGCGCGAAGGCGACCGACGGAAGGTAGAGAAAGCGATCGGCCATGGCGCTCGCAATCTTGATCAACAGGTTCGAGGTGGGCAGCAGCGCGATGCCCAGGAACCCGGCCAGCCAGAACACCAGTGGGCGGCGCCAGCGCATGGTAACGGCGAACACGAACAGCGCCAGGAGCGCGAACAGCGAGACCCAGGCGGCGCCGTCGTTCCACTCGGCGGGGCGGATCGCGTCATAGGAGCGATCGGAAACCAGGCGCAGCGGCCACACCAGCAGGCCGAGATCCATGCCGACGATCTTCTGCGTGTTGAACAGCCGCTGCCAACGCGGCAGCCCGCGCAGCACGTTATCCATGTAAAACGCGGGCGGTTGCGGCAGCGGCGCAAACACCGCGGCGCGCGCCGCCAGCAATGCCACGGCCGCGCCCACCGCTGCCGCATACGCCGCCAGCCGGCGGCGCCGGCCGATGCCGCCCGGGACGCCGAAGGCCATGTCGGAGAGCAGCATCAAGCCGGCCAGCACCACCGCGCTTTCCTTGGAGAAGGCGCCGGCCGCCGCCACGGCGAACAGTGCCAGCCAGCGCCGCGGACCCGATTGCCGGGTGGCGCCGCCGTAGATCAAAAGGCCCGCGAGCACCGCCATGGCCGCCAGCAGGTCGGCGCGGCCTACCACGTTGTCGACCGCTTCGGTGGCGATGGGGTGCACCGCCCAGAGCGCCGCCGCGCACCATGCCGCGCGCGGCTGCAACAGGCGCGCGGCCAGCTTCCACACCAGCCAGACGTTCGCCGCGTGCAGCAGCAAATTCACCAGGTGATACCCGAACGGGCCGCCCGCCACGGCGTGATTCAACAGCAAGGAAAGCGTGGTGATGGGCCGGTAGATCAAGTCGCCCGCCACGGGCCACCAGTAGCTCTTGGAAAAAATCAGCGCCAGGTTCTGCCAGGTCAGGGCTTGCAGACGGGGGTCCTGGGTGAGCAGGAACTGCGAATCCTCCGCCAGGCCGAGGCTCAGCGAGTTGGCGTAAGCGACCAGAACCAGCGCGCCGAGGCCGGCCGGAGCCACCCAACGGGAATTCCACCAACCGCGATCTTCACTTGCACCCGGGCCGGGCGCGGCTGGCGGCTTATTTTGCGCGGCCTGAACCATGCACACAATCTAACATCTCGCAGCAGATGGCTACGGCCCACCGGCGGGATTCGCCGCAATTCAAGAAACGCGCGGCGGGGGCGATAAGGTTTTTGTGAACGCGTTTCTCAGGAACGCCGAAGAGCTCTTCTCAACCGCCAGGCAGGATGCCGGCGAGGATTGCCAGTTCTCGATCCTGATAGAGTCCAATGGCGGCATTCACATGGTGTTCGGGTCGGACTGGGGACTGGAACCGCTACGGCAGCACCACGGCGCGCGGGCGGCTTACCGGGTAACGCGTTCGGCCGGCAACGTGGCACTGGAAGGACGCTCCGCGGGCGCTTCCTGCCGGATGGAGGCTGCCCGCCCAGGCGCCCTGCTTGGTCCGCTGGCGCACATTCCGTGTTACCAAATGGTCTGAGGCGGGGCACCGCACAGAGATGGTTGCAGGACGCGCGGCTGGAAGCTGCCGATGTTCCGGCTGACCGCGAACAACGAAACCGGGGAGCACTCGATTGCCGCGGCATCGCCCCCGATTGGAGTTCGGTTTGGAGCCGGCGCCGGCCCCGTGTTACGATTGAACTGTCGCACGTGACACAAGCGGGGACGTAGTTCAGTTGGTTAGAACGCCGGCCTGTCACGTCGGAGGTCGCGGGTTCGAGCCCCGTCGTCCCCGCCAATCCTTTCAATTACTTCCACAACCGGCCCACGCATTCCCGAAGGTCCAGGATCGGGCCTGCCGCGGCTGCCCCCGCTCAGCGGAGCGTTCGCCACAGGTCGAATGGTGGAGGATCTCGCGTCGATAACTACGGCGATGCCCAGGGAACGGCGGTCTGGTAAGATCGAGTACTTGCCACTCGGATAAGCGCGCAGAGCTATTTCAGCGGTCCCTCCGAGTAGCGCAAGGGCCGCCGGGCGCGCGGGCGCGGGCGACGGGAAGGCGACAGGAACGATGGCGCGAGATTGGAAGCTGGTTGGGTTGGCCGCCGCGGCGATGCTGCTGGTGGGCTGGTTGGGATTCGTGACACATCCGGTCGCCTGCTTCAACGGACTGAACTATTTGCGCGAGTGGCTGGCGGGCGCGCAAAATCGCTCGGTGCGGGTGGCCGGATACCGTGTGCACTATGTGGTCCAGGGGCCGGTCGGCGGCCCGCCGGTGGTGCTGGTGCACGGGCTGAGCGGGCGCGCGGAAGACTGGCTGTCTCTGGCGCCCTATCTGGTGCAGGCCGGCCGCCGCGTCTATCTGCCCGATCTGCCCGGCTACGGCCGCAGCGAACAGCCGGCCAATTTCTCCTATTCCGTTCGCGACGAGGCCGCCGTGGTGGTGGGCTTTCTGGATGCGCTCGGGCTGCGGCAGGTGGACCTGGGCGGCTGGTCGATGGGCGGCGCAATCGCGCAGCACGTGGCGGCCAGGCATCCGGAGCGCGTGCATCGTCTAATGCTGTTCGACTCGGCCGGCATTTACGAAATGCCCAAGTGGGATCTGCGTCTGTTCACGCCCACCTCGCCTACGCAACTGGACCAACTCGATGCGCTGTTGATGCCGCATCCGCCCATCGTGCCGGGGTTTGTGGCGCGGGATGTCTTGCGCGTGATGAACAGGAATGCCTGGGTGGTTCGCCGCGCGATGGATTCGATGCTTACCGGCCAGGACGCCACCGACGCGCTGCTACCCCAACTGAAAATGCCGGTGCTGCTGGTGTGGGGCGCCGAAGACCGGATTACGCCGCTCAGCCACGGCGAAGCCATGCACCGGCTGGTTCCGCAAGCGGAGCTGGATGTGTTTCCCGGCTGCGGCCACATGGCCCCAGGCCAGTGCGCCGGACAAGTGGGGCCGGCGGTGGTCGAGTTTGTGACGCAGTAGATCCTACGCGACGGCCGGCACCAGTTGGCGCGGATCGTCGATCCAATAATCGGGCTCGTGCCGCGCCAGGTCCTCGCGCTTGCCGTAGCCGTAGAGCACGGCGCAGGTCTTGATGCCGGCGGCGTGGCCGGCTTCCATGTCGGCCGGCGAATCGCCCACCATCAGGCATTCCTCGGGCTTGGCGCCGAGCGCCTCCATGGTTTTCAGCAGCACGTCCGGCGCCGGCTTGTAGGGGAAGCCGTCGGTGCCTTGCACATGGTCGAAGTAAGACCGCAGACCGAATTGATCGAGCACGCGAACGGTAGTCGGCGTGCCCTTGGTGGTAGCGGTGCCTTTGCGCCCGCCGAGCGCGGCCAGCGCTTCCGCCACGCCCGGATAGACGCGCGTGGCGGTGTGGCCGCGGCCCAGGTAGATGGTGCGGTATTGGCGGATCCATTCCTCCATCTGCTCCGGCGTGTGGCCGGGGAACAGGTCGGCGAACAACACCTCGAAGTGGAATCCGACGTAGCCTCTCAGAACCTCGAACGAAATCGGCGGAGCGCCGGCCGAGGCCAGCACCTGGCCGATGGCGGCGCAGATATCGGTCGCCGAATCGAGCAGCGTGCCATCGACGTCGAACAGGTAAACCGGGAAGTGCGGGACCGATCCGATCACGCCGGTTGCGGGCGCTCGCCTTCGCTGAGGCCGGTGACGCGGCGGTCGCTCTCCGGCCGCGACCACAGCACCTGTTGCGTGTCGTCCGGTTGTTCCTTGCCGCCCGCCGGCTTGGTCGGCTCCGCCGACTTGCCCTTGACGATCAGCATGACTTCGTTGCCGTCCAGGATCTCGCGTTCGAGCAGCGCTTCGGCGATCTTCACCAGCGCATCGGAGCGTTCCTTGATGATGGTCTCGGCCGTATCGTAGGCGCCCTGCACGATCTTCTTGACCTGGGCGTCGATGCGGATGGCGGTTTCTTCGCTGTAGTCGCGATGCTGGGCGATCTCGCGGCCGAGGAAGATCTGCTCATCCTTCTTGCCGTAGCTCATCGGGCCCAGATCGCTCATGCCGTAGTCGCAGACCATCGCGCGCGCTACCTCGGTGGCCTGCTCGATGTCGTTGCGCGCGCCGGTGGAGAGC
>PMKM01000053.1 GCA_003157745.1 Bryobacterales bacterium | reverse complement strand
TCCTTTTCGCCGATCTTCAGCGTCGCCTTCACGTTGTCCACGCTGCGCAGTTGCGGCGCTTGCAGAATCCTCGATCCCGAGTCGCTCAAGGCGGCCTGCAACAGCGCGCTTGGCAGCGAGGTAGCAAAATCGGCCTTGCCGACGCGGGACAGCGCGTTCAGCGGAATCAAAGTGCTCGACGAACTGGAGCTGCTAGTGGTGCTCGATGTGTCGGTGCTCGAGGAACTCGATGTCGTGCTGCTGGCCACCTGTATGCTCGAGCGCGGGCTAAACGTCACTGGCATATTCAATCCGGTGGAGGCGATGGCCGCCGTGATCTGCCTGCTGAAGGTGCTGCTGGCTTCGATCACCATCAGGTCCACCACCACCTCGGCTTTCGGCTTATCCAGATCGTTGACGATCTTCGCCGCCAGTTCCACCTTGTCCGCCTCGCCGCGCGCGATGATGGCGTTCTGCCCTTTGTAGGCGACCACCTTTTGCAGATCGGCCACCGTGCGCAGCGCGGTCACCACTTCGTTCAGCTCGGTGTCGCTTTGAATATTCTGCAGGTAGAAAACCTTGACCACCTGCTCCTCGTATTGCTGCCGCTTCTTGAGTTCTTCGTTGGTGACGAAAATGGTATTGGCAGAAATCGGTTTCCAGAACGACTTGGTCAGCATGGCGAGAGAATCGAGCGCCTGCTCGACCGTCGAATCGTTCAACTCGACGTTGAAGCCGTCATGCGGCGGATTCTGGAAATCGGGGTCCCACAGCAGATTCAGACCGGCGTACTTGGCTACCGTGTCGAACAAGACCTTGGTCTTGTTGTTCATCTTCAAATTGATGGGTGCCGGATTGAGCGGTTTCAATTCGGGCACGCCCAGCAGGCGGTTCAACCGCTCGTCCTCCGCCTTGTGGTACTCCTGCACCGGCGTCAGAGCGCGCTCCGCCACCGGCGCTTCCTTGCCGGTGGCCGCCTCGCGCTTGCGTTCCCGCTCGATCATCTGCTGGGTGATCTCGATTTCCTGCGCGGAGACGGCCGAGCCGGGGCTGATCGCGTACGCCTTGCGGAACTCCGCCATGCTTTCGTCGAGTTGACCCTGCTTGCGTAGGCGCATGCCGGTATCGACATGCATCTGCGTGCTCTGGAAACGCGCCTTCTGCGTCGCCATCTGGTAAGTCAGCTCGCCCGGATCCTCCGACAGCGCCTTCTCGTAGAGAGCCAGCGCGGAGTCCCACTCCTTCTTGCCCTCGGCGATGCGGCCCTCAGACAGGAACTTGTCGCCCTTGCGGGTTCTGGCTTCCAGAGGGGCCAGCGGCATGAGCATGGCGGCGGCCACCCAGACTGCGGTTAAACGATTGAAAAAACGCATGTTCCTGCTTCCGTGGGGCGTGCTGCAAGGCCTGTGCTAAGATGAAGTCGCACTTCGCGGTCCGGGCTCATCTAAAAGCATTGACGCGCTTGGCGTTCCGGGCGTGGAGAACAAAATTGGCCAACGAGAAAGACGCGCGCTTCAAGATCCTCAGCGACAACCGGCAGGCCCACCACAACTATTTCCTGATGGATCGCTTCGAAGCCGGCATGGTGCTCACCGGGACCGAAGTCAAGGCCGCCAAGGACGGCAAGGTGCAACTGAAGGATGCCTACGGCGCGGTGATTGGCAATGAAGCCTGGTTGCTCAACGCGCACATTAGCCCGTATTCGCACGGTAACCGCGAAAACCACATCCCCGTACGCAACCGCAAACTATTGCTGCACCGCCGCGAGATCGACAAACTGCTCGGCATCACGCGGGAAAAAGGCCTGGCCCTGATCCCGACCAAGGTGTATCTAAAGGACGGCCGAATCAAGTGCGAGCTGGCAGTGGCCAAAGGCAAGAAGCTGCACGATAAGCGCGAAACCGAGCGCGCCCGCACCGCCGAAGCCGAAGCCCGCAGCGAAATGCGCAGGCGGGCGTAGCGCGCGGCGGAGTTGACAGGCGGAAGCGCCTGTCCCACTTTGCTCCCAGGAATACACGAACTGCGCGCCTACTTGCGAGGCTCGCTGGTGGGCGGCACCAGGCCTTTCAGGCGCATGTAGGTGACCATGTTGCCGTAGTGCTCGTAACCGTGGAAGGAGAGCATCGTGAGGCCGGTCAGGCGGGTGCGGTTCTGGCCGAAAAGCTTCACCTGCTCGGCGGCGTGGGCATCGGTCAGGCCTTCAAACGTGGCGTCGCAGAAGGCGTCGGACTCTTTCAGCAGAGCGATCAGATCGGCCTTGGTGGCATTATCGGGCGGGAGGTTCGGGGCCGCCGATCCTTTCACCTGCGAGCAAATCTGGTTCTGCGAGTAGACGATGTGCGCGACCAGTTGACCGTAGGAACGGACCTCGGGCACCGGCTTGAACGCATAATTCTCTTCCGGCATCTTCTCGGCGGCGCGCAGGACGATGGTTTTGACAAATCCCCACGCTTCGCGCGCATCGGCGGAGAGCGGGTTGGCGGGCGGCGCGGCCGGCGGTGCCTGGCCAGCAAGCGGCAACGACAGGAAGAGGATGGTGACCGGCGTGATGAGAAACCGAATGGTTGTCATTGGTAGATTCTAGCGCGGTGCTGGGCCCGAGCGCCTTGGTTTACCCGACCGGCGCGAAGCTGACTTCGGCGCGCAGGTTCGCCACGCCAGCGGTGTAGCGGTCGTCGGTCACCAGAAGCGCCACGGCGTCCTCCAGCCACTCGTGCCAAACCCCGTCGGGGTCGTGCGAGGCCACGGTGAGCGTGTACTCCTGGGGGCACAAATCGCAGCGGAAGCGGAAGCTCACCGCCAGCGTGCCGCCCTGGCGCACGGGCCCCAGGCGCAACTGCTCGAGCTCGGTATTCGTGCCGTAAACGTTGAACCCGCTGCGCGTGCGGATCATCATCCCGACCACCGGGTGCGCCACCATGGCCTGGTATCGCACGGTAACCTGCACCGTCGCCAGTTCTCCCGACCGCCACGCCATGGTGGGTTTGCCGTTCTCGCCATAGAGCGCCACGCCGACGATTTCGGCACGCCCGTCGCCGCGGAAAAACCGCGGGTTGATGGGCGTGCTCATGGTGCCGCCCCAGGCGCGCACGCGCGCCGAAATGTGTTTGCGGTAGGCGGTGAGAATCTCGTCCGGATCGCCGCGGCCGGCCAGTTTACCTTCGTGCAACCACCACACTTCGTCCGCCAGCCGCCGCAGCAATTCCTCTTCGTGCGACACCACCAGGATGGTGGAACCGGCCTGCCGCAAGCGGTCGATCGCCGCCGCACCGCGCTCGCGCACCAGCAGGTCCTGCCGGGCGAAGGTGTGCTCGATCGCCAGCACGGGCGCCGGCGCCAGGTTCAGTCCGTCCTCCGGTCCCAGCAATCGCGCCCCGCCGTGGGTATCGACCGTGCCCTCGATGGGCAGCTCCGCCCCGCCGGCCAAGCGCGCCAGCACGCTTTTCCCGGCTCCGTTCTCGCCAATCACGCCAATGACGGCACCATCCGGCGCCGCCGCGTCGAAGTCGACCAGAGGTTGTGCCGTCACGTGTCGAAAGACCAAGGCCATACACGTTAGAATAGCAACTGGAAGATGGACACACCCACCCTGCTCGATTCCATGCGCGCGGATTGGAACCGGCGCGCCGCCGACGACGCCAATTACTACGTGGCCTTCGGCCGCCGCCACCAGCCCGACGACGAGTTTTTCCTGACCGCCAACGGCACGGTAAAGCAGTTGCTGCCGGAGTTGAAACGCTTCGCCGGCCGCGAAGCCGCGCTCGAAATCGGCTGCGGTCCAGGCCGTTTGATGCGCCCGCTTGCCCGCGATTTCCGCGAGATCCACGGCGTCGACGTATCCGACCAGATGATTCGCCTGGCGAGCGAGCGGTTGAGTCACACGCCCAACGCCTTTCCCCAACTCTGCTCGGGCTCCGACCTGTCCATGTATCCCACGGCCAAGTTCGATTTCGTGTATTCCTACGCCGTCTTCCAGCACATTCCCAGCCGCGACGTCGTCTTCGCTTACTTGCGCGAAGCCTTCCGCGTGCTCAAACCCGGCGGCATCCTGCGCTGCCAGTTGAACGGCCTGCCGCCGCACGCGCGCCAGTACGATACCTGGAGCGGCGTGCGCATCACGCCGGCCGAGATCGCCGAGTTTGTCTCGACCACCGGTTTTCATCTGCTGGCGCTCGAACAGGTCTGGACGCAGTATACGTGGATCACGCTGCGCAAGCCCAGCCCCGACGCCGCCGGGCCGGCGCGCCATGCGCGCCTGCGCAACATTTCGAATGCGCTCACCGGGGAAGCCGTCACGCCGGCCTCTGGCGCCATGGCCGCGATCGCGCTCTGGATCGAGCGTCTGCCCGCATCCTGTCACTTGCTCAACACCACCGTCACCGCCGATGGCCGGCCCTGCCGCCTGGCGTACATCGGCCCGGCCGCCGCCGATGGTGTCTCGCAGGTCAACGCGGTGCTTCCGGAGAAGGTGCGCACCGGCCTGGTGATGGTCGAAGCCACCCACGACGGAGCGCCGCTGTGCTCTCCCGGCTGGGTGCGCATCATGCCCGCGGGGCCGGCGGTTCCCCGCATCACGGGCATCAGCGATGGGGTCAACCTGCTTTCCGGAAACCGCATTCATAGCGGCACGGTGAAAGTGACGGTGGAAGAAGTCGCCCACGCCACCGACTTCCACGCCGCCATCGACGCGACGATCACGGAGGCCGAATCCTTCTGCACCGACCCGGTCGGCCAGCGCTGGGAGTTCAACCTGAACCTGCCCGCCAATCTCCCGCACGGCCAGCACTACGTATCGATCGTGCTCGGCCGCCGCGGCTTTCCTCCGATACCGATCGAGGTGGTCTAGTTGCGTTCTTCGTTTGCCGCGAACGGAATCGCGCTCATTCTCGTCGCGGCCGTAGGTTTCCTAGCCGCGCCGCGCCATCGTGGTGTGCGCCAGTTGCCCGCGGGCGTGGTCGAGATCCACTCCGAAATCGCCGTCGATCGCGATACCGAATTGCGCGGCGCGCCCTCGGGCACGGTGCTCCATCTGGCCGCGGATTTCAACGGCCGCGCCGCCATCGTCGTGCGCGGCAATAACGTCACGCTGCGCGATTTCGCCGTGGATGGCAACCGCACAGCGCTCGAGGTTCGCGCCGGTCTGCCGCCTTCCGGAACTCCCTTCGCTGGAGTCATCCGCTCAAACGGCGTGTTTGCCCAGCGCGTCACCGGCCTTACCATCGAGCGCGCCGCTTTTCGCAATATCGCCGGCTTTGCCGTGCTGGTGAGCCAGGCGCACTCCGTCGAGATCCGCCGCGTCACCGTCGCCGACAGCGGCTCGCGCAACCAGCTTGGCCGCAACAACGCGACCGGCGGCATCCTGCTCGAAGAAGGCACCACGGATTTCCGAGTCACCGACTGCGAACTGACCAACGTGCGTGGCGACGGCATCTGGACGCATTCCATATACGCTTCGCCGCGCGATGCCCGCGGCGAAATCGCGCTCAATCGTCTGCGGAGCATCGCCCGCGACGCCATCCAGGTCGGCCACGCCACCGCCATTACGGTGAGCGGAAACTCGGGGGAGCACATCGGCTTTCCCGCAACCGAGGTGGACATCGAGAACGGCGCCACACCGGTCGCCATCGACACGGCAGGCAACGTCGATCAATCCACTTACGAAGAAAACCGCTTCGAGGATATCGACGGCAAGTGCATCGACCTCGACGGATTTCACGATGGCGAAGTCCGCGCCAACCGGTGCGTCAACCACGCCGGCTATGCCTCCTACCCGTTCGGCCACTACGGCATCGTCTTCAACGATTCCAACTTCGATGTGCGCTCGCGGAACATCCGTCTCACCGACAACTTGATCGATGGCACCCTGTTCGGTGGCATCTTCGTGATCGGTTCCGGCCACACTATTGCCCGCAATCGCCTCCTCTCGCTCAACGCGTCTCACTGCAACGAGAACACGGCGCACTTCGGCTGCCACGACATAGCCAGCGATCCGGAGATTCTCGAAGCCGGCATCTATCTCGGGCGCAGCGCGATCCACAAGGCCCCCGCCAGTCACAACCTGATCCGCGATAACTTAGTCACAGGCTACAAGATGCAATCGCGCTGCATACTGGCCGCTCCCGGCGTGAACGCGAGCGCGGACACAATCGCCGGCAACGTTTGTCGCGACCAGTAGGATGCTTGCAGGTCACGGCGACTGGCGCGGCCGTCTTATCCGGAGAACCCGGAACTCCGGTCAGCGGCTCGTTGCCGGCTGACTCTCTTCCGGAGTCGGGGACTCGTGCTGTTCGCGGAGAGCGGAGACTTCTTTGCGGAGCGCGGCCAGCTCGGTACTGAGCGCTTCCTTATTCTTCCAGATCATGGTGCGAGTCACGTGGTGTGCATCGGCGTTGTTAACTTCCATGACAGACATCAGAGTGACAATGTGCTCTTTCCACACCTGCATGCGTTTGGCCAGCGCCCACAGAGCGGCGATGACGACGACTACCAACAGTGACGCCGATCCAACTACAAAGAGTGCTGTGTGAGGACTCATTCTCTATTCGCCTTTGGGTATGATGCGCACCGGCGCCGGGCGTGCAGACCGGCCCGCAACTTGTACTTCGAGCCGGGCCGTTCCAGCCGGCATCGAATCGCATAACTGGAAATTCACCTGGCGCGCGGCGGCGCGGTGAAATCGCGACAGAAAGCCGGGATGGCTGTTGGCCGGGCACGGTTCGACATAGAGAGCCTCCATGCGACAGCCGCCGAGCGTGGCGGCAACCATCGAACGATCGGCGTTCTCCGGCAGACCTTCGATCCAGACCGTGAGCGTGGTTCCCTTGGTCAGATCCAGTTCGCCGGGCCGCCAGGTAACGCCATCGCAAACGCTGCGCAATTTCGGCAGCCGGGGCACAACCGGAATCTCGAGCGCTATGCGGCGCGCATTACTGGGATGGCTGTCCTTCACCGCAACGGTGACATCGAGCCAGCCGAGACGCCGCTGCGGCGGCAACTTGAACTTCACCTGCCATGACTCGTCGCCAACTCGCTTCACTTCGAGTGGACGCACGCCAAATCCATCCACTGCCGGCTTGACGTCGGCGAGGCCCAGCCCCGCGACCGGCGATTGAAACCAAGCGCTCACCTCTTGATCCAGGTTAGAGCGGAAGTTGATGCCGTAAGTCGCTGTGTTCACCGCATCGCTCAATACCGGAGGCGGAGCTTCGCCGGCGGGCTCTTCCCAATGGCGGTAACATGCGACGCAGGCACTGAACTCGAGCACGCTTTGCAGTTGCACCCGCGCGAAGCCCGCCGTACGGCAAAGAGCGAGGAGGCAGGGCAGGTTGGGCCCGGACCAGTTATCCGTCTGTCCGCCCAACTCATCGGTTTCGAAAAACGCCATCAAAGGACGCTCGTCCGAGGCCGCGGCATAGTGATCGGGACGAAGAATGAAGGAATCGACGGCGGCTAAGTCGGTGGTTAGTTCGCAGACGCGCTCCAAGGCGAGCAAGGGATGTTTCAGGTGATACAGGACGCCCATGAATAAGACAATGTCGAAATACCCAAGCCGCGCCGGCGTGAGATCGTACATGTCCATCTGGCGGTAGTCCACCTTCGAGTGATAGATGGCGTGCATCTCCCGGAAGCGCGGATTGTCCCAACAATCGATGGCGACGACTTCGGCGCCGCGGCGCTCGCATTCAAAGCTGAACCAGCCATCCCAGCAACCTATGTCCAGCACGCGCTTGGCCGTAAGATCGGGCGGAATGGGAAACTGCGACAGCCGGTAACGCAGGCCGTCCAGACTGCACACGCCGTTGATCGCAGTGCCATCCGGCAACTCGAAGCTGTGCCACCAGCCCTTAGCCTCCCGATCCGCGTTCCATTTCACGACATGATCGGACGCCTGCAGGCGCGCCCCGGAAACGTTACCCATGGAACCAGTATATGACGCGGCCCGATGTGGTTTCCGATAGCCGTGTCGCGACGCTACGACGGCAGTTCGTCGCCTTCACGGGGCGGCTTGCGCGCACTCAATAAATGCAGCATTCTTTAACAAGCCGGACCCCACGCCGGCTGGTTCGAGACTCGATCGACGGCCTGATCGCGGCGCTGCACGGCTTTGCGGCGTTTAACCCGAATTTCGAGAGAGAACCGCATGCGCTCCTTTCCCGCCACAGGCAGGAAGGGAGCGCCTTTCTTGTGCATTCGCAGCGCGGACCTCCAGGCCTGCAGCGCCGAGATTCGTGTCGGCTTTTCATCCCCGCCTGTCGTCCCGCCCGCCATCTTCGGCTGTAATTCGCCCGGTCTTCAACTTCGTCCGAACAGCCTCACTAGCCAGTCTCGCTCCATGTACGCCGCGGCAAGAGCGAGAGCAAGTAGCACGAGAATGAGCGATGGCGGAGCGGGCGTGGCTGGTCCCGCTGCACTTATCATGAGCGGCCCGCAATTGCCGGTCGAGGAAGCTCCCAACGAATCCACCACTCCGGACGTATAGCTAAAGCTCCCGGAGGCGGCCGGCGTCCCGCTGATGGCGCCGGTGGACGGGTCGAGCGTCAGACCGGGTGGCAGGCTGCCAGAGGAGATCGAGTAGGTGTATGGCGCCGTCCCGCCGGATGCCACCATGGAGGAGATGTAGAGTTGGCCAACCAGCCCGGAACTGGACGCGCACGTCAGCGAGAGCGGCGCCCCCGGCGCCGCTGCCGGGACGATCGTGATCCCGCAACCGCTGGTCGACGAAGCTCCCAACGAGTCCACCACTCTGGATGTGTCGCTAAATGACCCGGCGGCGGTCGGCGTCCCGGTGATGGCGCCAGTGGACACGTTGAGCGTCAGGCCCGGTGGCAGGCTGCCTGCGGGTATCGTATAGGCGTACGGCGCGGCCCCCCCGGTTGCCACCAGGGACGACGAGTAGGGCACTCCCACCTGCCCGCTAGGATATGAGCACACCACCGTGATCGAGGCACTGGGGATGGTCATCGCGTTGTCGGCTAACGAAACCGCGCCAGTTCGTGCCAACGCTCTGCCGTTCAGCGCGGCTCCCGTGTCGACCGTGATGGAATCCTGGGCCATGATCGTTCCGGCGAAGGTGGTGTTGGTTCCAAGAGTGGCGGAAGTTCCAACCTGCCAAAAAACGTTGGAGGCGAGGACGCCGCCGCTGAGGAGCACCACGCTATTGCCGGCCGTGGTTAGTGTGCTGCCGATCTGGAAAATAAACACGGAACTCGAGTTACCGCTGAGGGTGACCGTCCCGGTAATGCCGACCGAGGTCGAATTACAGTAAACGCCTGGCGTGACGACTGTCCCGCCGATGTCGCCGGGCAGAACGTTGGTGCCTGGGCAGGTTCTTCCCACAGCGCTGTTATACGCGCTTGTCAGGTCAATTTGGGCCTGAGCGGCCACCGGAACGGCGACGTATTCCGACCCGTTGATGACGACTCCGGGGGGAAACCCAGTCACCGAAGAGCCGGGGCTCAACCCAAGATTCCCATTCACCACGGTCGCGCCGGTGTTGGTGACCGTGGAGCCGGCGAGGACTGCGAAACTGGCGGCCGTTCCAAGCTGAACCGGAGCTTGAGCCTTCAGGCACAGAGCAGCCATCAGGAGTAGCGCAAATTCCTTCACGAACCCACCCGGACGCCTCATCAATATAACTCCCTTCCAGACGCGGTTGCTCAAAATCGGCGCGCGGGTTCGGGTCAGCGTGAGGCGAGTCCACCTGTCGATGGCGGCGAGTCACCCTTGGACGGGCCTGTTCGCACGAGTCCACGCGAACCTGACGGCAGCCGCGCCGGCCTGAGTGGCTGGCCCGGGATCGGATCAATTTCAAGGAGCACCTGAACTGCATTTCCCCGGGAAAGGCCCTGCGGAGCCGCGCTCCGAGCCAGCCAAATTCGGACCGAAAAACAACTATCGAGACCCATCGCCGCCGTCGTCCGCCCGCAGCGGACAAACGCCTATCGCGCGCGCCCCAAAAACCGATCCCGAAAGACGATCCAATCCTTGGCCGGTTGAGGTGTGAGAAGAGCGGGTTAGCTCGCCGGGGCGAACAATAATCGCACATGACCTAAGCCACGTCGGCAGACCGACTTCACGCAACACCGGAACGGAGGAGGGGGAAAGAACCTCCAAGCAATCGAGCACAGCAGTGAGCGCCGCAAAGGACTCCGGTCCTCAGCCCGCGTCCTAACAGATCGCTGTGCCAGCCTTCAACTCCTTCCGAAGGGCCGCAATAGCCACTCTCGCTTCGAGTAAGCCGCGGTAAGGGCGAGAGCTAG
This sequence comes from Bryobacterales bacterium, assembly GCA_003157745.1. GTDB lineage: Bacteria > Acidobacteriota > Terriglobia > Bryobacterales > Bryobacteraceae > Bog-375. The sequence continues at coordinate 23,156 of PMKM01000053.1, read as the reverse complement.
CATGACGAGAATCAGCGACGGCGGAGCGGGCGTGCCAGCCGTGCCAGGCGTGCCAGTCGCGGCACCGGGCTGCGTTACCGCATTGTCGTCCAATGTAACCGCACCAGTCCGTGCCAACGCTCTGCCGTTTAGCGCGGCTCCGGTGGTGACGGTGATGGAATCCTGGGCCATGATCGTTCCGTTGAAGGTCGAGCCGGTTCCAAGGGTCGCGGCACTTCCGACCTGCCAAAAAACGTTGGAGGGCAGGACGCCGCCGGTGAGGAGAACCACGCTGTTGCTGGCCGTGGTTAGCGTGCTGCCGATCTGGAAGATAAACACGGAACTCGCGTTACCGCTGAGGGTGACCGTCCCTGTAATGCCGAGCGAGGTCGAATTACAGTAAACGCCCGGCGTGATGACGGTTCCGCCGATGTCGCCAGCCAGCAGGTTGCTGGCTGGGCAGGTTCTTCCCACAGCGTTGTTATACGCGCTTGTCAGGTCAATTTGGGCCTGGGCGGCCACGGCGTCGGTTATGTGTTGCAACCCGTTGGTGACGGTTCCGGGGGGGAACCCAGACACCGAAGAGCCGGGGCTCAACCCAAGATTCCCATTCACCACGGTCGCGCCGGTGTTGGTGACCGTGGAGCCGGCGAGGACTCCGAAACTGACCGTCGTTCCAAGCGGAACCGCCACTTGAGCCTTCAGGCAAAAAGCAGCCATCAGGAGTAGCGTAAACTCCTTCACGAACCCACCCGGACGCTTCATTAATATAACTCCCTTCAAGAAGGCAAGCACACCGCCCAACGGTGATGAGGACGACACCCGGCCTCGGCAAACGAAAACGTACCTTCCGCCCGGTCGCAACTCCGAAGCGGATCGGCGCATCCTTATCAACAGCCTGCGGAATTCTATTACGAAACCCGGCGGCTGTCAATCAGTGTTAGCACAGTCACGCCGCTTTCGTCAACCACTTTACAATTGAGGTGTCTAGCCTCGATAGAAATGTCCCACTTTACAATTGAGGGCTTTTCTCTTGAGTGAACTCCCGCTAACACTTTTTCGCTTTCGGCAGGGCGGCGGCGGCGATCTGCGCGATGTCGAGCAGGCTGGGCGGGGACTGGGTGAGAGTGCCCAGCGCATCGCGAAACATGCTCTGGCAGAAGGGGCACGCGGTGCCAATCGCGGCGGCGCCGGTGGCCACCAGTTCTTCGGCGCGCGCGAGATTGACGCGTCTCCCCTTCTCTTCGCCGAGAAACATTTGCCCGCCGCCAGCGCCGCAACAGAAGGAACGCTCGCGGGCGCGCGGCGGATCGGCCACCGTCGCGTACCGCTGCAACACGCTGCGCGGCTCGTCGTAGACGTTGCGATAGCGGCCCAGATAACAGGGATCGTGGAAGACGACGGTGCCAGCCGAAGTCTGCACGGGCGGCAGCCGCGTCCCCAGCCGGGCCAGCAGTTCGCTGTGATGAACGATGTCGAACGCGGCTCCGTACTCGCGCCAGTCGGTGCCGATGGTGCGCACGCAATGCGGGCAGATGGAGACCATACGCGCCACCTGCGCCGCGCGCAGCGTTTCGATGTTGGCCTCCGCCACTTGCGCCGCCACCAGATCGTTGCCCAGGCGGCGCGCCGCGTCGCAAGTGCATTTCTCCTTGCGCAGCACGCCGAAGGTGACGCCGGCATGGCACAGCAGGCGCGCCAGCGCGAGCACCACTTCCCTGCCCTGCGGATCGTAAGAGCCCATGCAACCCAGCCACAGGCAGTATTCCTGCGAGCCGTCGAAATAGGGCAGTTCGCTTTTCTGGATGAATTTCTGCCGCTCACTGGGCGCGAAGCCAAGCGCGTTGCCGCTGCGCTCGAGATTCAGAAACAGCTTGGAGCCGTATTCGCTCTCCCACTTTCCGGTGTTCACCGCGCCGCGCCGCAGACCGACGATCAGCGGCAGGTGCTGAATCCCCACCGGGCATTCGAATTCGCAGCCGCCGCAGGTGGTGCATTGAAACACTGCCTCTTCGGCAATGTGCCGGCCCAGCAGCGGCGCGTCGCCCGCGGCGCCGAATTCGTTCAGGTAGCCGCGGACGCCCAGCACGATTTCCTTGGGGTTCAAAACCTTGCCCGTATTGAACGCCGGGCAATGCTCGGTGCAGCGGCCGCATTCGACGCAGGTGAATGCCTGGAGCGCGTCGATGCGGGTGACGTCCTTGCCGGAATCGAGACCGAAATCCTCGTCGCCCGAGAGCGGCGGAATGCGGCTGAAGCCTTGCCGGCGCAGGAAAACGGTCACCGGGCTGAGCGCCAGGTGCAGGTGCTTGGTGTGCGGGATCAAGGGAAGAAACGCGAGCAGCGCCAGCGTGTGCAGCCACCAGTTTCCGCGCGCCGCTGCGCCCTCGGGCAACCGCAAGCCGGCCAGGTAAGTGAGCATCAGGAGCAGGATCAACCCGGAGATCACGCCCGATTCCCGCGAGAGCTTACCGAGCCAGACCGGCCGCGCCACGAACCGGCGCAGGAATAGACCTGTGATCGCGATCGCGACCATAAACGCCCAGACCGCCACGAAACCCAGGCAGGCGCGGCCAAATCCGCTTTCGGGCGAGAGCAGCCGCGCGCCGAACGCCTCCGCGAAATGATTCACGGTGGCCAGCGCGAAGGCGCAGAATCCCCAGAACACGAACGCGTGCGCGAGGCCTGCCAGCGGGCGTCCAGCGATCACTTTCGCTTGTCCCGCGACCTCCCAGAAAAACTGGCGGAGGCGCGGGCCGATGGGCGAGACGGAGTAATCCGGCGTCGGGCGCGCCGCGCGCAGCACGCGCACCACAACGCCGAATCGCCGCCAGAACAGCCCCGCCGAAGCGGCGATCAGCACGATCAAAATTACGCGTTCCCACCACGATGCGTGCATCGGGATTCGCCAAAGTCTCAAGCGTAGCACGCGTGCCAGGTGGGGCATCCTTTAGGTTGCCCGTATTTTCCCGTGCCGCGAAATACAAAATCGCTCCGCCCGGATAGAATCAAGGTGGGGGTCTTCTTGCGGATTATCGTTTCCGGCGCGGCCGGGTTCATCGGGTCTCATTTCTGCGACCGCATGCTGGCGGAAGGGCACACGGTGGTGGGGCTGGACAATTTCCTCACCGGAGCCGCACAGAACCTGGCGCATCTCTCGGGCGAACCGCGCTTCTGCCTGATCGAGCAGGACATCACCGAGCCGTTTTCGATCGACGGCGCGGTGGATGCGGTGGTGAACATGGCCTCGCCGGCCAGCCCGAAGGATTATCTCGATTACCCGATCGAGACGCTTGCCGTGGGCTCGGCCGGCACCGGGCGGATGCTCGACCTGGCGCGAGAAAAGCGGGCGCGGTTTCTGCTCACGTCCACTTCGGAATGCTACGGCGATCCGGAGGTGCACCCGCAGGTGGAATCCTACTGGGGCCACGTGAACCCGGTCGGGCCGCGCTCCTGCTACGACGAAAGCAAACGCTTCGCCGAAGCGCTCACCATGGCGTACCAGCGCAAGCACGGCGTGGCCACCAACATCGCGCGCATCTTCAATACGTTTGGACCGCGCATGAAGCTGGACGACGGCCGCGTGGTGCCGGCGTTTCTGAGCCAGGCGCTCGCCGGCGCGCCGATCACGGTCTTCGGGAGCGGGTCGCAGACGCGCAGCTTCTGCTACGTGAGCGACCTGGTGGACGGACTCTACCGGCTGATGCTATCCAAGGAGCGCTATCCGGTGAACCTGGGCAATCCGCGCGAAATGACGATCCTCGAATTCGCGGAACACATAAAGCAGTTGACCGGTTCGCAATCGTCCACTGAGTTTCGGCCACTGCCGGAGGACGATCCGAAGCAGCGTTGCCCCGACATCGGCAAAGCGCGCGCCGCGCTCGGCTGGGAGCCGCGCGTGACGCTCGAAGACGGGCTGCGTTTGACGGTGGATTACTTCCGGAGCCAGGCGGCAGTTGGGATGCGAAGTTAGCGCCGCCCGCGCGCCGTTTCCGATCTCACCATTCCACCGGTTTGCCCGGCTCGAGGGTCCAGACGCCGGTGCCGCTCGAAGCCACCAGTTTCGCCAGTTCCTCCGGCCGTCCGGTCAGCGCCGGGAAGGTGCCGAAGTGCATCGGGATCATGCGGGGCGCGCGCAGCAGGCTGCAGGCGAGCGCCGCTTCGCGCGGGCCCATCGTGAACAGATCGCCGATCGGCAGGATCGCCAGTTCCGGATGGTAGAGCCGCTCGATCAGTTGCATGTCGCCGAATACGTTCGTATCGCCGGCGAAGTATAGGGCGCGTCGGTCGGCGAATCGCAGCACAAAGCCGGCCGCTTCTCCGCCGTAAACGATCTCGCCACCGTCCAGTATGCCGCAGCTATGCACGGCGTCCGTCATGGTGAAGGTGACCCCGGCGGACTCGACCGATCCGCCCTTGTTCATGCCGCGCGTGTTCTTGACGCCCTTGCGGTCCAGCCACGCGCAGGTTTCGTAAATCGCGACGACTTCCGGCGAGAATCGCCGAGCGATCGGAATCGCGTCGTGAATGTGATCGTGGTGGCCGTGCGTGATCGCAATCGTATCCACGCGGTCAAAGCGATGGCCCTTCGGGTACGCCGGGTTGCCATCCGTCCAGGGGTCCATCAATACGACTTGCCCCGACGGCAGACGAAACTGAAACGTGCCGTGCCCAAGCCAGGTGATTTCCATATCAGGATTATGTCACGGCGCGGCTGCATCTTCCACGCGTGCGTGCCGCGGGTTAGCGCGCGACAGGAGACGATTTCCGGCAGAATACCGGTATTGATATGGTGCTGGAGGAGGGGGTCGAACCCTCATGGCCAGTGAAGGCCGCGGGATTTTGAGTCCCGTGCGTCTGCCAGTTCCGCCACTCCAGCAAATTGCTCAATCTAAACTACATAGAGGACAGGTATCAGGGGCGCGCCGTTTCTATTCTTGTGGCTATTTAACCCTTTGGGGCGGAGCCGCTCGCTCGGTCTTACGCTTTTCGGCGTACCGCTCCAATTTGCCAGCCGCGTTCTGAATATCTGCCTCACTGACGATATTATACCTGTCGAACACGGCCCGCGTCTTGTGCCCGCTGATAGACATCGCTATCGTGTCCGGTATGTCAGCGCGGGTACTGAAGCCACCAAACGCCGCCGCGTTCGTAGACCGTCCCGGCCCTGTACGAATGTCCAGCCACGCTCTGCATTCCAGGCCACCGCCCGCCGAGGTTCAATCCATTTGTCCAGGTCCGCGCCTTCCAGAGGGAGTGGAGGCACCGTGAGACGGGTTCAGGAAATCGCGGAACAGATGCGCGCCCTTTACTGGTCGGCGCGGATCGGACGCAGCTACCGGGCCGTGGCGGTTGAGGTTGCGGGCCCGTTTTTGTGGATCTGGATCGGCCGGCACGATCCGTACGAGCGCGAGCTCGGTTGACACCAGGTTTCCCCGCGCGACCGGCGCGCCGGCCCATCGTCCAGTGAGTTTCCGCCAGGCCCCACCCAGCCCAATCGCGGGCTGGAGTGTCACGGAAAACGCCGGCTATTTTCGCGCGGCTGGTATACTCATAGTTTCCCGTGTTCCATTCCATTCAACAGCAGGTCTCGAGCGCGTTTCACGCGCACATACAGATACGGTACGGCGTGGACTTGAGTGTCTCGATCGAGCAGCCGCGGCAGAGCGATTTCGGCGAAATCGCGGTGCCGGCGGCGTTCCAGCTTGCCAAGCAATTGCGGCAGGCGCCGAAGAAGATCGCGGCCGAGCTCGTGGCCGAGATCGGACCGATCCCGGGCGTGGCGGCGATGGAGGTGGCGGGCAACGGCTACATCAACATCCGTTTCGATCGCGCGGCGTATGCGGCGGCGCTGCTCGGCGGCGACGTGGAAGCTTCGGCAGCCGCCGCGGGCAAGATCATCGTCGAACACACTAACATCAATCCCAACAAGGCGGCGCACATAGGCCATCTGCGCAACGCCACGCTGGGCGATACGTTCGTGCGTATGTTGCGCGCTTCGGGCGCACAGGTCGAGGTGCAGAATTACATCGACAACACGGGCGTGCAAGTGGCCGACGTGGTGGTGGGTTTCCATTTCCTCGAACACAAGTCAGTCGCCGACGTGGAGGCGCTGCTGGCCGACCCGGCGGTGCGTTTCGATTATTACTGCTGGGATCTCTACGCGCGCACGTCGAGCAACTACAAAGAGCAGCCGGAATCGTTCGCCTGGCGCGGTGAAACGCTGCACGCGATCGAAGCGGGCGAGGGCGAACTGGCTCGGATGGCGCACCTGGTGGCGGACGCGGTGGTCCAGGCGCATTTGAAAACCATGCTGCGGCTGGACGTCGAATACGATGTGCTGCCGCGCGAAAGCGAGATTCTGCACCTGCAATTCTGGGCCTCGGCGTTCGAACAGCTCAAAGAGCGCAAGGCCATCTATCTCGAAACCGAGGGTAAGAACGCGGGCTGCTGGGTGATGCCGGGACTGAGCGACGAAGGCAAGGTGATCGTGCGCTCGAACGGCACGGTGACTTATGTCGGTAAAGACATCGCCTATCAGCTTTGGAAGTTCGGCTTACTGGGCAAGGACTTTCATTACCGGCCGCTGATGACTTACTCGGACGGGCGCGTGCTGTGGGTAAGCACGGATACTCCGTACCCGGGCGAGCACCAATTCGGGCACGGCGCGCGCGTGTATAACGTGATCGACGCGCGGCAATCTTACTTGCAGGACGTGGTGGTGGCCGGGCTCCGCGCATTAGGTTACCCGGCGCAGGCGGAACAGTCGATCCACTTTTCGTATGAGATGGTGGCGTTGTCGCCGCGCTGCTGCGCCGACCTGGGAATTCCGCTTTCCGAAGAAGACCGCGCGCGGCCGTACGTGGAAGTCAGCGGACGCAAGGGGCTCGGCGTGAAGGCCGACGATCTGATGGATAACCTGATCGCGAAGGCGCTGATCGAAGTCGACGCGCGGCACATCGAGAAGCCGGCGGCCGAGCGGCGGCGCGTGGCGGAACAGATTGCCATCGGCGCGCTCAGGTACTTCCTGCTCAAGTTCACACGCACGTCCGTGATCGCTTTCGACTTGCAGGAGGCGCTCAGCTTCGAAGGCGAAACCGGGCCGTACGTGCAGTACGCGGCGGTGCGGGCAGGCAATATTCTACGCAAGCTCGAGGAGCGCGGCGAAGCGCTGCCGGACTTCGCGGCGGAGCTTTCGGGCGAGGCGCTCGGGCGGCAATTGCAATCCGAGGATTTCTGGCAGGTGCTGCTGGCGGCTTCCAAAGTGGATGCGGCGCTCGATGGCGCGCTGAGCGCGGGGGAACCGGCGCACGTGGCGCGCTACGCGTTCCAACTTGCGCAGGCGTTCAACAATTTCTATCACCAATACCCGATTCTGCAAGAGGAACAGCGCGAGAAGAAAGTCTTCCTGCTGTGGATGACCGGTTTCTTCCGCAAGCAACTGGAGCGGACGGCGGGCATGCTGGGGATTCAGATTCCGGAATACATGTAGAGTGGCGCCGGTCCCCGACCGGCCAACGCGGAACTTGGTGCCGCTCCGAGGGAAGCGCAGCGGAAAACTGTGGAGCCACGCGTGGGTTGGCAGGTCGGTGACCTGCCCCACTTCTGCAGCCGGAACCGATATGTTCTTACTGATGCACGGCGGTATAGAGCGTCTGTGCGCCGGCCGCTCCGCCCAGAGTGAATGTAAGTGGCACTAAGTCGCTGTCGGACACTTGCGGCACTGTGATATTGAACTGATATAACCCGACCAAGCCAGGAGCCAGGCCAGCGTAGGGGACTTGCTGCGGGGGCGTTTGGCCGAATAGGAACTGCAAAGGCGCAGTGATGTGGGTGCTTGCGGGCGCGATCGTGCCGGCGGGTGTGTCGGGAGTTACCGTTCCGAAGCCGATGCCGTAAATCACGATCGTCTCACCTGGCTTAGCCGGGCGTGAATTAAGACCCGCGATCGCGCCAGTAGGAAGCACGTAGGCACCATCGGAGAGTTGCGCCACCACGTACTGCTTCCCGCCGATATTGAACGACGGCGGAGCAAGTAGGCCGGGCGCGGTTGGGTTTACCGTGATAGTCGCGGCAGGACTGCAAGCGGACGCGTTGCAGATCCACAGAAGGAATGGTCCCGTGCCGATGTTCGAAGGCAACTGCACGTTCACTTGGCCCGGCGAAACATAGGCGACATACGCCGAATAATAATCGCCGACGTACACGGAGACACCGTCAATCCGAGTGGGAGCGGTGTTGCCGTCGAAATCCGTGCCGGTCCAAGAGCGCGTGGTAGACGCCAGGTTCGACCCGTAGATCTCGACCCAGGACCCTGGTGCGGCAGTGGAGAAGGCACCGAATGCCCCTGCGCTGATCGCGCCACTAACCACGGCTTGCCCCGAGAAGACCTCCTCGATGTAGGTAGTCTGTCCACCGATCAGGACCCCGTACCCGTTGGGGGTCGCGCCGGCGTTGGGCGGAATCGAAATGGTCACCGTGCCGTTGCCCGTTCCAGTGGTCGCCGAGGTCACCGTGGCGGTATCGCCGTTCTGCAGCTTGACGTCCCAAGGGCAGCCGGCGGGCGCGGTCACGGTGATCGTGGCCGTTCCCCCCGAGGGACTCAGCACGGGGTTCGATAACTGATACGTGCAGCTCGATGGCGGCTCGACGATGGTGAACGTCTGGCCGTTGACGGAAATGGCGCCAGTCCGTGTGCTCGCCGTATTGTTGGCGTCGACGCTGAACCAGATGGCGCCCGTGCCGATGCCCGAGCCGCGGGTCACGTGAATCCAGGTGTCGGAAGCCGTGGCCGTCCATGCGCAGCCGCCCGGCGCCGTCACCGAGAACTGCCCTATCGCAGCGGCATAGAAGTACTGCGTTCCGAGGCTGATCGAGTAGCTACACGGCGCGGTCGAGTCCGCGATGCTGGCCAGAAACGCCGTCGAGATGCCAAACACGTTTCCGTTCCGCGCGTCCGGGGTAACCGGCAGTCCGGTGTCGGCCGTGCCGGCCACCCAGATGGCGCCGGAGGGCGCGGGCGCGGCGCCGGCCATCTGCGTGTAGGCTCCATAGTAAGTGGACCATTCGAGCGCCTTGCCATCGGTACTGAGTTTCGCGACGAACCCGCTGGGGTTCCATATCTCGCTTAGGTACATTTCGCCCTCCGTGGTTGGGCTCAGGGCGATGCTGGGCCTGTAGCTCAACTCCATAGCACCTCCGGTAGGCACCCACGTCGCGCCACCATCACGCGAAACCAGAACTCCGCAACAGCCGACCCCATAGACGGTCTGCGGATCGGACAAATCGGCGGCAAGGTGAGCTACGCCCGCCCCCTTTCCGACTTCGGTCCAGGCCGCACCGGCATTAGTGCTCTTATAGACGTTGTTACCGTCGGAAGCATAGAGAATGGAAGGGTTGCTCGCGCTGACCGTGAACCCAGGCAGGAAGGTGGAAGGCACTCCATTCGTCAAATGCGTCCAGGTCAGTCCGGCATCCGTGGTCTTAAACACGCCATAGCTGTTGTTGGTGTAGCCGGGCTCGCCCGATATTGCATACATGGATCCATCGGGACTTGCCACCACGGACCCATACGTCCAGGGGACCAGCGACATTGGCGTTTGTGTCGGATAGACATACATAGGGCTGCCCGTGAAACGGTACTCAGAGTTCTGAGAGAGCACGAACACGGTATTGGGATTGGATGGACTGATTCCGACGTAGCCCGTATAGGCCAACCGTGGCCCGACCGTGTTCCATGTGTGGCCTCCGTCGGTGGACTTCCAGACGGTGGCCCCCTGGCACGAATAGAGCACGGATGGATTAGAGAGACTGCGCGCCGTGTTTCCTCCGTTTCCCGGCAGGACGTTCGACCAGGACACGCCATCATCGGTGCTCAGATAGACGCCCTCCGGCGTGTCCATCACGATGGTGCCTGGGGTGGATGGGTCGGGAAGAGGATTCATACCAAACATGGTGTCCGGAAGGCCGTTGTCAGCCGCGGCAAACGATGCGCCCGAGTCCGTGCTCTTGACGAATACGTACGGCGGAGCGGGAAACGCCGGCTGGAGCGCGGCTGCGACTGGAAAATCCCGCGAATACGTGGTGCCAGTCAGAATCAGCCCGTCGGCGCCCACTGCGAGCGAGGTCAGGGAATCTGAGCGGGCGCCACCCAGATAGGTGACAAAGCCGAACGACGTGCCATCGGCGCTCAAGCTCGCCACGAAAGCATCCCCATCCCCGCCGTAGGTTGGCTGAGCGGCCCCCTGGGTCACCGGCAAGCTCGACGACGACGTTGTCCCGCCGAAGTACACCACACCCCCGGCCCCGAGCGCGATAGCGCTGGCGGAAGTCCCGTAGCCTTTCAGGGTCTTGGACCAGACGAGCGAACTGCCGTCGGGACTCAGTTTAATCACCACGGCCCCAGAGCCGTTGGCTCCGGCGACATATGCCGCGCCCTGCGCATCCACCGCGATGGCGTTGCCCGCATAGGCGGCGAGCGTCGCCAGATAGACCTCGGCGCCCGCACTCGATAGCTTCGCGACATAGGCGCAGGGATCGCAATACATTTCGCCCCCCGGGTGCACTTCGCCCTGCGCCAGCGCGCCGGGGGTTGTTTGCGGGCCCCAGGCCGCGCCCGTGAAGTACGCATTCCCCGAGGCATCCAGCGCCACCCCGGCGCCGCCATATCCCTGGAACGCGGGCAAATAGGTCGAGTACGCCAGCGCGCTTCCGGCGGAATTCAGCTTGAACGCAAACACGCTCGCCTGGGACACCACGGAAATCACGGGATTGACGATCGGGAAATCGGTGGAAGTCGTATACCCGGTGCCGGCCAGATTGCCGCTCGCATCCACGGCCAGCCCCAACAGTTTGTCATCTCCCGATCCGCCGAGATAGGTCGAGTACAGAACCGTTTTCCCCGTCGTGTCGAACTTGGTGACGAAGGCGTCGTTGTTACGCGCGTTTCCGGGCTGCAGGGCGTTCACCGTTGGCAGAGGATTGCTGGCGGATGTGTACCCGCCGATGTACACATTGCCGGCGCCGTCCACTGCCATCGCTTGCACGGCCAGACTGTTGCCGAAGTAACTCGCGTAGACGAGCGTAGGATCGATCACCAGCGGGCGCGACTTATCGTATGCGGCTAAGTGAAAGCCAACCTGGTTGCCGGCGCGCAATTCGTAGAGGGCGTCGATGCGTTGGCGGCCGCCGGCGCCGTCCTGGTAAACCAATGGCAGTTTCAGCGACAGGGAACCGGCGGCCATGTCCACGCGCAGATCGCCGCTCGCGTCGAGCGACAGTTTCCGCGCGCCGTCGAAGCGCATGGCGATCCGGCTCGAGTCGGCGCCTGGTTGTAAGTCGAGATCGTATTCCAATCGCCCCTGATTGCCGTGCCAGAGCACGTCGACGCCGGGATACACGCCGCTGTAGCGCACGCGCGCGTAAGTGGGTATGTCGCGCAGCCAGGACTTCGGATCGCGCCCGATGAAGTAGTTCACCTTGCCCGGCAGCGCGTCGAGGCCAGTGGACGCCGCCTTGTCATTGCCGCCGACGAAGCGGATGCGCAATTGCTCGTCGCCTAGCCCCGCTTCGATTTCGGCCGCGCCGACGGCGAGGCGGAATCCGTTTCCGCGCGCCGTCCAGCGCGTGCCGCCGCCGGTGGCTTGCTCAAAGGAAAGCGGCGCTTCGGCCGTTGACGCGATCGCCGAGCGGCGATCCGCGGCTGTGGCGCCCATCAAACTACCCAAACTGGCAACGGCGATACATACGATCAAACGCATGGGGATCTCCCGACGAGTGCAAAATCGAAATCCGGATGGGACGACATACGGTGGCGCATTACCGCGCGAAGTGAGTGGCCAGGGCGAGGAAGAAGACGGCGGCGACGGCGATTACGGCGCCGTGCGCGAGGCCGAAGGCTTTGGGGCTGCGCGCGTCCAGTTCTTCCCGCTTGACGTGGGCCGGCCGGCCGTGGCGCATTTCGCCGAGGATGAAGCCGATATTCGAGAGAGTCTTTGCGATGCGGCCGCGCGAGACGATCAGAATGGCCCCCATCACGCCGCCCAGGATCGCGGTAATGAAGAAAATGGCGAACCAGTCCTGCCAGCCGACCAGGGCGCCCACGGCGGCCATGAGTTTCACGTCGCCCGCTCCCATGGCGCGGATGATATAGAGAGCCAGGTAGACGACGAACGCCAGGCCCAGCCCGCGCAGCGAGACCAGCAAGCCAGCGAGCGAGAACAGGCCGCCCAGCGGGTCGTACAGAAACGCGTTCAGCGCCAGTCCCAGTAACACGCCGGGCATGGTGACCCAGTTCGGAATGCGGCGGAAGCGGACATCGTAAACGGCGGCAACCAGCAACACGGCCAGCAGCACGATTTCGATTGGCAGTCTAGGGACGCTCATGTCAGCTCAATCATAGCGCGGCGCCCGGCGGCTCCCCAGTCCCCGATCGTTTACACTCCGGTGCTATCCACGACGCGGCGGGCGCCAGCCCCACGGCAGCGCTTCGGCCGCCGGCAGTGTACTAACCTATAATTTGAGATCCTCTCGCGATCTGATCGCCGCCGGCCGCGAGTATTGCGTCCGGAACTGGCCGCGCTGGCGCCCCACCGCGCACTACCTGATGGAAACCGAGGCGCACGTCTACGCGCTGGCGATTGCGGCCTGCGTGCTGCTGACGTTCTTCCCGTTCCTGACGGTGATGTACTGCCTGTTCCGGGACGTGCTGCACTGGCCGACCGGCATCCAGGCGATTCTGCTTGCCGTGCGCGACGTCTTTCCGGGGACGTCGGGCAACGTGGTGGTAAAGAACCTGGTGTTGTTTGGGGTGCCGCGCATCAGCGTCCTCTCGATTTTCCTCCTCCTGTTTACCTCGAACGGCATTTTCGAACCGCTCGAAGTAGCGCTGAACCGCGCCTGGGGCGTCACCACCAATCGCAGCTATTGGAAGAACCAGATCATCAGTTTGGGAATGGTGTTCGCCTGCGGCGGGCTGGTGCTGCTTTCGCTGGCCTTCACGGCCTACAACCGCGAGTGGGTCACATCCCTTGCCGGCCCGGGCTCCATAGCCTCCTGGCTGACCTTACTGTTATTCAAGGCCGCCGCGGTACCGGTTTCGATCTTCATGCTTTTCCTGATTTACTGGCTGCTGCCGAACTGCAAGATCAATCCCAGGCAGGTGGCGCCGGTCGCGGTTTGGGTCGGCCTGGCTCTTGAGTTACTGAAGTACGTGAACATACTATTCCGCTCCTGGCTGGTGGCAAAACTGGATCGTGAATATCACATGTTTCAGACTTCCGTGTCCATTTTGCTAGGCAGTTTTGTCGCATCCTTAATCGTGCTGGCCGGCGCGGAATTCGCCGCGCGCCGCGGACGTGCCGGGTGCGCGCTGGAGAACCCCGGAAGCGGGTTGCGGGCCGAGGCGCCAGCGGCCCGGTTCGACCCTCCGGCGGACGCGATCTGAAAATCCGACACCAGGATGCGGTGCCGGATCGGCCTTTCATCACAGATTAATCCACAAAAGCGTATTCTGTGTCCAAATTCTCATATTCGCATAACATATTACATCTAAACAGCTTGCGTGTTCACAAATGGGTTTTCGCCCGTTTTCGGAAGATTCGTTTCAGCGGGAGCCGTCCCAAAATCGGACGGCAATTCGGTTTTCAAAGGCATTAGGCCAATGGTTATATTTGGTAGTCGGCGTGCGGATAGAGGGCTCACCACGTAGTGTTAGGACGGTCAAGAGGCTGCGTTTGTTCAGCCAACTGCTGGATAAAGCGTCTACACTTACACCTTGGAAATTGGGAGGCAATATGAACGGTTGGAACGGAACAGGCGCCGCGAAGAGGTGGCTAACGGGGTTGTTCCTGTTAGCTATGGTGGCGGCTTTGAGCGCGGCACTCTACGGCCAAGCTACGGACGGAATCATTGTGGGGCACCTGAGTGACATCTCCGGGGCTGCCGTAGCCGGAGCGGACGTGACGGCGGTGAATAAGGCGACCGGAGTGAAACACACGACGGTGACCAACACAGCGGGCGATTACCGGCTGAACGATGTTCAGGTCGGCCTATACGACGTTTCCACGTCGGCAAAAGGCCTCGCTGGATCGACTGTTACGGGAGTCCAGGTGGAACTGAACCACACTGCGACGGTGAACTTCACCTTGCAGGTGGGCAGCGTGACCACGACCGTGGAAGTGACGAGCGCGGGAGCCGCGATTGAGACCTCGACAGCGCAATTGGAAACCACATATTCGACTAAGATAGCCGAGGATCTCGGGGTTGCCGCCGCAGGCAGCGGAATCTGGAATCTGAGCCTGCTCGGCGCGGGCGTTGCCTCCTCGGGCGGCGTTGGTCAAGGTGTGGGGCCGAGCGTGGCCGGGCAGCGGCCGGAGAACAACACGTTCAGCCTGGACGGTGTGTTGAACGACAATCATTACGTGACGGGCCCGCAGGTGTACGTTCCTAACGATGCGATCGCCGAGTTCACTCTGCTGCAGAACCAGTTCAGCCCGGAATTCGGTAACGGATCGGGCGGGATTTTCAACGCGGTCGTGAAATCGGGCACCAACGCCATCCACGGCTCCGTTTACGAATACCTGCAGAACCGCAACCTGAACGCCTTGGACCAGCAGCAGCGCATCGCCGGACAAACTTCCCAGCCGCGCTACGACAACAATCGCCTGGGCGCCACCATCGGTGGGCCGATCATGAAGAACAAGCTCTTCTACTTCGCCGACTTCGAGTACAATCCGGTTGGGCAAGCTACCAACCCGGCCGGTGAGGTGGAGGCGCCGACCTCCGCCGGCTACGCGATATTGGCAAATATTCCCGGGGTGAGCACGACCAACCTGAACATTCTTAAACAGTATGTTCCTGCCGCCACAACTGCGACCGATACGGCCACGGTGACGTTGCCCAGCGGTAACACGGTTAGTGTCCCCGTTGGGGCTCTTTCGTTTGCGTCGCCCAACTACTCCAACAGCTACGACCTGGTGACGGCCATCGACTTCAACATCAGCGCGAAGGACCAGTTGCGGGGCCGCTACATCTATAACGACTACAAAGGCATAGACTATTATGCGGCCCTGCCGGTCTTCTTTGAGCCGTCACCGAACGTGAACAACAGTGTTTCGGTGTCCGAGTTCCACAACTTTACGCCCACCACGGAGAACGAGCTGCGCATCTCCTATAGCCGCAACAACGAGAACATTACGGCGGGTAACTTCAAGTTCCCCGGGCTGGATATGTTCCCCAACATCGCCATCGACGACCTGAGTTTACAGATCGGTCCCGACCCCAACACGCCGTCAGGCTCCATCGAGAACCTCTCGACCCTTCAGGAGAACCTGACTAAGAACTGGGGCAAGCACACTTTGAAGGCGGGCTATAGCGGCTTTGACGTAATCATGGCCGGCTACTTCGTGCAGCGCGTCCGCGGCGACTACGACTACTCTACTTTGAGCGAGTACTTGTTGGATCAGGCGCCGGACGGCGGCAACCTCAGCGGCGTTTC
Source organism: Bryobacterales bacterium (assembly GCA_003157745.1). Taxonomy (GTDB): domain Bacteria; phylum Acidobacteriota; class Terriglobia; order Bryobacterales; family Bryobacteraceae; genus Bog-375. The sequence goes on along the minus strand of PMKM01000053.1, from coordinate 7,681 downwards.
CGGTGAGCGCACGGCGGGCAGTCCCGTCGTTCCATTCGGGTTCTATTCGGGCGCGTACTACGTCAACGACGACTACCGCCTGCGTTCGAATTTGACGATCAATATCGGTCTCCGCTTTGAGAGCACACAAGTGCCAGTGGGTTCCCGCTACCAGGCGGCGAGTTCCATCGGCAGTATTCCGGGCGTGGTCGATTTCAACGAACCGAAAGGCAGCGGCATGCAGTGGTCTCCGCGCATCGGCGTCGCATGGTCGCCGGGGGACAGCGGCAAGTGGTCGGTGCGCGGCGGTTTTGCCCGCTCGTACGACAACACCTATATCAACCTCAACCAGAACTCCTCGCCGGCGTATTACGCAACCACTCTCGATTGCCCGGATCAGTGCGTAGCCACTGGTTTCCTGGCCTCGGGTGGTCTGAAATCGACCGGCGGGGGCGGCGGATGGACCAGCGCGGCGGACGCACGGCAATACATCGCCTCCTACACATTCGACATGAACAAGCGGCCCTACGCGGTGACCGGAACGCTGGGCGTTCAGCGAAGCCTCGGCAAGGACTACACGGTGGAAGTTCGTTACGTCTATACCAAGGGCGTTCATCTGTGGAACCAGACCCGCATGAACCGGGACTCGCTGGTTACGTCGAGTAACTACCTGCCCACCTACCTGACGGCGCCTTCGTCTTCCCAGATAGCGGCGTTGACCAACACGCTGGCGAACATCAAGTCCGGGGTGAGCAACGTGTGGGCGCAGTACGGGATCGCTAATAACGTGACGGGCTACCATCCGTGGGGCAACTCGCGTTACAACGGCCTGGCGATGCAGATGAACAAGCGGTACTCGAATAACTTCTCGTACATCGCGGCCTTCACGTGGAGCCATGCTCAGGATGACTCGACGGCGACCAACTTCTCGACGATCTTTTCGCCGCGGCGCGCCCAGGACTTCCAGAACCTGCGGGCGGAGTGGGCCGATTCGGCTCTCGACCGCCGCGCCCGCCTGACCCTGACGCCGATGTACGACTTCAGACCGTTCCAGAAAGGCAACTGGCTGCTGAAGAACGTGGTCGGGAATTGGAACATCTCAGGCACCTATACCTTCCAGTCGCCCGAGATGACCACCGTGCAGAGCGGTGTGGACTCCAACCTGAATGGTGACAGCGCCGGCGACCGTGCGATCATCAATCCCGCCGGGCAGGCCGGCGTCGGCAGCGGCGTAACGGCTATCAAAAATGCCGCCGGCGATACGGTGGCCTACCTCGCCAACAATCCCAACGCCCGGTATATCGTGGCTGGCCCGGGAGCGCTCTCCAACGGTGGGCGCAACACCCTGGCGCTGGCGCGAACCAACAATTTCGACATGTCGTTGACCAAACAGGTCAACATCAACGAGCGTATGGCGGTAAGATTCGGCGTGCAGTTGTTCAACGCACTCAACCACGCCCAGTTCACCGGCGGTTCGCTATCCGATGTCAAGGTGGTCACTACCAACGCGACTCCGCGCAACTTCCTGATCCCGAACAATGCGGACTTCGGCAACTACCAGGCGTATTTGTCCAGCAACCCGCGCGCCGCTCAGTTGGTGGCGAAGTTCACGTTCTAACCTGTTACATTTCGTCTCGTTTTGCAGGGGGAGCCTTCGGGTTCCCCCTTTTTTTGTGTCAAACCGGCTGTCCACATTGCCGGTAATGCGACTATCAATATGATTTATAGTCGATGATACTTGCATTTGGAAAACGTGCAAGGTAAACTCGAAGTTTAGTTCGATGTTTCTCTCTCGCACAGGCCGGTCCGCATTCGCTTACCTTGCAGGGATTCCTGTCCGCATCGTAGTCATTAGCCTGGTCATCGTAGCCGGCCCTGTCTGAAGGCCACTCGGGCGAGAAGTTACCGAGGCCATCAGCGGGGTTCAAAACCGGCTGGTGGCCTTTTTTATTGTGTGAAAACGCGACTTACCAATGGATGAGGGGAAGACTATGGCGAATTTGATTTCCGGCGCGCAGATGCTGGTCGAGTGTCTGGTCAAGGAAGGCGTGGAGTGCATGTTCGGTTATCCGGGCGGCGTCACGATTCCGTTGTACGACGTACTGTACGACCGGCAGATCCGCCACGTGCTGGTGCGCCACGAGGAGAATGCGGCGTTCGCGGCGGAAGGCTACGCGCGCTCGACCGGGAAGGTGGGCGTCTGCTGCGCCACTTCCGGCCCCGGCGCCACCAACCTGGTGACCGGCCTGGTGGACGCCCTGATGGATTCGATCCCGGTGGTGGCGATCACGGGCCAGGTGAACTCGAAGCTGATCGGCAGCGACGCGTTTCAGGAAGGCGATACGTTTGGCATCACCCGCTCCGCCACCAAGCACAACTACCTGGTGAAGCGGCTGGAGGACCTGGCGCAGACCGTTCACGAGGCGTTCTACGTGGCCGCGAGCGGACGCCCGGGGCCGGTGCTGGTGGACATTACTAAGGACGTTTTTCAGGGGCAGGGCCACTATCAACCGGTGACCTCGATCCACCTTCCCGGCTTTAAAGTGTTCACCGAAGGGCACACCGGCCAGATCCGCCGCGCCGCGCAGTTGATCGAGGAATCCGAACGGCCGCTGGTGTACGCGGGCGGCGGCATCATCGCCTCCAACGCGAGCGCCCAGTTGCGCGAGTTCGTCGAGCTGGCCGACACGCCGGCCGTGATCACGTTGATGGGGCTTGGCGCGCTGCCGTCGAACCATCCCAACTTCATCAGCATGCCGGGAATGCACGGCAGCTACGCGTCCAACATGGCGCTGCAGAACTGCGACCTGCTGATCGCGCTCGGCACCCGCTTCGACGATCGCGTGACCAGCCGCCTGGCCGCGTTCGCGCCGCACGCCAAGGTGATCCACGTGGATATCGATCCGGCGGAGATCGGCAAGAACCGCGCGCCCGACGTGCCCATCGTGGGCGACGTCGGCCGGGTGCTGGCGCGCCTGGTGAAAATCATGAACGAAGCGCCGCGCCAGCCGGGCGAGAAGCTGGCCGCCGCGCGGCGCGCCTGGTGGAAGCAGATCCGCGATTGGAAACGCGAGCACCCGCTCGAACCCATTTTCTCGACCAACGAGATCAAGCCGCAGCACCTGATGGCGGAGATCGACCGCATCTCGGGCGGCGAGGCAATCGTCGCGACCGACGTGGGCCAGCACCAGATGTGGGCCGCCCAGTTGATCCGCTTCAACCATCCGCGCCTGTGGCTCACTTCGGGCGGCCTCGGCTCGATGGGCTTCGGCGTGCCATCCGCGATGGGCGCGCAAGTTGCCAACCCGGGCAAGCTGGTTTTCGCTATCGTGGGAGACGGCGGCTTTCAAATGTCGATTCCCGAACTGGCGACCATCGCGAGCAACGGCCTGCCGGTGAAGATCGTGGTCATGAACAACGGCTATCTGGGCATGGTGCGCCAGTGGCAGACCCTGTTCTACAACAACCGCCTGTGCGGCGTGGAGCTGGCGGGCTTTCCGGATGTGGAGAAACTGGCCGGCGCTTACGGCTTCGAGGGGCGCACGGTCGAGCATCCGTCGGAACTTGCGGGCGCGCTCGAGACGGCCGTGCGCACGCCCGGCCCGTACCTGCTGAACGTGAAGGTGGCGCCCACCGAATCGGTCTACCCGATGGTGCCGGCAGGCTCGGCGATCCACGAAATGGTGCTGGGTCCGCCGGAGCCGGCCCCGGTTCCGGTGCCCGCGAAATAGGAGAAGACATGCTGCAAGTAATTTCGGTGCTACTCGAAAACAAGCCTGGTGCGCTGATGCGCGTGACCGGCCTGCTCACCCAGCGCGGGTATAACATCGAAAGTCTGACCGTCGCGCGCACCTTCGATCCGGANNGTGGTGCGCGAACTGGTGCTGGTGCGCATCCGGGTCGCGCAGGAGGCCCGCACGGCGGTGTTGAAAGAGGCCGAGATATTCGGCGGCCGGGTGGCCGATTCCTCGACCGAGGGGTTCGTCATCGAAACCACGGGCGACCCGGAGAAGTTAAACGAGTTTATCAGCGTGATGCGCACTTACGGCGAGATCGAGGTCACGCGCTCCGGCGCGCTGGCGATCGCGCTGGACGCTAAGAAATTGCGGCTGCAGCCGCCGGTTCCCACCAAGGGCGGGAGCCAAGTCGAAGAGAAAGCTATTTAGATACGGAGCGAAAATGCCGAAACGTTATTACGAAAAAGACGGAAACTTGGATTACTTAAAGGGCCGCACGGTGGCCATTATCGGGTACGGCAGCCAGGGCCACGCGCACGCACTGAACCTGCGTGATTCCGGCGTGGACGTGGTCGTGAGCGATGCTCCCGGTACGTCGAACTGGGCCAAGGCCGAAGCCGCCGGCCTGAAGGTGATGACCACTTCGGAAGCCGCCAAGGTCGCGAACGTGATTATGATCCTGGTGGCCGACCACGTGCAGGGCGAGGTCTACAAGAAGGAAATCGAGCCCTATTTGACCGCCGGCAAGACGCTCATGTTCGCGCACGGCTTCAACATCCATTTCAAGCAGATCACGCCGCCGGCCGATGTCGACGTCTCGATGATCGCGCCCAAGGCGCCCGGACACCGGGTGCGCGAGCTATTCACCGAGGGCGTGGGCGTTCCGTCGCTGGTGGCCGTCTACCAGGACGCGAGCGGCGAAGCGCTGCAACGGGCGCTCGCTTATGCCAAGGCGTTCGGTTCGCTCAAGGCCGGCGTGATCGAAACCACCTTTAAGGAAGAGACCGAAAGCGACCTGTTCGGCGAGCAGGCCGTGCTGTGNNGCTGAAGCTGATCGTCGACCTGATTCAGGAAGGCGGCCTGGGCTACATGCGGTACTCGGTTTCCGATACCGCCGAGTACGGCGACTATACGCGCGGTCCGCGCGTCGTCAACGCGCAGACGCGCGCCGAAATGAAAAAGATTCTGGGCGAGATCCAATCCGGCGAATTCGCCAAGGCCTGGATCGAAGAGAACAAGACCGGCCGCAAGAACTTCCTGGCGATGCGGGAGGCCGCGCGCCATTCGCAAATCGAGGAAGTGGGTCGCGAGCTGCGCGAGATGATGCCGTTCCTCAAGAAGAAGAAGGAAGCCGGAGTCCCGCAGGAGTAGTTGGGTCCGGTCAAGCAGCAACCGCTCCCTTTGGTCGCGGCTCGGATTCGTGTTCGAAGCCGCGACCGGTGGGGAGTTGGGAAGAATCGGTTGGCAGGCGGAAGCGCCTGCCCCACCCGGTGCGCGCGACAAAGTGGGACAGGAGCTTCCGCCTGTCAACCGTGGCACGATTGTTTTGTGACATGCTCTTAGCGGGTGGATTATGAGAATCTTTACGTTCGATACCACGCTACGCGATGGGACGCAGGGCGAATCGGTGTCCTTTTCGGTGGACGACAAGCTGGTGGTCGCGCAGAAGCTCGACGAGTTGGGCATCGATTACATCGAAGGCGGCTGGCCGGGCTCGAATCCGAAGGATAAGGAATTCTTCGAGCGCGCGCGCGAGTTGAAGCTGCAGCACGCGCGCCTGGCCGCGTTCGGCTCGACCCGCTTCGCCAAGAACGCCGTGGCCGAGGATCGCAATGTGCGGGCGCTGGTCGAAGCCGGCACTCCGGTGACGACGATTTTCGGCAAGACGTGGGACTTGCACGTCGAACGCGCGCTGGGTATTTCGCTCGACGAGAATCTGAAACTGATTGCCGAGACCGTCGAGTATCTTCACCAGCACGGCAAGGAAGTGATCTACGACGCCGAACACTTCTTCGACGGCTATCGCGCCAACGCGGATTACGCGCTGCGCACGCTTGAAGCCGCGCGCAAGGCCGGCGCGGACGTGCTCTGCCTGTGCGACACCAACGGCGGCACGCTCACCGGGCGGCTGGTCGAGATCGTAGCCGAGGTGCGCAAGCGCTTCGATGGCGTGATCGGCATCCATACCCATAACGATTCGGACGTGGCCGTGGCCAACGCGGTAGCCGCGGTCGAAGCCGGCGCCACCCACGTGCAAGGCTGTCTCAACGGCTACGGCGAGCGCTGCGGCAATGCCAATCTGTCCTCCGTGATCGCCAATCTGGAGTTGAAGCTTGGCCATACCACGATCGGGCCGGAGCGCCTGGCCAACCTGGCCGGCGCGTGCAAGTTCATCGCCGAACTGGCCAACCTGCCGTTGGCGGGCGATCAACCGTACGTCGGAAAGAGCGCGTTCGCCCACAAGGGCGGCATACACGTCAGCGCGGTGCTGAAGGATTCGGCCACTTACGAACACGTCCCGCCGGCCTCGGTCGGCAACCGCCAGCGCGTGCTGGTGAGCGACCTTTCCGGCCGCGGCAATATTCTCTACAAGCTGAAGCAGCACGGTCTGGCGGACCGGCTCAGCGAGGATGCGCGTCGCGAATTGCTCGAACGCATCAAGCAATTGGAATACGAAGGATACGAACTCGAAGCGGCCGAAGGCACCTTCGAACTGCTGGTGCGCGAGGCGCTCAATCCCGGCGTGCATTTCTTCGATATCGACAGCTACGAGGTCTCGACGCGCGCGGGAGCCACTGGTGGGTCGCACAGCACGGCGTCGGTCACCCTCCGCACCAAGGAAGGCGCGCATTCGGCCACCACCACCGGGCACGGCCCGTTCCACGCGCTGCATCTGTGCCTGCGCAAGTGCCTCGGCAAGCTGTACCCGCAGGTCGCCGATGTGCGGCTGACGGACTACAAAGTGCGTGTGCTCGATTCGAACAAAGGCACCGCCGCCAACGTGCGCGTGCTGATCGAATGGTCGGACCACCGGCGGAGCTGGACCACAGTAGGCGTCTCCGACAACGTGATCGAAGCCAGTTGGCGCGCGCTGGTGGACGCCATCCGTCTGGAACTGATGCGCATTACCGAGCACGACCCATCGATCGAACGCGCCGTCGAAGACTATTGCTGGGGCGTCTAGGTGGGGCAGGATTGATCCTGCCAACGCCCGTTTGCGGACGCGTTCTTCTTGCGCACCGCCAGTGATAAGATCCTAAGTGCGGCGCAACGCCGCCCCAAGGAGATTCCATCGATGAAGTTTTCCCGAATGGCGCACGTCGTAGCGTGCGCAGCCATCGCACTGTCGGCCACACCGGGGGCGCGCGCCGGCGAAAAGACGCTGATGCATTGCTTCGCCTGGAGCGCGATCAAGGACGCCACGCCAGCCGATTGGCAAGCCTTTTACGCCGCCAGCGACGCGCTGCCGAGCAAGATCAAGGGCGTCGTGAAGGTCTGGTACGGCAAGCTGGAGTGGCCTCTCCATCAGGCAGCGCCGAGCCAGATGGACACGGCCACGGTGCAGAAGTTCATCGCCGGCGAAACGCTCACGGGCCCATTCAAGGACGTGCCTCGCGAGCACGGTATGTGTATCGAGATGACCGGCGCCGACGCGTTGAAGAACTACGCCGACGACCCCTACCACAAGACCTGGAACGAAGCCTATTCCAAGGTCCATGTGCCGGGCACCACAACCTTCGACATCCTCGGCCAATAGGCGGCCCAGCCGGGAAATAAGCTATTCCATAACGGCAACTGCTCCCCTCGCGATCATGGCTCCGACATGCGCCCGGAGCCGCGACCGTGAGGGAGCGGTTCTTCAATGGAACCTGATCTACCAGTCATTGCACTAGTGTAGTGCGTCAGAAGTAGTAACCAGTATCGATCCGGCTTCGTCTTTGCAATAGAGGAGCCGGGCCCATGCG
>PMKM01000185.1:233-30859 GCA_003157745.1 Bryobacterales bacterium | reverse complement strand
TATCAACTTATGCAATTAGACACTGGGACGCGGCACGGCGGCTCGGTTGGGGCTTCGGATCCGACAGCAATTCGCCCATAAACCTGCACATGGGGCACTAAAGTTCTCGGCTGGAACGCCGATAGACCCCAATATGGCGCTGAATTCATCGGCCAAACATGGGCGGCGACTGCTGGCGGTTCCCAACCCACCCGCCAAATTGCCAGCCCGCACGGGGGATCGCTGGAGTATGGCATGGCTGCGCATCTGGTCCGACTTGAGCCTTCGCACCAAAGGGCTCGTCGTGGCCGCATTTCCGGCAGTGGCGACGGTAGTGATCGCCGGTGCTTCCTATCTCATTGAGAGCCGCACTGAGGCAGCCGCCCGGTCGGCGGACCAGGCGATGCGGATCATCGAAGCCAGTCAGATCCTCAAATCGAGCGAGACCGGGACGAGCGCCAATATCCGGGCATACTACATCACCGCCGACGATTCGTTTCGGGTCGAGACCGGCCATGATATGGCCCAATTCGACCGTGCACTGGCGCGGGTGGCGGAACTCGTCGCAGACTCCCCGGGACAGACGCAGCAGGTGCTCCGCGTCGGCACTCTCCACGACGCCCGCGCCGATGAGATTGCCCGCGGCATGGCACAGTTTCGTTCGGCGCGACTGTCGAAGGAACAACTGCACGACAGTACGGCCATGAACGAGACGCGTCGTCTGGAAATGGTGCGCATTTTGAACGGCATCGAGACCGGCGAGAGGCGCCTCAGGGAAGTGAGCCGGCGGCAGAGTGCGCGCTTGAGCGCCCTGTTGCGCGTCGCGACATTGATCCTCGGCTTGGCGGGTGTCCTGGGTGGCGTGGTGATTTCGCTCCTGTTTGCAGCCGGGATCACCGGACGCATCGAAAGGTTGCAAGGTAATGTGGCCCTGTTGAAGGCGGGCCGGCCACTGGTACCGCTGCCGGAGGGCCGCGACGAGATCGGCGCCTTGAGCGAGGGGCTCGCCACGGCGGCGGAGATGCTCGCCCATCGTTCGGCGGCGCTCGAGAACGCGCTCCACGGTATCGCGGAGGCCGACGCTTCCGGCCACTATCACTCGTTCAATAAGGCCTTCGGGGAGTTGCTGGAACTCGGTGGTAACTCCGCGCTGGCGAGCATTCAGGAGAGCGTGCACCCGGACGACTGGTGGAAGGTGGCTGGCGCTCTCGAGCGGATGCGGCTCCAGGGCAGGGCCGAAACCGAGGTGCGGATGGTCCGTGCCGGAGGCAGTTCGGTGAACGTGGGCGTGACCTTCCTTCCGGTGTCGGAGAGCCAAAGTTCGGGCTGCTATGTCTTCTTGCGGGATATTACACGACAGAAAGAGGTTGAGAGCGCTCTGGTGCAGGCCAAGAACGCGGCGGTCGCCGCCAGCCGGGCCAAGCTCGAGTTTCTCGCCAAGATCAGTCACGATATCCGCACGCCCCTGAACGCCATCCTGGGCGCGGCCGACCTCCTCGCTCACACTACCCTGAACGCGGAGCAGTCGGAATACGTGGGACTGTTCCAGCGAAATTGCCGGCGACTGGTTTCCCTGATCAACGATTTCCTGGATTTTTCCAAAATCGAGGCGGGAATGGTGAAGGTCGACAAGGTTCCGTTTCGCGTGCGGGAAACCGCCGAGGAAGCGGTGGCGACCTTCCGCGACACGGCCTTCCGGAAGGGTGTGCAGATCTATGCCTCGGTCGCTCCTGGAGTCCCCGAATGGGTGCTTGGCGATCCGGCCCGCGTGCAGCAGGTTCTGGTCAATCTTCTCAGCAACGCCCTCAAGTTCACCGAGGCCGGCCACGTGGGGCTCGACGTGCGAGCCGAGGATGGCAAGCTTCGCTTCGAGGTCTCCGACACGGGCAGCGGAGTCCGGCTTGAGGATCAGGAGCGGATCTTCGCCGCGTTCACCCAGTTGCCGAATCAGACCACCGGTGGGGCCCCTGGTTCCGGCTTGGGGCTGACCATCTGCAAGGAGTTGCTGGACCTGATGGGCGGTAAGATCGGTGTGATCAGCGAACCCGGCCGCGGGAGCAGGTTCCATTTCGAGTTGCCACTGCAAGCCGTTGAGAACATGCCGGCCGGGTACCTCCGCGCGGTTGAGGCGCCGGCCGTTGAGTGGCCCAAGGATAGAGGCCCGGTGCGGCTGCTGATCGCCGACGATGCGGCCGATAACCGCATGCTGCTGGCGGCGTTTCTTCGCGACGTGCCCGTGCAGGTCCGTTTCGCTGTCGATGGAAGGCAGGCGGTGGATGCCGTATGCGGAGGAGAGATCTTCGATTTGATCCTGATGGATATCGACATGCCGGACATGGACGGCTATCAGGCGACCGCAGCCATTCGCGATTGGGAGCGCGACCGGGGCGTCGAGGAGACGCCAATCGTGGCACTCTCCGCCCACGCCATGCACGACGCCGTGCGCGCCAGCCTGGAGGCGGGCTGTGCCGCACACGTCGCCAAGCCGGTTGACCGCGACACGTTGCTCAACGCCATCCTGAATTATGCCCGCAACAAACCGTCCACCTGGCCCGCCCCGCCCGCCGTTCCCGCCGTGGAGTCGAATCTCGCGGCGGGGTATCTGGCTGCCAAGCCGGCACAGATCCAACAGGCGCGAGAGCGCCTGGCCACTGGGGATTTCGACCCGATCCGGCGGTTCGGCCACAATCTCAAGGGTACCGGGGCGGGATACGGGCTTCCGCACATTGGGAAAATCGGGCTTGAGATCGAGCAGGCTGCGGCGGAAGGCGATGCCGGGCGTATTGCGGGGCAACTGGAGGCCCTGGATCGAATCGTGAGTGAAGAGGCACGAAATCGCGCCGAGGCGCCGCATCCGCACTGACGCGAGGCGCCGGCTCGGCGCTGGCGCGATGCCGCGCCGGACACTGGCCCATATTTGGCCCGCGAACCGCTAAAGTTTACACGCCGTCCCGCCGACTATATCCACAGACGGTGAAAGAGAGGTGCCATGGAAGAGAAACGAATCTCGGTTCTTCTGATCGAAGACAACCCGGAGTTCGCCGGGCTGGTACAGCATTGGCTGGCAACCTGCGGCGGCGAAGTGGCGTTCGCCTTGTCGTGGGCGGACACGCTCGCCGGGGGGCTCTCCCAGATCGCGCGCGGCGGAGTGGACGTCGTGATCCTCGATCTCGGGCTGCCGGATAGCGAGGGGTTGGGCACCTTCGCGGCGGTCCGCAGACGGGCCAGAACCAGCGACATTCCGATTGTCGTCCTGAGCGGTGCCGATACCGAGTCGCTGGCGCTGCAGACCATCCAGGAAGGTGCGGAAGACTACCTGGTAAAAAGCGCGTGCAACGCCGCCATGCTATCGCGCGCCCTGCGGTACGCAGTCACCAAGCGCACCGTCGAGGTCGCCAATCGGACCCGTGTCATCGGTGTGCTCGGCTCCAAAGGCGGCGTGGGGACGACTACCATCGCCTGCAACCTGGCCACCGAGCTTCGCGTCCAGACGGGGAAGCGCGTGCTGCTGGCCGACGTGGACGTGGATGCCGGCATGGTCTCCCTGATGATGGGAGTCGATCCGCAATACTCCTTCCAGTACGCCGTGGCGAACTTCAACCGGCTCGACCAGAGCTGCTGGAACGCGATCGTCGCCCGCACCACCGACGACCTGCACATCATCGCTTCGCCGGCGCACCTGGGCCTGGACGTCGTGCCGGTGGAAGCGATCCGGCAGGTGCTCGGGCTGGTGCAACCATTCTACGATTGGGTCGTTCTCGATCTGGCACGCCTCAACGCGCTCACGCAAGGTTTGCTGAACAGCACCGACGAGATCTTTCTCGTCACCAGCACCGGCATCGCCGCGCTCCACCAGGCCAAGCGGGTCGTCGATGCGCTGGCGAAAGCGGGAGTCGAGGGGCCGCGCATACACCTTATTGTGAACGAATCGGACCCATCGCCCGCGTTCTCCGGCCGCGATATGCCGACTATCTTCGGCGCCGAGATTTACGCGACCGTGCCGCGAGACGCTCAGGAACTCTATCGCTCCCTGATGGACAGAAAGCCTCCAGCCGAAGCCAGCGCACTCCGCAGGGAGATGGCCCGCGTGGCGCGCCGGCTGGCTGGCTTGCCCGAGAAAAAAGGCCGCGGTGCGCTCGCTAAGATGTTTTCCCGTTCGGACCGCCCCGCCAAGTCGAGTGCTCCCGGCAAGCCTGCGTAGAGGGGCGGCCAGCTCAACTCATCGAGAATCGGGCCCGCTCGGTAGCCGAGTGCCGGCCGCTCCCGGGTAGCGATTCGATTGGATTTCTGGAATCCGCCGGTTCCGTTCGCAAGAGGGGGCGCGATCCCCTGTCGGCACAATGGCATCGGCGCCGGCCGTTCCCGCCGGAACTGCTCGTCGCAGTGGCGTTGGGCACGTGACGGATAAGAGCGAGTTCACACTGGCGGAAACGCGACCGGCGCGTCCGAAGATATCTCCCGATAGCTTCCCGGATCACCCAAAATGCGGGGATAGGACTGCGGCCCAGGTTGTCCGGGCCGCTTGTTTTCGATCACCAATCGGAGAAGTCCTGGGCGCGGCTGTTCCAGGATGGAGCCCGGTTGCATCATGCGCGGATTCTCTGCCAAGACTGGCGGCAATCCAGCCGCAATTGCTTCCAGCACAATCGAATACGCCTGGAACCGCCTGCGCGCAGACCAATCGTTTCCGCACGCGTCGAATGACGTGGCATCCTGGATTCGGGCCGGCCCTGGCACCCCCTCAGCCAGGACGCGCAGCAAAACCAGCGGCGGCATGGGCGCTCCCGGCGATCGGTTAGTTCGCTCCCCGGTTTCTCAAGTCCAGCCCTGCTGGCGTGTTCCGTAGGCAGCGAACCACCAGCGTCTTCAGAATACATCGCGACGCTAACCCGCAGAGCAGCCGGCACGTTCACGATCTGAAACAGTACTCTTGGGGCTTCTATGCCGCGTGAATGGGCAGTACCTTAGTCCTATGAAGATTCCGTTGCAACTGCTCCTGGACGACGAGCGAGGCCAGGATCTGATTGAGTACACGTTGCTGATCGCTTTCGTGGCGCTGGCGTCGGCTGCGCTGTTCATCGGCGCTGGCCGCAGCGTCAAGACGATTTGGACCATAACCAACAACCAGCTTTCGGCCGCGGCACTATCGGCGAGCTAGCCCGCCTGGGGCGGCTCCTCCACTTCGGTATCGCCTGACTGGACAGACTCGGCTCTGCCCGGCGAGGTCCACGCCAGCCTGATCGGCGGCAGTTCGACCGGGTTTTGCACCCAGCCCTCATCCCGCAAGTTCACAATACGTTGACACCGCCTGGGCTTCCCTTGGAGCCGGGCGTGCAGTACAATCAATCCGCACGCCTATGTTCCGATTCGATCGATTGATCCGCCGCGACATGATCATCCGTGACGTGAAGCAACGCCACCCGGCAACCAGACCCGTCTTCGATAACCTCCATTTCCGTGACAGTTGCGACGACTGCACGATCGAGGCGGTGGCGCGCAAGAACGGCCTGCAGATTCCCGATTTGGTGGATGCGCTGAATGCCGCCGCCTTCGGGGTACAGGCGGAGGGGGACGAACATGCAAGCCACCAATAGGGCCGCGCGGAAGAAATCGGCGAGCCCCGCGCATCAGCCGCTGGAGGTGTTTTTCTCTCCCAAGTCGGTGGCCGTGATTGGCGCCACCGAGACGGCGAATTCGGTGGGCCGGACGCTGCTGTGGAACCTGGTCACGTCGCCGTTCGGCGGCACGGTCTACCCGGTGAATCCGAAGCGGCCCAGCGTGTTGGGGGTGAAGGCATACAAGTCGGTCGCGGAAATCCCGGACAATGTCGACCTGGCCGTGATCGTGACGCCGCCGCCGACGATTCCGGGCCTGATCGCGGAGTGCGGCGAGAGCGGCGTGCGCGGCGCCATCGTGATTTCGGCCGGCTTCAAGGAAGTCGGCGCCGAAGGCGCGGCTCTCGAGCGGCAACTGCTCGCCGCGGCGCAGGCGGCCGGCATCCGCGTGGTCGGTCCCAACTGCCTGGGCGTGATGAGCCCGCTCACCGGCATGAATGCGACGTTCGCCACCACCATCGCGCGCCCCGGCTCGGTCGGCTTCATCAGCCAGAGCGGTGCGCTGTGCACGGCGGTTCTCGATTGGAGCCTGAAGGAAATGGTGGGCTTCAGCGCGTTCGTTTCGGTCGGCTCGATGGTGGACGTCGGCTGGGGCGACCTGATTTATCACCTCGGCAACGATCCCAAGACCAAGTCCATCGTTTGTTATATGGAGTCGATCGGCAACGCCCGCTCCTTCCTTTCCGCCGCGCGCGAGGTGGCGCTGAACAAGCCCATCATCATTATCAAGCCGGGTCGCAGCGCGGCGGCGGCCAAGGCGGCGGCTTCGCACACCGGAGCGCTCACCGGCTCCGACGAGGTGCTGGAGGCCGCGTTCCGGCGCTGCGGCGTGCTGCGCGTGGCCAACATCGCCGACCTCTTCTACATGGCCGAAGTGCTGTCGAAACAGCCCCGGCCGCAGGGGCCGCGCCTGACCATCGTCACCAACGCGGGCGGTCCGGGCGTGCTGGCCACCGATGCGCTCATCATGGGGGGCGGGGAACTGGCCGAACTTTCCCCCGAGGCCATCGAAGCGTTCAACGCCGTGCTGCCGCCCACCTGGAGCCACGGCAACCCGGTCGATATCATTGGCGACGCCTCGCCGGAGCGCTACGCCAAGGCGCTCGATATCGCCGCCAAGGATCCCAATTCCGACGGCATGCTGGTGATCCTCACGCCGCAGGCGATGACCGATCCCACCCAGATCGCCGAGCAGTTGAAGCCGCTCGCCAAGCAGGAAGGCAAGCCCGTGCTGGCAAGCTGGATGGGCGGCGTCGACGTGGCCGCCGGCGAGGAGATTCTCAATCGCGCCAACATCCCCACCTTCGCCTACCCCGACATGGCCGCCGCCGCCTTCAATTACATGTGGCGCTACAGCTACAACCTCGCCGGCCTGTACGAGACTCCGTCGCTGGCCGAGGATTCGGCTGACTGGGCTCCCGACCGCGCGCTGGTTGCCCAGATCGTCGACCGATCGCGCCAGGCCGGCCGCACCATCCTGACCGAAGCGGAATCGAAGCAGGTGCTGGCGGCCTATGGCATTCCCATCGCCGCGACCCTGATTGCCGCCGATGCCGCCGCGGCGGTCCAGGCCGCCGGCCAGATCGGCTATCCGGTGGTGCTGAAGCTTTACTCGGAGACCATCACGCACAAGACCGACGTCGGCGGCGTGCAACTGAACCTCGGCGACCGGCAGAGCGTCGAGAAGGCGTTCGAGGCGATCCGGACGTCGGTCGCGGAGAAGGTCGGCGCGCAGCATTTTCAGGGCGTCACGGTCCAGCCCATGGTGCGGCTGAAGGATGCCTATGAGCTGATCGTCGGATCCAGTCCCGACCCGCAGTTCGGACCGGTGCTGCTGTTCGGCACCGGCGGCCAATTGGTGGAAGTGTTTAAGGACCGCTCGCTGGCGCTGCCGCCCCTCAATACCACCCTGGCCCGCCGCATGATGGAGCAGACCAGGATCTACAAGGCGCTCGAGGGCGTGCGCGGGCGCAAGCCGGTGGATATGGCGGCGCTCGAATTATTAATGGTTCGCTTTAGCACGCTCGTGGCCGAACAGCGTTGGATCAAGGAGATCGACATCAATCCGCTGCTGGCATCGCCCGAAGGGCTGATGGCGCTCGACGCGCGCGTGGTCGTCTACGGGCCCGATGTGACGCTGGAGCAGATTCCCACCATGGCGATCCGGCCGTATCCCACGCGGTACATGGCGGCGTTCACGCTGAAGGATGGGAACGTGGTCACCATCCGCCCCATCCGGCCCGAAGACGAGCCGGCCATGGTGCGCTTCCACAAGACGCTTTCCGAACGCAGCGTTTACCTGCGCTTCTTCCATATGATGAATCTCGAACAGCGCACCAAGCACGAACGTCTGATGCGCACCTGCTTCATCGATTACGATCGCGAAATGGCGCTCGTCGCCGAGCGGCGCAACCCGGAGTCGGGCGAACAGGAGATTCTCGGGGTAAGCCGTATGACCAAGGTCCACGGCGTCGAGGCGGCCGAAGTGGCCGTCGTCGTGAGCGACCAATGGCACGGCCGCGGCCTGGGCAAGGAGCTGATGGCGCGCCTTCTGATCGTCGCCGCCGACGACAAGGTCCCCGCGCTCAGCGCCAACATCCTCCCCGATAACCGCGACATGATCCGCGTCTTCGAAAAGCTGGGCTTCACGCTCAAGCACTCGATGGAAGACGAACTGGTGCGGGCCGAGTTCAAGCTGTAGGGGGCGGTTGCGAGCTAGAGCAGGCGCAGAGGTCGCGGCGGATTTCGCGCGCGGTCCGAGCTGTCCCGTTCCTTTCAATCCCGAGGGCGCCCGCGGTGGGGCGCGACCGGAGCGATGGGCTTTAATTACTCCTCTACATCACATCGCTTCGGAGGAAAACGATGGCGAACAATGCGAAGGTGGAAGTACGGACTATCCATCCAGCGGACGCTCTTCAAGCCGCCTGCTTTGGCGAGACGGCTTGCGGCCTAGCCGGCAAGGTCTCGCTGCCTTCGCGCACGTATTACCCAGGCGTCCCGAGCTACGAGGTCGACCAGGTGTACTTCGACGGCGCGACCAAGGTCCTGGAAGACGAAGTTTCGTACATGTATGTCGACACCGACGGAAACGTCACCGCCGGACGCGGGTGTATGCTGGCCACAGTGGCGGAGGCTCAGAAGCTTCCATTCATCCGTCGTGATGGTTCAGGGAAGGCTACGCCAGCGGAGATCGCTACCGATTACTACGCTGTGCAGAAACTGTACGTCCCAGGCGGCCCCGAGCAACAGCTCACGGCCGCGGCACAGAAGAAATACACCAAACTGGACCTTCCCGCCAGCGAGATCACCAGGCTCGTGAAGGAGGCGATGAGGACGCTCTTTGCTGGCCTCCCCGGGGTATTCGCTCTGGACTGGATGTGGTTTCCCTGTGAGACCAAGATGGCCATCATGAGCATGGTCTACGGCCTTGGCTTCGCGGGACTGACCGGGAGCAAGAAGTTGAACATCAAGGGCTATCCCGTCCTGATGTGCGCAGCCCGGACGTTCGACTGGCAGACGGCTGCGCGGAACTGTTGCATGGCGAACGTCAGCGATAAGCGCAACAACTTTACGCGCATGCTTTTCTCGCAGGCCTTTGGGATGCAATTGATGTTCGGGGACATGGCCAGGATGCGCGATGGGGACTTTCGGCCCGCGCGATTCGGAGAGTACAGACCCCAGGTTCAGCGGGTTGGACAATACGCGAATCAGACTCGGCTGCCCGGTGGGTTCGAGCACGTGCCACCCCAGCGATACTTTTCAATTTTCGAACGGCTTCAGTACAATCGCTGAAGCAGGATTAGCTTCGTATCCTGCCACGGTTCTGAGCGAGGGAGTTTATGCCACGAGTTTATCTCTGCCTCTTATTGCTGTTCGGAATGTCAGCGCTGTGCCAGACGGCTTCTACTGCGCCTGAGGAGCACTGGCAGCGGCTTTGCAAGGAGTTCGAGCATGTGAAGCTGCCTGACGCCGACCGGCCGAGCGCCGGGGCAAAGCAAGCACTCGCCCACTGCGACTCGGCCGATCTGTACTACGGCATCACGCGGCCGGCGGATCCCGTGAAGGCCCGGCAGTGCGCCTATCTGGAGATGGGCACCGACCACGAGCCCGCCTTTGGAGGACAGACGATGCTGATGATGGTGTACGCCAACGGGAAGGGCGCGACCCGTAACTTCGACATTGCCATCAAGATGGCCTGCGAGATAGGGGGCGCGCCCGCTGAGATCAGTTCGCGCGTAGAACACCTTGCCCAACTGAAGGAGGAACACTGGAGCGGGTACAATTTTGACCTGTGCGATGACGTTACAAGTGGGTACATGTCGGGTTTTTGTGCGGGCCTCCAGGAAGATTTCAAGGAGCAGAAAAGGTCGACGAGACTAAAGGCAATGCTCGCAAGATGGGGCACCGAGGAACGGCAGGCTTTCCACGATCTTCAGCAAGCGGAAGATGAATACGTGCGGACCGTCGGCAAGTTGGAGGTCGACCATAGCGGCAGCTATCGGGCTTCGATCGAGATTCAGGCGGAAAGCACGCTGAAGGAGGAGTTCGTTTTGGCGCTAGAGCAGTTTGAGCAGGGTAAGTTGCCGCACTTCTCACAGGCTGAGTTCGCTCAAGTGAACGACGAGTTGAACGCGGTATATAAGGCGATCCCAAGGCCTCTTGAGTACGAAGACGTGCCAGGAATGCCGACTGCCGAAGGTGTCCGGAAAACCGAGATGGTGTGGATTCGATACCGGGACGCCTGGGTGGAATTCGGCCGGAAGAAGTATCCGCAAGTAAGCGCAGAGAGCTGGAAGACCTGGCTCACGCGGGATCGCACTGAGATGCTCAAGGCTTTTCTTCCGGATAAACCGTGAAGAACCGAGCCGGAGATAGCAGCGACGCGGAAGCCGAGCATGGCCGGGCAGTATTTTCTATTATTCAGGGACTTCAGTACAAGCGCTGAAGCAGGGTCAGCTTCGTATTCGGCCCTGGCGATGTGCGGGTAAGGAGGTACACGTAGTCCAGTCTCGCGGCCGGGTCGTCCCCGCTACCGCCGGTGGTCCACATCACGATGTCCTCCAGGCCGTCTCCGTTGAAGTCGCCGGACGCGTACTTCACGTAGGCGGCCCAGCAAGCAACGTTGCGCTCGTCGTCTGCGTTTTCCTCCTGCAAAAGGTGTCCGAACCTATTGGCCGTGTATTTCGCCTTCGGCCAAAACTCGCGTATGCTTAAACCCTTCTCCTGCCCGGCAAGAAGGCCCTCGTCGCTCGGGTCGCCGGCCCAAGCGCTCGCCACGGGCAGAAGCGAAAAGAGCCGCACCGTCCATTGCAGGTCATGCACGAAGGATCGCTTTGCGGGAACCGCGGTTTTCAGGGCGCGAAGCGCCGCGCACTGCACTCCCAGCGTGCCCCATTCGTCCATACGATAACCGCTGAACTGATCCAGCTCGGCGTCCGTCGTCTGCAACAGCTCTTCGCAATTATGGGGAGTGGGAGTATTGGCGATCTCTTCGCGCAGTTCATCCATCTCTTCCTTGGAGAACGCCTGTCTCATGCGCACCGGAATGTCGGCCAGGCTCTTCAGCTTCAGTTCGGGAGACCACCAGACCGGATAGCTCTGGGGAGCGGCCGGTTTGCCTGTTTGCGATTGTCCGATCAAGATGCCAAGCGCAACTAGTGTCTGCCGGATATGGCAACGAGGCGGAAACTGCGCATGCACATAGTCGCGCACAGCGATTCCGGCTCGGGACGCGCATGTCTTTCTCGCAGGCCTACGGGATGCAATTGATGTTCGGCGACATGGGAAGGATGCTCCGCAGAGACTATACACCTCAGCGGTTCGGACGATTTGGGCCCCAGCCTACGCGATCCGGACCGATCGCGTATCGTCCACCTCGGCAGTACTTTTCCATTATTCAGGGACTTCAGTACAAGCGCTGAAGCAAGGTTAACTTCGTATTTGGTCCGGTCGCCGTGCGGGTCAGAAGGGAAAAACCGGGACAGCCTGAACTGCGTTGGTTTTCCGAACGCCCGTCTCGTCTCAGCCATCACGCCTCCTGGCGAACAATCTTCGCCCTTGTTTTCATGGCGCTGCGCTGGTTTCCGCCCGCCCTCGGAGTCGTCGTCGGCGCCTCGTGCGGGATAATCGGATCGGGAGCAGTTCCTCGATGCGCTAAATGTTAACAAAACGGGGTGAACTTGCCCCGCCTGGAGAGGCTCAAGTGCTTGATTCCATTGCAAAGCGTCCTCGGCAAACGGGGCAAATTCACCCCGTTTTGGTAACATCTTGAGTCGCTCACCGGTCCGCAATCGCCTTCCTGAGGAAGCCTGACCCCACGCCACGAACGCCACGCCATACCTGTCTCGCCCTTGCCCGCTCTTCCGATTCCGCCAAGCCGTCAGCAGCGCTGCTGAGAAAGAGCTAGGCAAGTTCTGTCAGGTCGACGATAGCCCGCTTCTGACAGCGTGGTTGCTGGAAGTGTTCGAAAGCGCAAACAAGGGCCTTGCTCGTTTCACGCCCGCGCCCGCCTGCCCCCAGCCAATTCCTCCTGTGCCCGAAGACGATGCCTAATCAATCCGGCCAGGTTCGCCGATAAGTCCTTAGACGACATGCGTCACCTTTCTCACATCCTGGTGGTGGCTGCCTTAGCGGGCGCAAACGCGGCGGCTCCGTCGCTATTGCATCACCTCTCCGAACTCCAGGCGCTCGGCCAAGCCGGGGCCGCGCAGGGGGTGGCTATTGACGTGGTCGCCATCGTTACCGTCTACAAGCCCAGCTTGTACCAGTTCTATGTCCAGGAGGGCGACGCCGGAGTGTATGTGGGCGTCACCAACGCCAGCGCGTGGAAGGTGCAAGCGGGCGACCGCGTGCGGATTCGGGGGAAGTCGCAGCAGGGCGGGTATTCGCCGATTATCGTTCCTGACAGCATTGTCCGCATCGACTCTCCCGGCCTTCCCGCGCCCGTCAGGCTTTCCTCCTGGTCGTCGATTCACAACACCGACCGCCTGGACAACATAATTGTCGAGGTCGTAGGGACCGTAGTGAGCGTGGCGCCTCTCTATATGGATGGACGAGAAGCCGAATTCGGCGCCCACGAACTGACGCTCGCCCACAATGGCGAAACCCTGCAAGGCATGCTTTTCGTGCCAGCCGGCTTCGACATGAGCGCCCTGGTGCAGTCCGATGTGGTCATCCGCGGCCTCGTGACGCCTTCGCGGATGATGCACAAACAACGCCACGACGGGTGGATCGTGATCGGATCGATGAACGACGTCCGCATTCTCCGTAGGCATCCGCTCGATTGGGACAAATGGCCGAATGTTCCCTTGTCGAAGCTCCTGCAACTCGGAGGCCCACCCACACCAGAGGGTTATTTCCGAACCGAAGGGACCGTGACCTGGTTCGACGGCGTGAGCGCGGTCACGATCGAAGAGGGAGTGAGCAGCATCGACGTCCGCCGCGCGTGGCCCCAGTCGCTGAGGCAAGGGAGGCGCTACGAGGTTCTCGGCCGGCTGGTTCGCGGCGAACGCAACTTCTGGCACATCGAGGAGGCGCAGTTCCGCGAAATAGGCCCCGGCTCCGTGGCGCCCATCCGGGCCGCCCTACCGCGCGAAATCGCCCTCGGAGAGCTCGCCGGGGAACTCGTCGCGTCCCCGGGCACCGTGATCGATGTGAGGGAGGCGCGCGGGACGTGTGTTCTGCGCCTCGAAGATCTCGAGTTTTCCTGGGAGGCGGAGCTGCCTCGTATCCTCGGCGATTGCCCTACCTGGATCGTGCCCGGCAGCCGTGTTGAGGTCACCGGCAGATTACAGCAGCGCTGGATGGATGGCCGCCAGTTCCCCGTCCAGACCACGATGCTCATGCGCTCGGCGGCCGACGTCCGGGTGCTTTCGCAGCCAGGCCTTTGGCATCGCCTGCCGTTGGGTAAGCTCCTGGCGGCGTTGGCCCTGCTGGCCTTGGTCGCGCTAGCCTGGATCTGGCAGCTTCGCCACCAGGTGCGGGCGCAAACCTCCCGGATCGCCGAACAGAACGTCGAGCTGGAGAAGGAGAAGGTGAAAGCGGAGGAGGCCTCGCGTTTGAAGAGCGAATTCCTCGCCAACATGAGNNCTCGATTTCTCGAAGATCGAAGCCGGCAAGCTGACGCTCGAGCCGATCGCGTTCGATGTGCGCGATAGCATCCATAAGATCGTCCGCTCGGTGGGTGTCCTGGCACAACAAAAGGAACTCGAGCTGCTGTGCGACTTTGCGCCCGATGTGCCCGCCTTCGCGGTCGGCGATCCGACGCGGCTGCGGCAGATTCTCGTGAATCTCCTGGGCAACGCCGTGAAGTTCACCGAACGCGGCGAGGTCGGCGTGCAGGTAAGCGTGGAGCAGGCGACCGAGACGTCCACCCCGCTTCACTTCGTCGTGAGCGACACCGGAATCGGCATTCCGGCGGAAAAGCACGAGACGATCTTTAGGGCTTTCACCCAGGCCGATGCTTCCACCACAAGGAGACACGGCGGCACCGGTCTCGGCCTTACGATATCGGCGCGCTTGGTCGCGCTCATGGGCGGGCGCATGTGGCTCGAAAGCACCCCGGGCAAGGGCAGCCGCTTCCACTTCACCGCACAATTCGGCAATGCCCCGCCTCAACCGAGCTCACAGGCGCGGTTTGACGCGGCGCTGCTGGCCGGTTGGCCGGTGGCGATTGTCGACGACAATGCCACCAATCGCCGCATTCTCGCCGACACCGTAACGCGGTGGGGTATGCGCGCAGCGCTCGCCGCCAACGCGGAGGACGCTCTGCCGATGCTCCGGTCGGCGGCGCGATCCGGTTCGCCCTTTTCGCTCATCGTTTCCGACGTGCAAATGGCGGACATGGATGGATTCGCTCTGGCCGAGCGCGTTCTGGGCGATCCCGAACTGCGCGGCACAAAGATCGTTCTGCTTGCCTCGGGGGGACAACGTGGGGACGCCGCACGCTGCCGCGAGATCGGCGTGGCTGCCTATCTGACCAAACCGGTTTCCGCTTCCGAGCTGTGGGCCGCCGTGGCGAGTGTTCTCGGCGCCGATTCGAAAGCCGATCGGACCCAGCCGCCCATCGCGCGGCATGCGTTGCGCGAGAACCTGCCCGGGCTGCATATCCTGGTGGCGGAGGACAACCCGGTGAACCAGCAGCTAATCCGGCGCTTGCTCGAGAAACACCATCATGAAGTCGTCATCGTGGAGGACGGGCAAAAAGCCGTGGCCGCCGTCGAGCGGGAGCGCTTCGATCTGGTTTTGATGGATGTGCAGATGCCCGAGATGGATGGGCTGGAAGCGACGGCCGCAATTCGTGACCTCGAAAAGACGAGCGGGGATCACCGCTGGATTGTTGCCATGACCGCGCATGCGATGAACGGCGATCGCGAACGGTGTCTCGCCGCGGGTATGGACGGGTACGTCGCCAAGCCGATTCGCCCCAACGAACTCACCGAACTGCTCGACTTGGTGCGCGCCGGCTCTGACGCAATTGCCAAACAGCCGGGCCCGGTGCCAGGCTCGTAGGCAACGAAGCGGCCCCTGACTGCTTGGGTCCGCTTTGGCCACCAGTACAATTATGCCTACGATACCTCCAACAACCCAGTAGTGCTAGCTGCCGCCGGTGCACAATGCAAGTTCCGGGAGAGGCACGACCTGCATTTCGCAACGTAGGCAAAGTAAGTAGAAGCACGGAGCTCGCAAACGGCGCGGAATCCGGGCCGGTACCCACTTTGAGATTCCGGGCGATGCAGCGCCTGCCGCAATCCATCCCTAAGCGCGCGCCACCTACGTCCGCTCCGGTCGCGGCTCCGATACGCTTTCAGAGCTGCGACCATAGGGAGCGGACGCACCTCGCAGGTGCGTTGGCAAAGGCGGCGGTTGGGTCCCTGGCAGGACCGTCGGTTCCGATCACGCCCGCTTACGGACGGATTACGGCAGCCTGCGAAGAGGCCGCTTCACCTTCTCCCTCCGCTGTGGTAGCGTTGTGGCTGAAGTTCGGACGGGCCGATGCCGGCTTCGTCCGGAAAGGCAAGGACCGGAATCCATGAAGAAACAGCTCTGCGCCATGTCGCTCCTGCTGCTGTCCTTCGCTGCCCGCCAGGCGTTTCCCGAGAACATCATGAAGACCGATGAAGAGTGCCACATCAAGCTGCCGGGGATCGCCTTCACCCGCTCACTCAACGGAGCCGCCGCGCACGCGAAGGTCGAGGAGGGAAGGCTCACTCTCACGAGCGACGCGAGGCGCGACAATTTCCGCGACCCGGATGGGAAGCTGTCCAATAACACGGCCCCCCTGCTCCTGACTGAGGTCGATAACAAACAGCCATTCACACTCGCGGCCAGGATCACGCCGACGTTCCTCAAGACTTATGACGCCGGGACTCTCTATATCTATGTAAGAGAGGACCTCTGGCTGAAGATGGCGATGGAAATGGACGAGCGCGGGAAGCACCGGATGGTCAGCGTTCGCACCATCGGGACCTCCGACGACAACAACCACGACATCGTCGAAGCGAAGAGCGTCTATATGAAGATCTCTTCGGACACGAAGACCGTCGGGTTCTATTACTCGCTCGATAAGAAGAGCTGGCAGTTGATTCGCCTCTTCAAGAATGACTACCCGCCATCGATCTGGGTGGGAATCGGCACTCAGTCCCCGCTCGGCGAAGGAACGTCCGCGGTCTTCGAGGACGTATCTCTGACCACGCGGAGTATCTCGGACTTCCGGCTGGGGACCGGAGAGGCCGGCCTTCCGGCACCGCCCGTCGAGGCCCGCAGCGAGGACTCCGCCCTGCTTTCCATCCCAGGAGCCGTGCTCTACAACAATGTCTTTGGCAAGGGCGACATCGCGAACTACCGGCAACTCGTCTTTCGCGGTCGGGACGAAGCGGGATGGGAGTGGGATTGGCCCGAGAGCGGCGGACCGTCCGTGAAGACCTACCCCGAGGTGTTGGTGGGGCGATCTCCGTGGAGCGATGCCGGCGGGGCTGCCGGCGCGGCCGGATTGCAGGGAGGGGACCAGTTACCCCGCCGGCTGGCCGACGCGCGCCAGACGATCGATTTCGACTTCTCGACCGTCGCCAGCGGCCGCTGGATCGGGAGTTTCGACTTCTGGATCACCCGCTCCGACCATCCGACCAAGAAGGACATCGTGAGCAACCTGACGATCTGGACCGTGAATCATGGCGTGGACCTAACGTACAAAGGCCGCCACGCGACATTAAAGATCGGCGGGCGGACTTACGAGGCCACCTTCGAAACGCCGGCGGATGCGCCGGACAAGCCCTGGAAGACGCTCTGCCTGGTGGACACCGAGCCGCGCAGCAAGGGCAGCCTCGAGCTGGGTCCGCTGGTCGATGCCCTGATCGCCAACGGTCTGGCACAGCCGACTGACTTCCTTGCCACTGCCGAGTTGGGCAGCGAGGTGGTGTACGGGAAGGGCCGCACGACGCTGCGGACGTTCCGGCTGCGGTAGGGCGCCCTGGGGCGCGAGGCACGAGCAACTGTCCAGTCGCACCCGATATCGGCATGGCGCGCAGCGCGGGCCTCTAGTGCGAGAAACTCCGGAGGGGGCGCCGCTCCCGATCTGGCGCCACCACGCACCACCGGCACCGGGAAGGCTGACGGGCGGAGCGCGACTGCTTGCCCCGACGCTCCGCCAGACGCCAGGCTGCGGAATCCGTGCAAAGCCCGTGATCGGCTGCGCATTCTCGTTTTCCCTGGAAGCGGGCTTCCGGTTGGCCGACCGATTGTGTTCGGTGCCTCCCACTATGCATGGTTACCCTAGTACTCTCTTGGTGTGGCGCGCTGCTGATAACATAGGAGTAATCTGGACGTTTGTAGTAGACTGAATGCCAAGCCTGGATGCTAAGACAGGATTTCCGGGTGATGACGAAGTAGAAGTTGAGGTAGAAGTTCCAGTGGCGTGCAAGTCAGGTCGATCCGGCGTCTGGGCGAGAGCTGTCGCGCTGATCGCCATAAGCGTTTGTATCGCCAAGGGCGACACGGTCCTGGCCAGCCTCTACTCACCCTATGCCTCCGCAGGCGCTACCGTCACATCGATTAATCTGAGCGGCATTACCACCCCATCCCAGACCCAGGTGGGCGGAGGAACGAGTGGGTTGCCGTACGCGATTACGTTTAATAGCGTTGGCCTCCAAGAGGGCGTCGTGCATAATTCGGTGTCGGGCGAATATGCCGTTCCCGTGGCAGGCGCCGTTGGCGGCGGGACCTCCGGCACCCCCGAGTACCTGACTGCCGGTTATGGATCGGCGCTGACGAGCAATATCGCCAGTTCGGGAAATTACCTCTCGACCGGAACCGGCACGATCACGATCACTTTCACGACCACGCAGCATTGGCTCGTTCTCCTGTGGGGTTCCATCGACGCGGGGAATTCGGTGACAATCGACGATCATAGCGGGGTGGGGGGGAACAATTTCACGGAAACCGGCACGGCCCTGCAGCAGATCGTGGAGGGCTTCACCACCGACGGATCTCAGGGTGTGGGCGGAAGCGCCTATGTCATTTTCAATTCGACTGCGGGGTTCACGACCGTCACGTTTACCAGCAGCGCGGTCTCCTTCGAGTTTGCGGGTGTTGCGACCTCGACAACCGGCTTCCAGTTCGCTCCCGAGCCATCGAGCATAATGCTGGTCGGAAGTGGGATCGCCATCGCGTTGTTCGCCATGCGCAGACGACGAGTCACCCGCGGCTGCTACGCAGGCTCATAGCGCGAAGTAAGTGTCATTTGTGCGGATCTTGACTTATCGAGTCTCTCCGGCTTCGCGGCAAGTCACTGCTTAGTCTGAATACCGAAGTTCGGCCGCCTTGTATCACGGCATGTTTTCCCAAAGCCCTGCGATGTGGAAATGCAACTTCGCCGAACTTGACTTCGGGATTCAGGCTTAGTGTTGAGTCGCATTCGCGGCAGAGTTCGATGACACTGCGGATACGATGAAAGGTCTCGGACATGCCAAATCCGTCCGGATGCCGACCAGGTATTGAAAGTATTCGATAGCTATTTAGAGCTAGTCCGGCAGCCCGCGGCCGGGTTGCCGTCGACCAGGTTTGGCTTCTTTGACGGTTGTAAAGGATGCAGTTCGCTGTACTTAGCTATCCCTCCCTTTTGCGTTCGGCCCCTGGGATACTAGCGCAGACGATCCAGGACCCGGCGGCCGGACTATTCTCAATTGGTTCCCGCCGGTATATACTCTGAGTGGATGTTGGGCAGAATCAAGGAGCGGTTGCAGCGGTCAAGTCTCTTATCGCAAGAGTCGATTCGACGCGGCCCGGTGGGGCGAACGCTCGAAGCTCCGGCCACGGCGATGGCGATCCGGAGTAACATCGTGCGTGACTGAAGGTAACATATGAGCTCTGCGCGAAAATCCGACCTGGACCATCGTCTGGAGACTTACTTCGCCACACTCCGTCCGCCGTCGCTGCGCGAGGCTGTGAAACGCGGTATGGGGCACTGGCAGATGTATGCGGCGGTTACCGGCTCGGCCATGGCGATGGTAACGGGCGCCTCGGCGGCCATGATTGGCACGGGCGTTCGCGATATCGCGGTGGAGGCCATCGCCAGCGTTCTGGCGGCGAAACAACAGCGCTCGAGTTCGTTCAGTCGCGGGGTGCGGCTGGCCATGGCCCGGCAGGATGCCGGAGTCGAGTTTTTCAATCGTGCGGGCGCGAAGGCGGCCCCGGCGAGCCAGGCACAGGGCCCGTCCATTTCGGCCGGCGGCATCGTGCCTCTGTGCGGCACGCGCAGCGTCATCCAGCCCGGCGAATGGGTATCGATTTTCGGCAAGAATCTCGCCAGCGGAACCGTCATCTGGAACGGCGACTTTCCCACTTCGCTCGGTGGCACCAAGGTGGAGATCGACGGTAAGGCCGCCTATCTCCAATTTGTAAGTCCCGGGCAGATCAACTTACAAGCGCCCGATGACACGGCGACAGGCCCGGTGCGGGTTGTAGTAACTACTGCCGCCGGCAGTGTGACGGCGACCGTGACACTAAGTGAGTTCGCGCCGTCGTTCGACTTATTCGACTCGAAGCATGTGTCTGGAATCATTGTCAGGTCGAATGGTACGGGAGCGTATGGCGGCGGGACTTACGACCTCCTCGGCCCGACCGGCAAATCCCTTGGATACTCAACGGTGGCGGCGCAGGCGGGCGACGTTGTGGAACTCTTCGGCGTCGGATTCGGACCGACCACGCCCGCCGTTCTAGCCGGAGCGCCGTTCACGGGCGCGGCGCCGGCGAACAGCCCCGTCGCCCTTTACATCAATAACGTCGCCGTCAAGACGAGATTCGTGGGAATGTCGAGCGCCGGTCTTTTTCAGATCAATCTGGTGGTTCCCTCCGGGCTTGGCGAAGGCGAGGTTCCCATTCAAGCTACCGTCGGCGGCTTGCAGACTCAGGCGGGGGTCCTGTTCTCATTGCAGAACGCGGCTGCTGGCGGCGGGTCTAGCTGGGCCGGCGGTGGATCGGGAGGCGGCACGGGCGGCGGCGCGGGGTTCGGATCGGGCGGTGGCACCGGTGGTGGAGGAGGCGGGGGCACCGGTGGTGGAACTGGCGGAGGTGGCGGAGGTAGCACGGGCGGCGGCACCGGCGGCGGTGGATCGAACGGCGGGACTGGCGGAGGTGGCGGTTCCGATGGCGGCGGTGGTGGATCGGGCGGTGGATCGGGCGGCGGATCGGACGGCGCATTGCTGCGAGTCCCGCGCGCCGCGAAGCCATATCAGCCCAGGCTTCGATTTCGGCCGGCCGCGAGCGATATCGAATCGGTTCGGGAGGGTTAGTGAGATGGTCTCGAAGGGATTAGTGCGGTTGCTTGTGGCAAGCGGGCTGGCGCTGGCGACCTTTGGCCAAAGCGCACTGAGGATAGCGCCCGTACCGCGGGATCCTCTCGAATTGGTCAACGGTCGGATTCAGACCGCCGACAGCGCCGCCCGTCGCGACGCCGCTCTGCATCTCCTGGCCCGCGCGCGCGAAAGCTACGACTTGCGAAAGGCAGGCGTCGCTTACCAGCTCAAGGTCAGCTTTACGACGAACTCCGGTGGTCAAACGGAATACGACGGCGCCTGGCAGATGGAGGACGTCTTCGATCCGCAACTGGGGCACCGCTGGACGGCAAAGGCAGCCGGCGGTTTCGCGGCCACACGGATCTCCGCGAAGAACACGCACTTCGGAGATGCCACGGCGAGCGTGATTCCACTTCGTTTGCACGAGGCGCGGGCGGCCTTGCTGGGCCCGATTCCATCGGCAAGCAACGTGGCGCGCGGCGCGATCCGGACGTCGACGGCGACCTTCAACGGCGTGCCAGTCACCTGCGTTCTGCTCGCCGGTCCCGAAACGCCCGCGACGGCCACGTTGGGGCGAGCCTGGGAGGAGACCGAGGTGTGCGTCGATCCGCAATCCGGCCTGCTCCAGATGCAGTCGCAAGTGCCCGGCCGCTACTACTCGTACGATTACACGAATGCTCCACAGCTTGGCAAGTACCGGCTGCCTGCGAAGGTGAAGGTGACCGAGGCCGGCAAGACGGTGTCGGAGATTACGGTCGGGAGTTTGCGCGAGATCCCCGCCGCCGATGCCAGCCTGTTCGTGCCGAGCCAGCGGATGAAGGCCAAGGGACCGGCCATCGCGTTGGCGGGAGCGCAGAAGATTTCGTTCGATTCCGGATCGATTCCGGCCGATTCCGCGGCGACCTCGCAACCCGTCTGCGTGTTCGGCCTCGTCACGCCCTCCGGTCAACTGGTCGAAGCGCACTCGCTGCAGCCGTCCGATCCGAATAGCGCGGCGGCCGTCGAAGCCGCGAAACACATGAGTTTCTTCATGCCTGCCGTGTCCGGAGCCCGCCAGCAGCAGCACTTTGTGTTTGTCATCGAGAGGTTTGCCGCGGCACAGTAGCCGGCCGGTCGATCCAGTCTATGAACATGCGCGACTGGTGCCGAGTGACAGACCCATGACCCGGCGCAGGGTCCTCCTGGTCGGTTGGGATGCCGCGGATTGGAAAGTCATCCGTTCGCTAATGGACTCGGGCAAAATGCCCAACGTTCGCCGCCTCGTCGAACACGGCGCCTCCGGGCAACTGGCCACGCTCCATCCTCCGCTCTCGCCGATGCTGTGGACTTCGATCGCCACCGGGAAGCGGCCGTTCCAGCACGGCATCCTCGGCTTCTCGGAGCCAACGCCGGATGGCCGCGGCGTGCAGCCGGTCACGAATCTCTCGCGGACGTCGAAAGCGCTGTGGAACATTCTCACCCAGAACGATCTGCGGAGCGTGGTGATTGGTTGGTGGCCCAGTCATCCCGCCGAGCCGATCGATGGAGTGATGGTTTCCGATCGGTATCACCGCGCCCACGCCCCGCTCGACCGCGGCTGGCCGCTGCCGGCTCACTCGGTTCATCCGCCGGAACTGGCCGAAACGCTCGGCCGGCTGCGCGTGCATCCCGACCAACTGGAGCCGCGCATGGTCGAGCCGTTCATCCCGCGCGTCCGCGAAATCGATCAGGACCATGACAACCGCCTGGCCGGGTTCCTGCGCACGCTCGCCGAGTGGCAGAGCGTGAACGCCGCCGCCATGTGGCTGGTGGAAAACGAGCCGTGGGATTTCTTCGCGGTCTACTTTGACGCGATCGATCACTTCTGCCACGGCTTCATGAAATACCATCCGCCGCGGCAGTCCTGGATTGGGGAACGCGACTTCGAGCTGTACCACAACGTGGTCTCGATGGCGTACCAGCTCCACGACGAGATGTTGGGGAACCTGCTGCGCGCGGCCGGCGACGACGCGACCGTCATTCTCCTGTCCGACCACGGCTTCCATCCGGATCACCTGCGCCCGGCGTCGATACCCGACATCCCGGCCGGGCCCGCCATCGAACACAGCGACTTCGGCATCCTCGCCATCGGCGGGCCAGACATCAGGAAAAACGAAGCGCTGCACGGGCCATCGGTGCTGGACATCGCGCCCACCGTGCTCGAACTTTTCGGATTACCTGTGGGCGACGATATGGACGGCCGCGTGCTGTCGCAGGCCTTCGTGAAGACGCCGCCTGCCGCCTCCATTCCGAGTTGGGAAAACGTCCCGGGTGCGGACGGCCGCCATCCGCCGCATCTGCGGTTGGACCCAGTGGCGGCGCACGAAGCGCTCGAGCAGATGATCGCGCTCGGCTATATCGAACGGCCCGACGAGAATCGCGAAGTAGCCGTGGCCAGGACCATCCGCGAGCTGCGCTATAACCTCGCCGAAGCTTACCAGGACGGCGACCGGCACATCGAAGCCCACGAGATTCTCGGCCAGCTTTATGCCGCCGATCCCGATGAGCAGCGCTTCGCCGTGCGGCTGTTCGTTTCCTCGCAGGCGTTGGGGTTCGACGACGAGATGCGGCGCATTGTCGACGACCTCGATGGCCGCCGCCGGGCGCTGTTCGAAGAGGCGACAACGCAAATCGAGACGCTGCGCAAGCTCGCCTGCGAACGCGCCCAGGAGAGCGGCGAACCGGAACCCGAGCGGTCGCTCACCGCGAGCGAGCGGCGCGAGCTTGCCCGTTGGCGCAATCTGACGCGCTTCCAGCCGCCGGTGGTCGACTATCTGCAAGCGCAGGTATTGACCGCGGAAAAGCGTTACCCGCAAGCGCTGGCGGCGCTCGAACGGGTGACGGAGGCGCACCTGGTGCGGCCGGGTCTGTTCCTGCAAACGGCCGATCTGTATCTGCGCCTGGGCCGCTCGAGCGATGCGCGGCAGGTTTATGAGAAGGCGCTCGCGATCGATCCCGACAACGCGCACGCGCATATCGGCGTGTGCCGGATGGCGCTGCGGCGCAAGGAATTCGGCGTCGCCGCGCATGCCGCCTTGGACGCCATCGAGCGGGTGTATCATTATCCGCTGGCGCATTTCCTGCTCGGGCGCGCGCTCGTCGGAATGCAGGAATACGCGCGGGCGGCCGACGCCTTCCGTGCAGCCATCGCCTGCAATCCGAATTTTCCCGAGGCGCACCTTCGGCTGGCCGCTGTGCTCGACGAGCACCTCGGCGACGTTGCGTCCGCGCGCGAGCACCGTCGCCTGGCGCGGCGTATGCGCAACCGCCGCGCCGCGCCTCCGCTGCTTCCGTCCGAGGATAGCGCCGTCGATGTTTCCACGCCGCAGGATGCTCCGATTGCGAATGAGAAGGCGGAGATGCCGCCGCTCGCGGAGTCTCTCGTCGTGGTGACCGGCTTGCCGCGCTCGGGCACTTCCATGCTGATGCAGATGCTGGCCGCCGGTGGCATGGACGTGCTCTCGGACGGATTGCGCGCGGCGGACGAAGACAATCCGCGCGGTTATCTCGAGACTGAGCGCGTGAAGACTCTGCCGAGAGATTCGCGATGGCTGTTCGAGGGGCGGGGAAGCGCCATCAAGATCGTCGCCCCGCTGCTGGCCGCTCTGCCGCCCGATCTGCCCTGCCGCGTCATCCTTGGCGAACGCGATCTCGACGAGGTGCTCGATTCGCAGCAGCGCATGATGCAACATCGCAACCAGCCGCTGGCCGCGACGCCGGAGCGCCGGGGGATGTTGAAGGACGAATACGCGCGCACGCTGGGCCGGGTGAAAGCGGTGCTGGCGCGCCGCCCGCGCACCGGACTGCTGGTGATCGAACATCGCCGCGCGATCTCCGATCCCGCCGGCACCGCGGCGCGCCTGAACGAGTTTCTGGGCGGCGGCCTGGACGTGGCGAAGATGGCGGCCGCGATCGATCCCATGCTCCACCGCAGCCGCGCGGGCACATCGAGGTAGATCTGCGTTCGAGCAGCGCCTGGCCTTATGCCGGCCGGCGCGCATCCAGCAGATCGATGTAGGCGCCGGCCAGCAGATCCTCTGGCGCGATGTCAAACCGGGCCAGCAACTCCAGGGCAATCCGGCGGCCCTCGGCTTCGCTCTGTCCGGGGCGCAGCACTACCTCGAGTTCCAGGAAGTCTCCCAGATCTTCGACCGCGTCGAGATGAATCCGGGTTTGTCCCACCAGGTAGAGTTGCCGCATCTTCTTCACCGTGCCGGCTTGCCCCAACGCCGCGGTCAGGATGTCGAGCAGGATCTCCGGGTCCGGCGTGCGCGCAATCGAATAGCGCGAGGGCCGCACCTCGGCCAGGTTCGAGCGTTCGTAGCGGATCAACTCGCCGCGGTCCTGCCCGAGGATGCGCAGCTTCAGCCGGGCGCCGGTTGCGTTGAAGAAAACGTCAACCTGATGAAGGATCTCCGGTCCGCCGCCGCTCAAGGCGTTGGCGGTGGTCTCCGCCGCGGCCCGGTCGCGAAGAACCGCTTTGATTTCGATGTTCGATGGCATTTGCGTCCGCTGCCAGCATAGCGCAACCGATTGCGATTCGATTATTGCCTGAGCGTCGCTCGAAGCTCTATAGCCTGGGTTCGTTTCAGTCGATAGCCTTTGCAGAGTGAGATTTCGCGTCGCCTATGCGTTGTTATGCCTAGTTCTGCTATCGGCTGAGGCCTATGCACAACGCTACAGTTTCAAGTACTACGACCGCGAGTCTGGGCTGCCCAGTCAGGGCGTTCACACCTTGCTCCAGGACCGCACGGGGTTTCTGTGGATCGGAACGGAGAGCGGTTTGTACCGTTACGATGGCCGGCGCTACCGCGCGTTCAGCGTGGCCGAGGGATTACCGGATTCCGAGGTTCGCGCGATTCATCAGAGTAATGATGGGACGCTGTGGGCGGCCACGCCGCGCGGGCTGGCCCGGCTGCGTGGCGAGCGGTTCGAAGCCGTGGATATCTCGCCCGGAATCGGGGCCAACGCCGTCAATTCCGATGCACGCGGGCGTCTCTACGTTGGCCTCTCCAGTGGCCTGCTGGTGATGACTCCGCCGCAGGGCGGAACCGGCAAACCCACATCCACTTTATATACGGTTCCGCAATGGAAGTCCCAGAAAGTGCGTAGCATCGCGGTTTCCGCTGCGGGCTCTGTCTGGTACACATGTGGTCCCGGCCTATGCCGGCTGGAGGACGGGCGGGCCGTTCCTGCCGCCGGGGTGGGCGTGGCGGACGACCTGTGGTACGCGGTGCTGTTTGACCACGAGGGCAACCTTTGGGCTCGCAGCCGCACCAGGCTGATCGAGCTGCCGAAAGGCGAAGGGCGGTTTCTGCGCCGGGACGATGGGCTGCCGCAGGGGTTTGCAGGAACTCTCTATGTAGGGCGGGATGGCCAATTATGGGTTCCCACCGTCCGTGGGCTGGCGCGCCACACGGCGGCGGGCTGGGAAACCGTCGGGAAATCGCGCGGCCTCCCGCTCAGTTCCGTCACCTGCGCTCTCGAGGACCGCGAGGGCTCGATGTGGATCGGGACGTGGGGCGGCGGCGTGGCGCGGTGGCTCGGCTACCCTTACTGGGATCAGTGGACCGAAACCGAGGGACTCTCGTCGGAGGCCATCTGGGGCATTACGCGCGACGCGGCTGGCGTGCTCTGGGCCAGTAACGATGCCGGTGTCAGCCGATTTGATGAAATTGCCGGACGGTGGAGGGACCTGCGACTGCGCGGCCTGCCCGCCGCCGTCACGGAGGGCATGGCATGGGCATCCGACGGGTCGCTATGGCTGGCACAGGGCACCGCCGCCGTCCACGCCGATTTGCGCCGGGGTGTGGCCGCGACATATGGGAAAGAAGCCGGTTTCGAAAACAATTGGACGAGCACCGTTGCCGTGGACCACGAGAATCGTGTTTGGGCGGGCACGACCGACGGCTTGTATCTAGCCGTGAGCCGGGCCGGTTCCCTCCGATTCGAACGCCAGACGCTGCCGTCGGAGCGGGACCCCGAGCTTGTCGACACGTCGTTAGTCGACCGGAAGGGCCGGCTCTGGGTTGGCGGCTCGGGTGGTCTGCTTCGGTTCGAGGCAGGCAGGTGGACGCGATTCACCACGGCCGACGGACTGCTCCACGAGCGGGTATCCAAATTGGCCGAGGCGCTCGACGGCTCCTTGTGGATCTCTTACGCCGACGCGGCCGGCGTGTCGCAGCTTACCTTCGACGGCCAGCGTCCGCGCTGGCGCCACTTATCGAACAAGGACGGGTTGCGGGCGGGAAGCATCTATTTCATTGGATGCGACCGCGACGGCCGGATCTGGTTTGGCGGCGATCAAGGCGTCGATGTATTGGACGACGGACGCTGGAGGCATCTCGACCGCACCGACGGACTGATCTGGGACGACACGAATTCCAACGCTTTCTGGGCCGATGCCGATGGGAGCGTTTGGATCGGTACCAGCCGCGGTATCTCCCACTTGCGGATTCCTTCGAGCGGGCTGCCGGCGCGCCCGTCGGCCGCCCCTGTGCTGCTCACTGCGGCCGCTCTCGGCGGCTCGAACGTCGGCCTGGGCACGGCGATTTCGGTGCCCTGGGCACGGCGATCGTTGACAGTGGGCTTCGCGGCTTTAACGTTTGTCAACGAGGACACCGTGCGCTTCCGCTATCGCATCGCCGGCCTGGACGAACGCTGGACCGAAACCCAGTTGCGCGAAGCGCACTTCCCCAGCCTGCCCGCGGGAAGTTACACCTTCGAGGTCCAGTCCAATACCGGACAAGGCGCCTGGTTGGGAACGCCGGCTCGCCTCGCCTTCGCCATCCGTCCCGCCTGGTGGCGCAGTTGGTGGAGCGATCTGGGAGCCGGCGCCGCGCTCGTGCTGCTGGCTCGCCTGGTCTGGTACTGGCGCGTGCACGCCATTCTCCGGAGGCAGAAAGTTCTCAAACACGCGGTGGCGGATCGTACGCTGAGTTTGAACCTCGAAAAGGCCCGCGCCGAAAGCGAGCGCGACAAGGTGGCGCGGCAGAAGGTGGAGATCGAACACCTGTTGCGGGAGGTTCGCCTGGCTGCGGGACTCAAAGACCAGTTCCTCTGCAATATCAGCCACGAAATCCGCACGCCCATGAACGGCATCATCGGTATGACAGAACTGGCGTTGGACACAACGCTCTCGGCCGAACAGCGGGAGTACCTGCTGACGGTGCGAAGTTCTTCGGCGGCGCTGCTCGGAATCCTGAACGAGATTCTGGACCTGTCCGCGATTGAAGCTGGCAAGACCGAAGTGGAATTGTCCGTTTTCGATTTGCCCGAGCTGGTGAGCGCGGCCATGCGGAACATCGAGTTGGAGGCCCACCGCAAGAACCTCGAAGCACAATCCTCGATCGGCCCGGGGCTGCCGCGACTTCTCATCGGCGACCCGGTACACCTGCGCCGGGTATTGGTCAACCTACTCAACAACGCGGTCAAGTTCACCGAGCAGGGTCGAGTCTCCTTGCGGGTGGAACTCGAGGAAGCTACCGAAGGCCCGCTGTTGCACTTCACGGTTGCCGACACCGGCATCGGCATCGCTGCGGAGGACCAGGCTCTGATCTTCGAGCCGTTCTCTCAGGTCGATGGGTCGCACACGCGCCGCTATGGAGGGCCTGGTCTCGGTCTTACCGTTTCCGCCCGATTCGTGGCTCTGATGAACGGGCGGATATGGATCGAGAGTACCCCTGGAGGAGGAAGCCGTTTTCACTTTACCGCGCCCTTCCGGAGCGCGCCGGACCAGGCCGAGCTATCGATCTCAGGAAGTACTGACGCACCGGGTCTGAATGCCCTGGCGACCGCCGTTGAAGCGGAGCCGAGTCCTGCCGAGGCTCCTGGCGCGGGGAATCCGCCGCAAAATTCCAATTCGCTTTGCATCCTGCTGGCCGAAGACAACCCGGTGAATCAGAAACTGGCATGCCGGCTGCTGAACAAGCGCGGATACGAGGTGGTGATTGCGGATAATGGAATCGAAGCGCTGGCCGCCATGGAACGGCGGCGCTTCGACCTGGTGCTGATGGACATACAGATGCCCGAGATGGGCGGATTCGAGGCCACCGCCCAAATCCGCGCGCGGGAGCAGCAGAGCGGCGGACACATTCCCGTGATCGCCTTCACCGCTCACGCCCTGGAGGGCGATCGCGAGCGCTGCCTGGAAGTTGGTATGGACGACTACATCACCAAGCCCATCCAGCCGGCCCTGTTGTTCGCCGCCATCGAGCGGCAGCGAAACCGCGCCTTCCAGCAGCCGCCCACCAGCGACAGCCCGGTATCGAGCACCGGATAGCCGGCCGGCCCGATTTCGCCGGGCTACTGCCATTCGGTCGAAAGAGCGCTCCCGCGGACACATGTCCTGCGGGACCGCGCAACGCCACGCCAGGCACAGGACAAACGCTCTGCGCAGTGAGCCACTGACATGGCGACCGCCCCTTCGCCAACGAACTCGGCAAACGCCCCCCGGAAACGACACCGCCGGCGCCCTGACCGCTGAGCCAGAAGTCCCGCCAACGCTGCGCTTACTGATTCCGGACAATTTCGTCGGGAATCGGGCGCGCCCACCGCGGCGGCGTTCCGCTCGCTTGTCACAAAAGGAGTGAACCAACGTGAGACTTCAGAATCCGATTGTCGTTACCGCAACACTGCTCGTGGCGGCGCTCACGAGCGCCGGGCAGACCAAAGATCTCGCCGGCTCGAAGGACCCGGCGCTGTTTACGCGAATGCCGGGTTTTGTCATCACCGACTATCGCGAGTCGCAGTTCGACGCGCACGACTTCACGGTCCAGAAGGGGCAGGGAACCGTGAAGCAGCACGTCGAAGGCCACCAGGTCTATTGGCGGTACGATCTTCCCTCATCGGCCGGCGCGCCTCCCAGCAAGCTCCAGATCGCCCGCAACTTCCAGAACGCCGCGCAGCGGCTGGGCGGCAAGACGATGTACGACGCGGGGCCCGGCAACGACTACGGGTCGACGTTGCTGATCTCCAGGAACGGTACGGAAACCTGGGTGGAACTGGGTCCGCGAGGTTCCATGTACACACTGCTCATTGTCGAGCAGCAGGCCATGCAGCAGGACGTGGTGGCAAACGCCGACGCGCTCAAGAGCGGTTTGGCCGACACCGGTCACGCCGAAGTCCCTGGCATCTTCTTCGATACCGCCAAGTCCGACGTCAAGCCCGAGTCGCAACCGGCCCTGCAGGAGGTGGTGAAGATGTTGAAGGGCAGCCCCGCCTTGAAAGTGTGGGTGGTCGGCCACACCGATAATGTCGGTACGGCGGAGGCCAACGTGGCGCTCTCGAACGCGCGCGCCGCTTCGGTGGTGAAAGCCCTTGTGGCTGCGGGAATCGATGCCCGGCGCCTGACTGCGCATGGCGATGGGCCGTTCGCCCCGGTGGCAGCCAACTCGACCGAGGATGGCCGCGCGCGCAACCGGCGCGTGGAATTGGTCGCGCAGTAAGCCAAGCGCGCGACCGCGCGCAACGGATTGCCAACTGGGAAGTTCCCGGGCGAATTGCCCGGCGCGAATTGACATAGTCTACGGAAAGAGGGACGAATCATGACGTGGAACAAGAGAATCGGCGCCATGTGTTTCATCGGTGCGCTGGCCGCCGCCATCTGTGGCGCCCAGCAGAAAGACATCGAAAAGAGTAAGGATCATCCCCTGGTCACCCGCTATCCGGGGTCGGTCATCGACAAGTACAGCTACACAGAGTTTGACGAGGTCATGCTGCCGCTCGGCAAGGCGGCCCGCGACGACAAGTTCGACAAGGCTCTGCACCTGGAAGGCAAGGTGACCCGAATCGGTTACGCGGTGCCCGCCCACCGTTCAATTCTGGAGGTCTATCGCAATTACGAAAGCGCCCTGGTCAAGAGCGGCTTCCAGATCCTCTGGTCCTGCGTCAACGACGAGGGTTGCGGCGGCGGCGGCCCTACCCAGCTCGCTTCGGCCGGCCGGGAGGATTGGAATTGGGGTGCCGGCCACCGTTACCTGGTGGCGAAATCGCCGCGCTCCACGGGCGACGCCTACGTGAGTCTTCACATAGGACAGTGGAGCAATCTGGAAAGCGGCTCCGCCGTCGTGCTCTTCGTCGTCGAGATGAAGCCGATGGAGGGCGGCCTGGTCACGGTGGATGCCGCCGCGCTCACGAGCGACATCAACACGAACGGTCACTCCGCTGTCTACGGAATTTACTTCGATACCGCCAAGGCCGACGTCAAGCCCGAGTCCGACGCCGC
>PMKM01000185.1:0-163 GCA_003157745.1 Bryobacterales bacterium | reverse complement strand
CGCGCCCGTCAGTTCCAACGACACCGACGATGGCCGCGCCAGGAACCGTCGCGTGGAGTTGGTCAAGCAGTAGGCGGGGATGCCGGACCCTTCCGCCGGTTGGGTGAGCCGAGTGTTTGAAGACGAACCGGATCTGCGCGGGATAGGCGAGCAGGAGTTGGCG
>PMKM01000132.1 GCA_003157745.1 Bryobacterales bacterium | reverse complement strand
GGGAATCGGGGTCCATGGCGGTTGACATGCCGCCCACCAGAAAGGTCTGCAAATGTGGATTCTTGCCGCCCAGCGCCGCATGGATGCGGATGTAGTCGCGCTGAAACTCGAGCGCATCCAGATAATGTGAAACGGCGAGCAGGTTCACTTCGGGCGGTAGGCGGTATGCTGGATGGCCCCAGTAGCCGTTGGCGAACACGCTCAACTGGCCGCTCTCGACCAGGGTTCGCACCTTTGTTTGAACGGCCCTGAAATGGCTCGAGCCGGACCTGGCCCAGTCGGATAACGAGTTGGCAATCTGCGCCGTTTTCACGGGATCGGCCTTCAGGGCGCTGGCAACGTCGACCCAATCGAGCGCCTGCAGGTGATAGAAGTGAACAACATGATCGTGCACCAGTTGCGCGCTCGCGATCNNGCGGGCGTTATCGGGCACTTCGATCTCGAGCGCGTCCTCGACGGCTCGCACGCTCGAGAGCGCATGGACGACCGTGCACACCGAACAGATTCGCTGCAGCCAGTACCAAGCCTCGCGCGGGTCGCGGTTGCGGACCACCAACTCCAGACCGCGGAACATGGTGCCGGAACTCCAGGCATCGGAGATCACGCCGCCCTCTACCTGGGCCTCGATCCGAAGGTGCCCTTCAATTCGGGTCAGCGGATCAATGACAATGCGCGCCATATTCGATCTCCTCCGCGGCTACGATTTCCCGGGCGGCCCTTCGCGCTCCTCGAGGCCGCTCCCCCGGCCGATCTCGGTCGGGCCGCCCCGCGGCGCTTCCCCACGCGGGCGCATTTGCGAGCGCGCCGCACTGGCGATTCCGTGCAATGCCAGACCGGTGGCAACGCCGGCCGTCATCCAGCCGCCGATCTTCCCGGCCGTGATATCCACGCCGAAGCCTGGAACCCCCGGCAGGCGCCGATAGAGCGGAAGCGCCGTGTCCCAAAAGCGGTAAGAAGCGCAGGCGGCGCAGCCGTGCCCGGATTCGACCGGCCAGCTCGTCCCGTCGTTCCACCGAACCACGGGGCAATTGAAGGTTCCCTGCGGCCCCTTGCATCCCATTTTGTAAAGGCAGTATCCGCGGCGCGCGCCATCGTCGTCCCACCGTTCCACGAATCGGCCCGCATCGAAATTGGCGCGCCTTTCGCACTGGTCGTGGACGATGTGGCCGTAGGCGAACAGCGGTCGCTTATGGGCATCGAGCGCAGGCATCCGGCCGTAGGTCAGCCAATAAACCAGAAGCGCGGCGGTGTTGGCAGGGTTATGCGGACAACCGCCCATGTTCACCAGGTTCAGGTTCGGGACCGCTTCCCCAACGCTGATCGCGCCGGTGGGGTTCGGCGCCGACCGTTGCGGCCCACCATCGAACGCGCAGGAGCCTACGGCGATCACTGCCGCGGCATTCCCGCAGACCTGCCTGGCGATATCCAAAGCCGAGCGGCCGCCGATGGTACAGTATCCGGGGTTGCCGACGGGAATCGCACCTTCCACGACGGCCAGGTACTTGCCCGCCTCCTCATGCACCACGCGATCCAAAACGCTGTTGGCCTGCTTGCCGGCCGCAGCCATAATGGTCTCGTGATATTCCCAGGAGAAGAACGAGAGGACCAGCTCCGTGATCGACGGGTGGCTCGAGCGCAACATCGATTCCGTGTTGCCGGCGCAATCCTGCAACTCCAGCCACACCAGCACCGGCCGGCGCTTCTTTTCCAGGGTTGCCGCGACCTGCGCGGTGGCGCCCACGGGCAGACCCAGCACGGCTGCCATTGAACCGCAGAACTTCAGAAATCTTCTGCGTGGGATTCCGTAGCACTGCAAGGCATCCGCAATGCTCAACTCGCGACTAGGCATCAGGTTCCCCCCAACGCTGTCCGGCGGCCCGGCGCCCGACAGGTCTGCTTCGGAGCCACAGGGACGAACGCCCGGTATGAGTCCCGTCCGGCGCGCCCAATAACGCCCCATTATGCTCCGGGCTTAGCCGGCGGTCAAGATAAAAAGAGCCCTTTATTGTATTTTTTCCAGGAGTCGTTCAAAACTGAAGGACGAGAGGATCACTTGCGATGTGTTCTGGCCGCCGCGGCACGCCCGATGCACGGACGCGCAAGCCCGCGCGTTTGAGTCGGGAGTGCCAGGCGCCCTTGCGGAGACTGGCGCCCAGGATGGGCTTTGAGTTCCGGCCGCAGGGGCGATTCTATCCGCGCGCTTCCATACATTGCGGCTTGCCTAAGCAGGTGCATCGAAAAGCCGACTTGCGGAATTGGAAGTCCGCGCTATACATCACGTTTCCGCACCACGGAGGCAATGTGATTTTCGATACAGCGGCAGTGCGACGAACCGGGGCGCTGGCTCATCCTATTGCCATGCCGCAACAGATGGGGCTTGGCCATTTCAACATCATCGGATTCGCGACCATCGTCGATGTCGATCGCGCGCGGGCGTTTTACCGCGATACGCTCGGCCTGCGCCTGGTCAGCGAGGAACCTCCCTTCGCGCTGGTGTTCGACGCCAACGGCATCATGCTGCGGTTAGGCATGGGCAAGGAGCTTCCCCCGGCGCACGGAACCGTGCTCGGCTGGCAGGTCCCGAGTGTCGCCGCGACCGTGAAGGACCTGTCGCAAGCCGGAATCGCATTCGAACGCTATGACTTCCTGAAGCAGGACGACCTGGGCATCTGGACCAGCCCCACCGGCGCCAAAGTGGCCTGGTTCAAGGACCCGGACGGCAACATTCTCAGCCTCTCGGAACATCCCGAGTGGGAGCGGTGAACCGCACCTGAGCGCGTTCCTCACCAACGGCCTCCTGAACAGGCCAATCAGCCACAGGTGAACGCGAAGAATCCCGCGCCTTCAATCCGTGTTTATCTGCGTTCTTCAGCACCCTGCTCAGCGGCCGCCCCGTGTCGTAATCCCGCGTTCTCGCCCGATCCATCCACTGGCGTCGACGCATACCACCATGCGGCGGTGGGTTCAGGTACAGACAGTACCCGGCGAGTCTATCGCGCCTTAGTTTTCCCGCCGATTTACCTTACATGACCAAGCAAAATCGCTCAGCGTGGCCGCCGTACCTACGCGAACCGGTTTCGGCCGAGCCCTCGGCAGAGATCAGCGACTCGATGTTCCCCGGTGAGCAGAAGACCTGGGAACGCGCCCACCGGCTCTATGCCATCGGCGAAATGTTGGAAGCGGCTCAGTTGTTCGCTCAACTGGCGACCGGCAGACACGCGGAAGCAGTGGAACTGGCACGGGAGGCGATCCGTGGCTAACGTTCTGGCATCTCTGGCCCCTGCGCTCGACAGCGTGATGAGCCAACTCGGAATTCATGGAATCAGTGGACTCAACGCGAGTATCTACGTCGTCGGCGCGACGGTTCTTATCGGCTTCTGCGCCGCCGTGCACTCGGCAACGCGCATCGCCAACTTGCGCTGCTCGGCGCGGAGATAGCGGGCGGCAAAGCGGAGCGCGCATCGCCGGCTCGCGACTGCTGCGCTA
The DNA here is from genome assembly GCA_003157745.1 of Bryobacterales bacterium. Taxonomy (GTDB): domain Bacteria; phylum Acidobacteriota; class Terriglobia; order Bryobacterales; family Bryobacteraceae; genus Bog-375. Next base: position 31,846 of record PMKM01000132.1, on the reverse strand, counting down.
GACTCGCTCTTCCGGCACGGGCAAACCCTGCCCGGCTGCGGACAGACCGCGTTCGGCATCGGCGTTCGGCCGCGCTGGCCTGGGATCGCGAACCACGATCGTCTCCGCCATCCGGTCATGCACGGTGCGGCGGTTGGGGTGAATGAAATATTGCAGGAATCCAAAACCTAGTTCGAGTGCGGAAGCGCCATAGCCCAGCGCGCGCTCGACCGAGTGCCACAGCGACATCCGGCGATGAACGACAGAAACGACGCGGATACGCATGAGCCATTTGCCAACCGTTTTTCCATTGCCAATGTACACGGAGAGGCCAAAGAACAGCACGAAATAGAGGATGCCGTACCAATGTTCGTAATCGAGCTCGAGGTGATAATCGCCCGTCAATCCGAGACGCTTCAGAATTGCCGCAAGCGCGCCGACCTTGATCAGGATCGTAAACGGGCCGAGGAAAATGGCGCTAGCAAGCAGAAAATCGATGCCGAATGCGCACGCACGGGAAGCGAAGGAAGCCAGCTCCAGGCCGGCCAGTTCCTGCATCCGCGCGGTCTCGTGCGGTTGGTAGACGCGAATCGGTCGTTTCTTCCTTTCCGGCATGATCTCTATAAGAATAGCTCAGCTCCATTTGCCGAGGAGCGGCGGCGTGTAGGCGACCAGCCGGTCCAGCAAGCGGGCGGGCCGCTCGTCGGCGAGCAGCATGTCGCGATGTTGCGGGCGCAGGAAGCCGTCCGCGACGGCGCGGTCGGCAAGCGCCAGCAGGCCGTCGAAATAGCCGGCCGTGTTCACCACGCCGCAAGCCTTGCGGTGCAGGCCGAGCTGGGTCCAGGTGGCGGCTTCGAAAAACTCCTCGAAGGTGCCGAGGCCGCCGGGCAGGGCGATGAACGCGTCGGCGAGATCGGCCATGGTGGCCTTACGCTCATGCATCGACCCCACCACGCGAAGTTCGGTCAAGCCGCCGTGAGCGAGATCCTTGTCGGCGAGCGCCCGCGGAATCACCCCGGTCACGCTGCCGCCCGCGGACAGGCAGGCGTCCGCCACCGCACCCATTAACCCGCAGTTCCCTCCGCCGTAGACGAGGCGCAAGCCGCGCCGGCCGAGCAATTCTCCAAGCTCTTGCGCGGCCTCCAGATACCGCCGCGAGTTGCCCGAATTGGAACCGCAAAACACGCAAATGGAACCGACCATATGGGCACCATACCATTCCATGGGCCCAACGTGCCTGGCGGCGAATTGCGTTAGAATCAGCCTGACGCGCCGCGGATCCTCTACAGGGCAAGCTGTCCGGGCGAGGATGTTCGACGAATGCGCCACGCGAAGTAACCATGGAACCGAACACGTCCGGGCCTAACATCGCCATCACGGCAAGCGTACACCCGGGAGCGCGCGTTCACTCGACCACGGTGATCGGCGCCTACTGCATCGTCGAGGACGAAGTCGAGATCGGGCCCCACAACCGGCTGGACCCTTTCGCCATCGTGAAGCGCTATACGACGATCGGCGAAGGCAATCACATTTACTCCGGCGCGCAGCTCGGCACGGACCCGATGGACAAGAAGTTTCGCGAGGAGAATGCGACGTACCTGCGGGTGGGCAATCGCAACGTGTTGCGCGAATACATCAACGTTTCGCGCGGCACAAAGCCCGGCGCGGTCACCGTGCTCGGCGACGACAATTACGTGATGAGCTCGGTGCACATCGCGCACGATTGCCAGCTCGGCAGCAACATCACGATCGGCCCCAGCACCAGCCTGGGCGGATACGCGGAGATCGAAGACAACGCGTTTCTTTCGGCCGGCGTCGGCGTGCACCAGTTTTCCAAAGTGGGGCGGCTGTCGATGGTGGCGGCCAATTCGCGGGTGGCGCAGGACGTGCCGCCGTTTCTGCTGGTCTCGCATTTCGACGTGGCGGCGCACGGGTTGAACCTGGTCGGGTTGCGCCGCGCCGGTTTTTCGCGAGAGGCGGTAGCGGTGTTGAAACAGGCCTACCGGCTGCTCTATCGCTCGGGCCTGCAGCGCAAGGAAGCGCTCGAACGGATCGAGGCGCTGGCCACGCCCGAAGCGCTCCACATGGTCGAGTTCATCCGGTCGTCCAAGCGCGGAATTTGCGGCGATTTCCGATCCATGACCGCGGCGCCGGCCACCCCTGCCGAGGAGTAACGCGAGCGGGGTAACATCCGGTTTGATCGCGAGGCCAGAAGGACTCGCTCACAGTCGCGGCTCCGAACCCCTTAGAGCCGCGACCGTGAGAGAGGTGTCACGAACGAGTGCCTATTTCCCGACTGACAGCACAGGCGTGTTCGAGGCCTGCCCGGCAATGACAATCTGCACCGGGTAAGTGCCCTTGGCGAGCTGCGGAACTATGAAGTTCACCTGATAGAGCCCGATGGAGCCGGGCGTGAGGCCGATGTACTTCACAGTGGCCGCCGCAGTACCGACAGTCACGGAATAACTCCCGGTGATCGGCGAGAGGCCGCTTGGAGCGGGACCGCCGGTTTTCAGCGTACCCGCGGCGTTGACCGGTCCGCCGCCGGTGAACCATGCCACCACTTCCTCTCCGACGCTCGCCGGCGCGGTTGCGGAGTTCACCGTGACGCCATCCGAATTGGTCACTACCGCGCGGTTGCTGCCGTAGACGGCGATGCCCGGCGTGCCGGTGGCGGGAACATAGACCGCCGCGGCGTTGCTCGTCGCAGTCCCGTTCGTCACCACCACGGAGGTCAACGCACCGCCGGGAGTTTCCCAGGGCATGATTGCGTTGATCTGGGTCGGGGATACGTAATAGAGCGGCGCCGCCGTCCCATTCACGGTAACCGTGGTGGTCAGCAGCTTGGTAGGGAATGGGACGGTGTCCGCCGATGCGGCCTTGGTGGCCAGATTGGTTCCGAATAGGACGAACACGCTTCCCGGCGGCGTCGAGTTCAGGGCATAGCTGAAGACGTTTCCGATGGATTGGGCCGGATTCAGAAACGCCGTGTGCGCCGAACCGCTGCGGATGAACTGCGGATTGGCGACGATCAGATTGGCGTTGGCGCCGTAGTTACCCGTAAGTACTAAGTTCATCGTGTTGGTCAGGCCATTTGAATCGACGAAAGTGGCGGAGGCGAGACACGCGGAAGTGACAGAGTAAGTCCCGGTGGCCGTGACCGCGGCGGGAACTGCCCCACCTATTGTGTCCGAGTAACTTGCCGTTAGATGCCCCTGGCCGTCGAATTGAAACACTCCCGCCTCTTCGGCGGTGCCCGTCTGATTGGTCCCGGATAGGGTCGACCCGCTGGTGCTGAAACTGTACTCGCCCGACAGAGTGGGGGTGCCGCAGACGCCGGGCCGCACGCTGTTGCCGCTGCCGGAATAAATGTAGGTGGCGTCCGCGCCGGTAATCGCGAAATCGTTTCCGCCACCCCAAACCACCAGAGTAAACGACGCCGTGCTTCCCGCTGCGAATGTAATCGATCCGTAGCAGTTGTTCGGAACGATGTAACTTCCAGTGTAGTTGAACGACGAACCGGCGCCCAGATTCGCGTTGGCAACGCCAGCGAAGGTGACGGCACTCGTGCCATCGAAGGTGGCCGTGCCAACCACCTGCACGGCGCCCGCCATGGCACCGGCGGCCGAGATCGCGCGGCCGCTCAACGTGAGCGCGTAGACTCCGTTCAGGTTCGCGGCGGTGCAATTCCCGCCGGTGATCTGGTTCTGCTGCGCCACAGCGGGCGCCGCCAGCAGACATACAAGAACAAACCAACCGGCTGCGTGTAGGCTTCTCATGCCCGGCCTCCTCGATTGCCTGGGATCAATTCCGGCTTTGCCGCCGCGGTCGCCGACGGCTGACCGTACGCGACGTGCGCACTGCCGGTGACCAGGAATTTCCCGGCTTGCGCCAATCCGACAGTGGCGCCCGCGCTGGCGGAGGAAACATTGTATATGCTGAAGCTCAACGAGTAAGAGTTATTGCCCGCATCGGTCAGCGTGGCCGACCCCAGGCAGGCGGCAGACATCGCATAAGTTCCTGTGAGGGTGAGTACTCTGGGCGAAACACCGAGTGACAACAACGTCGCGTTGACGGTCACATGGCTCACGCCATCGAACTGGATCAATCCGGACCCGTTCTCGACGCCGCTCACGGCGTTGCCGCTCAACGCGAATCCGGTGCCACTGAAAGTGTACACGCCGGGCACGAGACCCACTGGGCATGCCGCCGGCTGGACGTTTCCGCTCCCCGCATACGTGTAGTTGTTGGTATCGCGTCCGCTAAGTATGAAGTCGGTGCCCTGGTTGTAGACGGCCACGTTGAACGTGGCAGTGGCGCCGCCGGCGATGTTGATCACTCCGGCGCAGTTGGCTTGCAGGCTGTAGGTCCCCGACCATGTCAGGGCCGTCCCCAGGGCTTGGCCGGTGTTCGCCGTCAGGTTAATGGTGACCGCGCTCAGCCCATCGAAGGTGGCCGCGCCGTTCGATTGAAACACGCCAGTTAATGTACCCGACGGGGCCTGCCTTCCAGTTAGCGAGACAGAATAAGTCCCCGTAAGACTTCCCGAGTTGCACGTGCCGCCTCCGATGGTGGTCTGCGCCAGCAAAGGCGCAGCCAGCAGGCAGAACACGAATAATAGCAAGACAATCGATCGCTGCATGCGTTCCAGTTCCTCCCAAATAGAAGATGTGTGATGAGTAGTGCTTGAGTAATTATAAGCGATACCCGGATGACTTTGGAGCGCCGTCCCTGTTGCTGAGTGACAATTCGATGAATCGGGCGGCGCATGAAAAGTCACATGCGGTTATCGCCGGCCCAACTCTCCGAGTAGGCGCGCCAGGCGCGGCCGGTCGGGCGCGCGGCGGCCGAAACGGAGGGCGTTGTAGGCGGCGGTGAATTCGCCGGCCGCCATCCGCAGCGCGCCGGGCGGAAGCGAGGCGGCGAACTCGGCGGGCGTGAACCAGGGCGGTTTGCGATAGCCGCGGCGTTCGAGGATGGCCAACATGCGCTGATAGAGCAGCGTGGCATCGCACGCGGTGATAGGGCCGCGGCCAGCGCGGGCGACGCGCAGGCGGAGACCCAGCGCGCGAATGGCGCGCGCGCCGAACCGGCGCAGTCCGGCGGCGAAGAGAATGCCGGCGGCGAGCCAGAGGCCGAAGCGGCGCAGCCAGGCGGCGGCGCGCGGCTCCCAGGTGTTGCCCGTGTCCCAGAGAGAATCGAACCAGCGAATCCCGGCCACGCGCGCGGCTTCGTCCAGGTGGTCGGCGAGCGCGCCCTGGCGGGTGGGATCGAAGTTGACCACCCAGCGGCTCCAGAAGGCGCGGGCGGCATCGAGATACAAGGCGGCGCCGACGAGCGCGGGCGACGCGGCACGATTGGGGTCGGATGGGGTGGGATCGAAGGTGGTCCATCCGCGGCCGGGCAGCCAGGCTTCCACCCACGCGTGCGCGTCGGAGGCGCGCATCACCCACTGGCCGGTGAGCCGGCTGTAAGCACCGCTTTCGAAGCCCGTGGCCAGGCGCGCCGGAACGCCGATCGAGCGCAGCATGACGGTCATCGCCGAAGCGAAATACTCGCAGTGACCGCGGCGGCGGACGAAGAGGAAATTGGCGAGCGGGTCCGCGGTTCTCTCGGGTGGCAGCTCAAGCGTGTACCCGTAGCCGGTGCGCAGGTGGGTTTCGATCGAGCGGGCGCGGGCGAGATCGCCAGAGGCGCTGGAAGCCCACAGGCGCGCCAGTTCCCGGATGCGCGGATCGAGCGAGGCGGGCAACTGCAGGGCGGGCGCGGCCTCGGCCGGGTCCAGCCGCGGCGCGGGATCGGGCGCGGGCGATTGTTCGGGTGGCGCTTCCAGGCGGCTGTAGGCCGAGTAGCGGAAGGGCCCCGGCGGACGGCGGTCCAGGTGGGGCAGGCCACCCGGTCCCCGCAGCACGGCGAGATCGCGAAGATCGAGACTCTCCGGCTCGCCCGGGAAGAACAGCGCGGTCGAATCGGCCGGATCGAGTTCCACATCGTAGGAGATGTGCGCGCCGGCTTGTCGTGCGGCGGAGGGAACCAGAGAGAAGTGGCCGGCGGCTCCGGCCAGGCGCAGCGCCGGTTCCGGATTGGTCCACTCTCTGCCATCGAACGTGGTCAGCAACCCGCCGCGCCACTTGAGGCCGAGCACCGGACGCGGACTGAACACGGTGACGCGCATGACCGGCCGCGAGGTGGCTTTGAGTTGGCCGATCTCGCGCAGCGAGATGCGCGTGGAAAAACCCTCCAGGCGTGCGGCGTGGGCAGCCTGCCAGCGGCGGGCGGCATCGGCGGTGCGCGGCAGCAGGAAGAACAGGCCGCCCGCCACAAATAGGATGCAGGCTGCGGAGGAGGCGGCGAACACTGCCAGGCGCGGCGCCAGGCGCGGTGCGGGAGCCGGCGCGGCTGCGCCTGCGAGCGAGCCCGCAATCTCCGCCGCCGCCAGCGCGGCCACCGCGCACGGGACGAAGCACACCAGTGCCAGGAAGAAGGAGGGACCAGTGGAGCCGAGCGCGGCCACCAGCAGCGCGGCGAAGCAGAGAGAGACAACCGGGAAAGCGGCGCGGCCAGTGTTCCTGACGAGCAGCCCGGCGGCCACCAGGAAGTAGAGTACGGGGACGACTGCCCAAAGCAAACCCTGCGGTCCGTTCCAGGCATTAAACAGAGAGAAAGCGCTCCAGGCGAGGGCGGAGATCGCAACGGCGGCACGCGGCGGGTTTCGACCCAAGCCGAAGAGCCGCGCGCCACCCCACACCAGCGCGACGGCCGTCAATGCCAACGTCGGCGCGTCCCACCATCCGCACGCCGCGGCCGCGACGGCGCCGCCGGCGACCAGAACCAATCGCGCAATGCCGAGGAAGCGTTCGATGCTGGCCGCCGCGGTCGCGCCGGAACGCCTCATGTGGGTATTCTACCGCGCGGGGCGGCGCCGGCCGGCGAGAGCGGTCTACGGTTGGACGGTGAGCGCGTACTCGCGCAGCAATTCGCCCGAGGCTTTGTAAACCCGCACGAAGTAGCCGCCGGGCGGCAGCGCGTGCAGCGCCGCACGCGCGGCAACCGGAAACCGGGCCACGCGGCTCCCCGCGGAATCCACCACCTCGCCGGCGAAGGGCTGCCCATCGCCGAGACCAGTCAGATCGAGTTCGAGCAGCAGGGGACGGCCGGCTGGCGCCTGACCGGCTGCGGCGCCGCGCACGGCAGCCAATTCGACGGAGAATGGCGCCGGCGCCGGCACGGCGGAATGACGGCTGAACCACGCCAGGACGGACACCAGAAGCAGCGCTGCGATCAACATCGGAGCCAGGCGGCCGAGCCACGAGCGGCCGACCGCAGCCACGGCCACGGGTTCGTCCCGATGCTCGCCGTTCCATCGGCGGCCCGCCTCAGCCATGGCGCCGGCGTAGTTTTCGGCCTGTAGCAGCCGTTCGCGACAGATATCGCACAGGAACAGATGCTCTTCCACGCGGGCGCACCGGACTTCGGTGAGGCCGCCGAGGCAATACAACTCCAGTTCCTCCGCTTGCACATGACCCGCTATTCGCGGCATAGCTCCGGTCTCCTCGCGGTAGTAGTGCAAAACTGATGGTACAATTCTCGAAAAATGTTGAGAAAGTTGTAATTCCGGAAAACGGCCCTACCGGAACTTGGCGCTAAAGCCGACCCGCCGGGAGAGCCGGGCCTTGCCCAATTCCCCGAACCGGGCCTTGGCGCGGGATTTGATGAGGCGGAACTGGGTCTCGGTCAGGTCCATTTCGCGGCAAATCTGTTCGGCCGGCTGTTCATGGAGGTAGAAGCGGATCAGCACGTCGCGGTCGCGCTTGGCAATGCTATTGAGGATACGTAAGGCCACCTCCGTGTTCTGGCGCTGAATCGCCAGGCGCTCCGGATCGGGGGAATGATCGCGCAGCACCACGCCGTCCTCGAGCGAGGTCTGCCGGCGGCGTGCGTGTACGTTGGCGTCGATGCGGGCCGCCACCTGTCGGCGCACCACCGTGCGCACGTAGCCCATCAGACGCTCCGGTTCGCGCAGTTCTCCGCTCTGGATGGACTGCGTGATGGTTAGGAAGACGTCGTGCACCCTGTCGTCGAGATCCTGGGGACCCAGTTGCCGGCAGAGGTAGAAACGAATGCCTTTGGAGAACAGGCCATACAGCTCTTCGAGTGCCGCCTGCTCTCCGGCGCGTACACGTTCCACCAGGGGTGACCAGGCAGGCTGCGGGTGGTCCCGCACCGCAACCGGTTCCGGAGCATCGCTCAAGGACTGAAGATTCATAGTCAAGACCGTAGCTTCACTCATTTCCCACCATAAAGTACGCTCCCCAGTAGCGCGGACGACCCCGCCAACCGCCGGAGCGAATCATTTCCCGCTGGGCTGAAGCCAGCGCCAACGCCGGGTCGGGCGTGGGCTGCAATCGCAAATCTCGGTACAAAGCGGCGAACAGAGCGCCGCTCTCGTCGGGCGTGTCCCAACGGCTGCCTGCCACGCTGCGCGCGCCGGCGGCGAGCCAGGCGCGGGTAAGGCCGAGCAATCCGGCCCCCGGCACTACGCGCCCGGCGTTGGAATGGCAGCCGCTCAGGACCACCAGCTCCGCCCGGGTCTTCCAATGGGCGATCTCGACCGGCGTCAACAGCTCGGCCTCGCCCCGATCCGTGAGGCTGAGCGCAATCAAGCTGTAGGGGGCGCCGCCCGAGCGCGCCAACTGCGGCGCTGAGGATTCCAGAAAATGGGTTGCGAAGTGAATGATCTCGGGATCGCGATCGAGCGCCCGGATGAGGTCCGGACGCGCGGCGCGGGCGCCCTCGATCAGGGTCGCGGGTCCGCCCCAGGCTCGCGCGCAGGAATCGAGCTCGGTCGCGCTGGCGGGCAGACGGGGCAGCGACAGGGTGGCGGGGCCGGCGGCGGAAACCCCGCTTGGCCGCAGCCACTGGGCCAGGTGGAGAAGCGCGCCACCGCGCGCGGGCAAGCGCGAATCGGCGGCATTGTAAATCGGATCGCCGATACCCAGAAAGCGGCCGTTCGCGGAGGCGCCGCCGCGCCGTGCGACGGCGTCCACCCAATACCCGGCGCCGGGGGCGATCTCGACGACGTGGCGCTCGGCCACGTAGGCGTTCCGCCCGGCAGCCCACTCCCGCAGAGTAGCGAAGGGAACGTCGAACAGACCCTTGTCGAGCGAGAGGATCCAGCGCGCCTTGGAGAGAAAACGCGGGGCCACGCCGCCGAGCAGGCCATCAAAAAGGGCCGTGGCGGCCGCGTCGGCGCCCGCCTTGTCCTGGCGAATCGCCTCTAGCGCGGCGGCGGTTTTGCGCAGCAACTGGTCCTGCGGGGGCAACTGGTAGAGGAACAACCCAACCCGATCGACCGCCCACAGCCAGGAGGCGGATTCGCCCAGCCGGAAGCTGAACAGCGCCGCGTCGGCGGGCAGCGCGGCGGAAACGCGAGCCAGCAGGTCCTCGGGCGCGGGCGCGGGCCGGGCCGCGGCGGAGGCCTCGCTGCGGGTCAACTCGGCGCGGTAGTTCTCCACCAACTCGCGGCGCTGGGCTGTGGGGGATTCGAGCGCGGCGGCTTCGGCACGGCGCAATCGGGCGACGGCTTCCCAATAGGTTGGCGGCAGATCGTCCGCAGCCCCGCCGGCGGACACCAGGGCGCGCAGGCTGACCGCGCGGTTCTCTTCGGCGGCCTGAAAGGTCTCGATCGGCAACCTGGAATCGCGCGTTCGTTCGTATTGGCGATTGCCTGCATCGATGAACGCCGCGTAGACTTCGTCGAGCTTGCTCTCGGCGCCGATGCGGGCCGCTTCGCCACCAGGCGCCGAGGCGCGAAAGACCCTGGCCAGGCGAAGCGCGTGGCCGAGATTGTCGAGCGCCTCCGGCATTCGCCCTTGCGCCTCGCGGATCAGGCCGCGCATCCGATAGATCTGCCAGATCGGCACGATCGCGCCCGGCAGAGACGCCAGCTCGACCGCCCGATCGAGCAGCGCCGACGCCGAAACCAGATCCCCTTGTGCCAGTCGCAGTTGTCCCAACGTGTAGTAAGAGCCGTCCATCGGGAAGTGGCGCAGCTTGCGAACCCGGTAGGCATCCAGCAGCACCGCCTCGGCCGCCGCATATTCCCGATGCAGGAGATAGGCTTCCCCGAGGTTGTTGCAGCCCGCGGCGTACAGTTTCCAATCGCCGGCGGCGGCGGCGGCTTCGATTCCCTCCCGGAACGACTCGACCGCCTCCGGCATTTGCCCGCTCTGCTCGCGCATAGCGCCGCGCTGAATCAGCATTTGGGCAAGATGCAACCGGCGGCCGGCGCCGGAAAGGCGTTGAATGCTCGAGTCCAGCCACCGGATACCGGCATCCGTATCGCCCATCTGATCATATAAGGAGGCGATATTGGCGTCCGTGATGGCCAGGTTGTTGTTATCGCCCAGCGATTCCTGGACGCGGCGCGCGCTCAGAAACGCCTTTAATGCGGGTTGGTATTGGTGTAAAGCGAATCGACAGCTACCGGCGTTCGATCCGGCACGAGCGGCCAGGCGGTAGTCGTGAACGGCCTCGGCTGCACGCGCCAGCCGGTCGAAGGTCTCCGCAGCCCTACTGTATTGAGACTGCTGGAACAACTCGCTGCCCTGGCGCAACTCCGCTGCGAACGCCGGGCGAATCGCTCCAGGCATGGTTTCGGGGGCCCGCGCCCGTCCGTCAAACCGGACGGCGCAGACGGCCGCTATCACGGCAACCAGCGCCGACAGACAGAATGTGACAGTCCTGGCCCTTCTCAAGAAAGAACCGCTCCAGTCTAGCTACTTGGTACCCACCCTACGTGAATCTCTGGGAATATTCCATGTAGAATATTCCCAAAGATTAGTATCCAATTTTTTCTTGAAATTGGATTCCCCGCAAATGCGGGTTTTGTAGGTTTAAATCGCGTTTGTGGTCAACGCCGAAACGCGGCTACCGGAGCAGTGCCGCCAGAACACCCACGACCGCCGAAATAATGATAATCGGTTCGTACATAGGGTTGTCAAGAGGAGCCGCACCGTGTGGAGCGCTCTTCCATCCAAGCCTATTCCCGCGCAATCGGCGATATTCTAATTATTATTCATAAATAATTGAAAAGAAACGATTGTTTTATAATATTTTATTGGTGATCGGCGAGCGCGACCGTCGCCATTTGGGAGATGCCGCTCAATTCCGGCCGCGCCCGTTCGGCCGGCGCTCGCCGCTGCTGGTACGATAGAAGGCGATGACCCCCCAACCGCCCACTGCGAGCCTCAAACTGCCGATCTCTGGCGTGAAGAGCCTGATTGCCGTCGGTTCCGGCAAAGGCGGCGTGGGGAAAACCACGGTGGCGGTCAACCTGGCCGTGGCGCTCGGCCAACTCGGCTACAAAGCCGGCCTGATGGACGCCGACGTATACGGCCCCAACGTGCCGTTGATGATGGGCATCAACCAGACGCCGATGGCGCTCGGCGAGCGCATCCAGCCGCTCGAGCAATACGGGGTCAAGCTGATGTCGATGGGCTTCCTCAACCCCGGCGACAAGCCGCTGGTGTGGCGCGGGCCGATGCTGCATTCGGTGATCCAGCAGTTCCTCCGCGGCGTCGATTGGGGCGATCTGGACTACCTGGTGATCGACCTTCCGCCGGGCACCGGCGACGTGCAACTTTCCCTGATTCAAACCGCGCCCATCACCGGCGCCATCGTCGTCACCACCCCCTCCGGCGTCTCGCTCGAAGACGCGCGCAAGGCCGTGACCATGTTCCACCAGGTGAAGGTGCCCGTGCTGGGCGTGGTCGAGAATATGAGCTTCCTCATCTGCCCGCACTGCGAGCAGCGGATCGACGTGTTCAGCCACGGCGGCGGCCGCCACACCGCCGAGCAGATGCAGGTGCATTTCCTGGCCGAGTTGCCGCTCGACCCGCGGGTGCGCATCGGCGGCGACACTGGAAAGCCGGTGGCCCTGGTCCCGGGAGAGCAGGAACCCTTCCTCGAACTGGCGCGCAACACCGTCGCGCGCGTGCAGGAAGTCGAGCGCGAAACCGGCCCCGAAATCGAAATCGGCGAATAGCCCCGGGGCGTAGGCGGTTCGCCGTTCTGCCGTGTGTCGGTGCGCGCTCCAGCATGCCGTTTTGCCCACATGATATACTCGTTTTTTACACTCCGTTTTCCTCTTGGGGCCCGTAGCTCAGTTGGTTAGAGCGCTACCTTGACACGGTAGAGGTCCGGCGTTCGAGTCGCCGCGGGCCCACCATTCCCCACCTAATAGCAAAGACGACGACTTACACGTCCCCTAACAGTACGCGATTGATTCAAAACCACTTTTTCAGGTCCATTTCAGGTCCAACCCAGGTCCAAAGGTCCTCCTCGGGTCCGTTGTTCGGATTGTTCCGATGGACCTTACATCTGAACAATGCAAGTGATGTGATTACAATAAGATCCCAAATGTTCGGGTTGTTCGCTTGTTTGGAGTTGTTTTATGCTGGGGAGACAAATCTACCTTTCCTATACATGCGAGCATCTGAGCAGTGACCCCGGCGTGGGCCGACGTCGCTCCGCCAGTGAGCCAGCCGCGATCCCGATCCTCCGCAGCAACTGGTGGATGGCGTTCGGTATAATTGGTGCCTCGCCATGTCGAAATGTACCGTTCCGAAGATGATGGAGGTTTTCGCCATTGACGCCGTTCACGCGGCGAAGTCCAGCCACGGCGTCGAGTTGGATTATTCCGCGAAGAGCGTCAGCGCATTGGACGAGATTCTTGACCGCGCCCACAAGACGCTTCGCCTAGACGACCAGGAGGACATGGTTTTCGCCTTTCCAGACATGTGGGGCGGGTATCTGGGAGAGGTCATACGGCGTCAGTGGGGCGGGCAGTGGCTCATCCCCACCGATGGGCCGCTCAGCGGTCAGATTTCTTTAGCGGTTCGCGGAGTACTCATCTCGCCACCGGCTCAAGTGCTCAAACGCGTTAGAGACGGCGACAGCGCGAGTCTTTGCGTGTATCTGGCAGAGTTGGAGCGTACGTTTTCTTCAAGGCCTGAATAGCAGCCAGAGCATCGTCTGTGCGGCGCCAGAGCAAGGCGCGGCTGGCGGCGGCCACGAAGTCCAGGCTGTCCTCACCGACGCAAACGTGGGCCACGGGGCGCGGCGCACGGGCCAACTAACGCCGCAGCCCGCCATGTGCTCCGGGAGTTTGCGACCAGGTTGCGCACCCGCGCCGACCTTCGACACGATCCCCACAAAAAAGCATTAGTCGCGGTTCTTGTTTTCGTGCAATGATCGGGGCGTACTTCTCCTGCTGGTACACCAGCAATCCCACCGAGGCCTTCCACCAGAGCTATGTCCAAAGACGTCCGGATTCTCAACCCGGCCTCCGACCGCCCGTTCACATCCCGCAATCGCGCTCGCCGTTTCGTAAAGAGCGGACGAGCAGTGTGGGCTGATGCCGGCGAATCGTCCATTCGGTTCTTGAGCGCCGACCATCGCCACCATGCCGCGAAACGCTCCGTCGACGCGACAGCGCGCGAGTACGATTCGGCTGCGCACGACGGCCTCGCACGGCTCGCCGCGCTGGTCCACGTGCCAGTGATCGCGCCAGCCATGCTGTTGGGGCTCGGGCGGCGCAAGGGAGCCACACGGCATACGTTCGTGGCAACGATCAGCTTGAGGGAGTAGACCTCGGCGCCGCTGGGATCAAGTCCGCTAACCCCGTGTATCGCCCTCGACTCCAACGATCACGAATCTTCAGCGTTGAACCCAGGCAATGTCGGATCAAAGTACATCAGGTTCAGCCAAACACCCAGATATCTTTGGGGCAACTGCCCTCGGTTGAACGGGTACGGATGGGACACCACGATTACCCATGAGCCACCGTGGTATATGCCGACTCCATGTACCGTTACGTCACGAAGATGAGATAGCTCGCGCCTGAGATGCTCAGCGATTTCGTTCAAGAGGGGCTGACCCTCGCCTATGTAGGGATTCCAGGAATCAACCTGTCGGCACTGCTCGTCTTCAGTGAGCGCAAGCCACTCCTGTATGTTTAGCAGTCTGTTCGAGTCGGTCATTACTTCCCTCCAAGACATGCGCTCTGGGACCGCTAGATCCCACGGCGGCTGAACGGCTCTTCCAGGCGAAAGTCCCACTCGGCCTCTTGGATGTCCTCTACGACAGGGCCGGGCCGGATCGATGGCGGAGCAAACAGGCGGCGATCAAGGAGACGGACTTGCCAACCGGGCAGGCTCTCCCTTCTTCTCCACTGGTGCTGGAGCACCGCCTCCGGCGCTTTGGCGAGATACGCCTGATAGGCGCAGGCGCCCCAGTCCGCGTCCGAATGATCGAAGTGGCTCCGCAGAACGTCGGCATACTCGGCGGGGAGCCAGCGGCAGAAAGCTCGCATCTGGCCATTGTCCTCGGATTCATACAGAACCAACGAATCCCACAGGTCGAGTCGATCCACTGGCATGACGTCCGCCAGCCGAGCGTAAATGAAACAGTCGCTGTTCTGCAGGGCTAGTTGATGCAACTGCCGCCAGTCGTCGGGGCCATGGCAGGAAACCCATAGGCGCCGTGCGGCTCTTTCCGGATCGACGTGCCCGTACCAGTTCAGGAACTCCCCGCCTGCATCCCTCACGTCGGCAAAAGCGGCGGTGGTGAGAATCTGATCCAGCCAGGCCTTCCAATTCTCAGCGGAATCCGGGATCGGTTCCGTGGGACAGGGCGCGGCGGAGTCGATCAGCAAGAGGCGCAACAGCAAGTGAACGGTGCCCCGAACCACGTCGCGGTCGAAATCCCCGCCTTCACGGAACCGGTGAGCGGCTGTAGCCAAGTGTGCGCACATGAGCGAATGGCGAAGGGGGCGGTCTCTGTACCTCCGGAAAAACTCCCGTTCTGGGATGGGCAGCAGTGGACAAACACCTTTGGCCCTAAATACAGGTTCCCATGGCTCCGCCCAGTCGAGCAGAGAGGTCACTTCCTCCTCGGCGCAGGATTCGCACCATGCAAGGATCTTAGACTCATACCACACACCCGAGGCGGGGCTGGCAGCGGCCTCGATCAGGAGATGCCGCTCTTCAGGCCTCAGTCTGCGGCCCCAAGCGAACACCGCGGAGCCATTCGCGATGAACGGTTCGAAATGCGCGCTCTCCGCCTTTGGCACGAGCCGGTCGAGCAGCCAAATAAGGCGCTTGCGTCTGTAATAGGCCAAATGACGTTCGCGGCCGGTCCCGTCCGGCAATTTCGCAAACTCCTGGTGGGCTGCACGCGTTGCTTCGTTGATGAGCGCTGGAACATCTTGATCCCAGCGATACCAGATTGGATCTTCTGCTTCGAGTAGCCGTTCGACGAACGCAAACGGCGCAATTTGTGAGGACAATCTTTGTAGAGCGCCCCTGTCCGCAGATGCGGGGCTGGCGCATTGCTCCTCCAGGATAGCGCACTCAGAGACCCTCGGAACAGCGATTGGCTGGCGTCGGTTGGGCATGGCATATGCGGTTTGCGGGAAGAGCCTCGTCGCGACCGAGCAGGAGCATCAGAGTCGCGTGGAACGGCTGTACGCGGAAAGGTTCCGGCCTCGTGCGGCACGAATTCATAGGTTCTGTTCGAGACCCGGCGGCCGAGCGGGTGGACATGGTGCGCAACGCGTTCGAGGATCGGCCTGTTAAGCAGCTTAACCGCTGCGCTTAACCGATGGAAACGCTTCTGAAATCCGAGTTTGCGGCGCGGCTGCATGTGAGCAAAGCACGCGTGTCGCAGATGATCCAGATGGGCTTGCCGTTGACCACCGACGGCAAGGTGGAGGTGAGTGCGGCGCTGAACTGGATCGAGACGCATATCGATACCTCGCACAAGGACTCGGCCGCGCGGAGGCAGACGAACGCGCCGGACACACCCGCTCACGCTCCGCCCATCTCCGACCTGCCGGCCGAGGTTTTGAATTATTGACGGCACCGAAGGAAGCGGTTCTTCACTCGTCCCGAATCTCCCAGCCGGATCCGCAGTGTCCGCATCATGGCCGGCCCGCGTCCGCGCCGGGAATCCGCTCGCTACCAGTCCCTCAGTCCCCGCCCGACTCCGGCTGCACTCTCTCAATCAAGACCGGCGCCAAGCTACCGTTGAAATCCCGGCCACTCGCGGGCGACTTAGTTCCGTGCCACCGCCCGAAGCAGTCCTGGACCACGCGGTAGATGGCGCGCCGGTTCCGCGCCGCCAGTTTCAACCAACCCCACACGCCCTTCTGCGGAAAGTAGATTCCGCGGAAGAACAGCCGCGACATCAGATGACTGATCTTATAAGCCGCCGGTTCGTCCGCGATTGACTCGATGGCGCGTTCGATTGCCTCCGGGCTATACGAGTTCCGCCACGCGTAGAGGACTTCCTCCTGCACCTCGGGAACGGCGATCTTCAGCGGCGTATGCGCCATCTGGAACGGAGCGAATTCCAGCCAGTGTTTCGGCCGCGTCAACCGTCCTTCTTTTTGCAGCCGCTCGTATAGGGGAGTCGCCGGAAATGGCGTGATCTGTCCGAAGACAGGCAGTCCCGGTGGCCACTTGGCAATCTCTGCCAGCGTGCGCGCAGCCACTCCGGGCGTGTCGTTATCCAGACCGAAGATGAACGAGGTGATTGCGTAGACGTGCCGCCGCGCCAGCGATTCCAAGACGCGCGCGTAATCCGCCGGCTTATTGAAGTTCTTATTCACACTAGCCAGATTGGCCGGATCGAGAGACTCCATCCCGATGAAGATCCATTTCCCGCCCGATGCCGCTATAAGATCCAGTAACTCTTCGTCCTTAAGTAAGTTGGCGCTAATCTGTCCCACCCACGACATTTCGGCGCCGGCCGCGATGATATCGCGCAACAGCGACTTAGTCCGCTTCCCATTGATCGCGAAGTTATCGTCGACAAAGAACACGGCGGCCTTGCCATTGCTGGCGCGGGTACGTTCCTTGATCCGCAACATCTCCTCGACGATGCTTTGGTTCGACCGGAATCGGATCGAGTCGCCGAAGAAACCCGTCACCGTGCAGAATTCGCAGCCATACGGGCAGCCGCGCCCCGATTCGATCGGGATAATGTGGAACGTCTCCCAATCGACCTTGAAGTGCCGCATCACCGGGCGCAGGAACTCGGGAATCCGGTTGAACTGCCGCAGGTCGATCGTGTCCCAAGGGATCTTCGGATAGTTCGCCAGATCCGGCTTGCACTCCCGCCCGAACGCGTCCACCGGACGGTACATCTCTTTCAGTTCGCCGCGCGCCGCATCCTCGACGATGCGCGGCCAGGTCTCATCCGCTTCGCCCAGCGCCAGCGCATCCGCGTGGCGCGGCCCGCCGTCGCGGCCGAGAGCCTCGTCCGGCACTTCCGTCACATGCGGTCCGCCCATCACCACCGGCACGCCGGCTGCGCGCAGCGCATCCGCCACGCGGTAGGCTTTGGCGATCATGCGCGTCATGGCGCCGATCCCGACCAATCCTATATGTTGGTCCCGCACGTACTGAACCAACTCCGCATCGCTCATCGGCTGGGTATTGCCGTCGATCAACACCACTTCGTGCCCGCTCGGCGTGAGCGCCTGCAGCAGAAACATCCAGAGGTGAGGCATGAAGTTTTGCGTCACCCCGTTGTCGGGGTTGTAGAGGAGTATCCGCAATGAGCTTGCCGCTTCCAGCTTCGCGTCGCGAAGTTGGCGTTACCTTTCCCCGGCAAGTAATCCGCGCGTGCAAGCGAATGAAAGATCCGTGTCGGTAGGTTGATGTTAGCACCAATCGCCGCGTTGTGATGTTCAATAGTGCTCATCCGGGCACCGTGGTTGTCGAAGCGCCGCGGGCCGCGTTCGGTTTCGGGTGGATCCCGCAAGACAATAAATACAACCGTCCGCCAGAAAATGGGGTATTACAGTGTGGAGGACGGAATTGGAACTGCTCGAACGGTTCGTGGCGGGCGACCTCGACGCTTTCGAAAGCGTCTTCCGCCAGCTCCAGCGCGAGGTGCACGGCGCCATTCTGCGCATCGTGCGCGACCCGGCCGCGGCCGAGGACCTGACGCTCGAGACCTTCTGGCGCATCTACCGCGCCCGGGCGCGCTTCGATCCGGCCCGCGGCCTTTCCGCCTGGGCGCATACGATCGCGACCAACCTGGCATTCACTTATGTGCGCGGAGCCGCGCGCGAGGTAAGTCTTACGGTGGATGTGCCCGCCGTCAGTCCGCCCGACGATTCGCTCCACGGCGCGGTGCGCCACGCGGTGGCGGAGTTGCCGCCGCGGTTGCGCCAGGTGGCGCTCGCAGCGCTCATCGAGGAGCGATCGTATCCGGAGATCGCGCAGGTGCTCGGCATTTCGGTCGAAGCCGTGAAGTCGCGCCAGTTCCGGGCCGTCCGCCTGCTCAGAAAGAAGCTGAAACGAATGGGAGTGGAACCATGAACAACCCCGACGATGCACGCTTGCGCGAGTTGCTGCGCGCCTCTTTCCGCCAGCCCGCGGGTGGCCAGCCGCGCGACCTCTGGCCGCGGATGTTGCGGAAGTTGGACCAGCGTCCGATCCGGGTGGATTGGTTCGACTGCGTACTGGCCGCTGCGGGAGGCGCGTGGATTGCCGCGTTCCCGCACGTGATCCCAAGTCTTCTGTATCACCTGTGAAAAGAGGAGTCTTCTATGAATACGCATCCGTATCTGCGGGCCTATATGGCCGGGATTCCCGTGCCTACGGTGCTTCTATTGGGAGCGTTCGCCACTTACTGCGTGGCGCGGTTCGGGGTTAACGTGGACGTCCCCGTCGAGCGGGCGCTGGTATTCCCGCTGGCGTTGGTACCGAACCTGTGGGGCCTGTGGAACATGCTTTACGTGGCCCTCCGCGAACGCCGGCACCTGCCGCTGGGAATTCACGGCGCGCTGCTGCCGTTGATCCTGATGCCGTGCGGCCTGCTGGTTCTCACCGTGGTGGGCATCCACGTTTCCAGCGCCATGATCACGGCCGGCGCGTTGGGCTTCCCGGTGGGGCTGATCGTTTACTACCTGATCTGGAAGTACGTCGTCGGATTTCTGAATCAACTGGTCGGAGTGGCATAACTTGTCTTCCTGCGCGGATCGAGAGGCGTGGTGGCGGGCCTGCTGCTACGCCTCGACAGGATAGCCGGAAGGCAGTTCGGCCAAACGTAATTGCGTAGGGTCTCGACCGATACAGAAAGTACTCACCAGAGGTTACTATGAAACGCATCGTTGCACTCGTAATCAGGATTGCGCTCTTACTGCTTTCCTGGTTCTTCTGGATGTGGGCCCGCAACACACGGCCTTCGAGTGTCGTGACTCTATTTATCGCCGTGGGATGTCCACTGTTAGTGTTCCCCCTGGTTTGGCTCGGGCGGAAGATACTCGACCGGCACCCGACAGCGACTGGTGCCGTCTGGATCACGACGTTTGTCCAGTTT
This sequence comes from Bryobacterales bacterium, assembly GCA_003157745.1. Classification (GTDB taxonomy): domain Bacteria; phylum Acidobacteriota; class Terriglobia; order Bryobacterales; family Bryobacteraceae; genus Bog-375. The sequence continues at coordinate 12,472 of PMKM01000132.1, read as the reverse complement.
GGCGTGGGGAGTCTGCTCGGAGCAGCAGTGATCCGAGCCATATCCACTCGTGGGGACTGGTCGGACCGGATACTCCGAGTACCAACTGGAATTGGCTTGTTGCTAGCGATGATTACCGGGGCGGCCTTGTTCCTGACAGTGGTAAACCTCGCCTTGAGAGGGTTCGGCGCACCATTCTTCATCGTGCTCAGCCGGAAACTGGCGGCGGATTGGTTGTATTCCTGGACGCGCAATCCCATGGTGCTTGCGGTTCTGGCTTGTCTCGTGTCAGTGGGAATCTGGTTTCAGTCAGTGCTGTTTGTGCTCTGGGCACTCATCCCGGTTGCACCGGCATTGCTGGTTTTCGTGAAGGTGTATGAAGAGCGGGAACTGGAGTTCCGTTTTGGGGCATCCTATCTTGAGTACAAATCCAGGACGCCTATGTTGTTTCCAGCCAGGCCGAGGGTCTGAATGCCGTGCCGCCCGATCAGTGCGGGAATGCGCAGGTCTGAATGCCAATCCGCGCGTTACCATGTTCAATAGTGTTCATTCTGGGTATCGAATCTTCCTGCGATGAAACCGCCGCATCCGTGGTCGAGAACGGCGAAACCGTGCTCTCCTCGGTGGTGGCTTCGCAAATGGCCACTCACGGCAAGTATGGCGGCGTGGTTCCGGAGCTGGCCTCGCGCGAGCACTTGCGCGCGATCGTGCCGGTGGTGCGCGAGGCGCTTGAACGCGCCGCGGTTCCGCTGCGCGCTCTCGACGCCATTGCCGCGACCTCTGGCCCCGGCCTGGTCGGCTCGCTGCTGGTGGGTCTCACTTATGCCAAGTCGCTCGCCTTCGCCCGCGGTCTGCCGCTGATCGCGGTCAATCATATTGAAGGTCACATCCACGCCGTGGTTCTCGAAGCGCGCCACTCCGGAACGCCGGTCGAGCTGCCCGCGCTGGCGCTCGTTGCGAGCGGCGGCCACACCCACTTGTTCCGCGTCGACGAGAATTTCGATTACACGCTGCTCGGCAAGACTCGCGACGATGCCGCCGGCGAAGCCTACGACAAGGTCGCCAAGCTGCTCGGCTTCCCCTATCCCGGCGGCCCTATCATCGACCGCCTGGCGCCGCACGGCAATCCGCGCGCCGTGCGATTCACCTTCGCCAAGATGAAAGGCAACGCGCTCGATTTCAGTTTCAGCGGACTCAAGACCGCCGTGCTGCGCTGGGTGGAAGCGCGCGATCTCGCTGCCGGCATCGCCGTTCGCCGCGCCCTGGCCCGCGCCGAGCCCGATGCATCGATTGAGCGATGGCTAGCCGTCACGCCGCCCGAAACGCTCGACCTGCTGGCGTCTTTCCAGCACGCCGTCATCAACGAATTATTGACCCGCGCCGCATCCTCCGCCGAACAGATCCACGCCCGCGCGCTAATCGTTTCGGGCGGCGTCAGCGCCAACGCCGGTCTGCGCGCCGCCGCGCACGCGGCCCATCTGCCGTATCCGGTCTACTTTCCTTCGCCCGGCCTTTCCACCGATAACGCCGCCATGATCGCCGCCGCGGCTTTTCCCAAACTCCTACGCAAAGAGTTCGCCGGCTTCGATACCGCCGCCGAAGCCAATCTCACGCTGGCCTAGCCGTCCGCCACTTACTGTTACCGGACTGTCATTCCCGCGCGCGCGGAATTAGTCTACAATAATAGTCTTAGTGGAGGTGGGTCTTCTCGAGTAGCAGGCAAGCCGCAATCTCGAACTTAGGTCCCCGGATCGTCCGAGCAACCTCTTGCGCTTTTTTCCGCCTTTTTCTCCCCGATGATTGCCGCGTTTGCGGCCAGCCATTGTTGGCAGTTTCGAGGGTTCCCGTCTGCCCGGCGTGTCTCCGCGAACCGGTGCCGATCGAAACCGATTTCTTCTGCAGGTGCTGCCGGACGCCGTTCCTGAACCGGTACCCGCTCGACGAGGAAGGCCGTTGCGCACTCTGCCGCGCCGGCCTGCGCGGTTTCGACGCCGCCTACTCGTTCGGTTTCTACTCGGGCACGCTGCGCCAGTTAATCCACATATATAAGTACGGCAAGGTGCATACGCTCGACCGTCCGCTGGCGGATCTGCTGCTGCGCGCGCTGCCGCGCGACGAGCCTTTCGATTGGATCGCGCCGGTTCCCTTGCATTGGCGGAAACTCTGGCAGCGCGGATTCAACCAGGCGGATTTGCTGGCGCGCCGCGTCTCCGCGCACACCGGCATCCCGCGCACGCGCCTGTTGCGCCGCCTTCGCTACACGGCTTCGCAAGCGAGTTTGAGCCACCGAAACCGCCGCCACAACGTGACCGCGGCCTTCGCCTGCCGCCAACCGGAACGCGCGGCGGGCCGCCGGATACTGCTGATCGACGATGTGCTGACGACCGGCTCGACCGCCGCCGCCTGCGCGCTGGCCTTGAAACGGGCTGGCGCCGTGCGCGTGGCATTGCTGACCCTGGCGCGCGCCGACCGGCGGATTCCGTTTTCGTCCCAGGCAAGCGCGTCCGAAATGGAGGGATTATCCTGAATGGCCGATCGACTGCAGAAGCCCGTTCTGGTGCTCAACGCCAGCTATGAGCCAATCAACATTTGCGGCGCGCGACGCGCCCTGGTGCTGGTGCTGAAGGGCGTCGCATCGGCGGAAGAGGAATCGGCCAACGCGATCCACTCGGCCCGCGCGGCGATACGCCTGCCATCGGTGATCCGCCTGCTCGAATACCGCCGCATCCCGCATCAGACGCGCGCTCTCTCGCGCAAGAACATCCTGATGCGCGATCGCTACACCTGCCAGTATTGCCATCGCACGCTGCCTTCGGGCGAACTGACCTTGGACCACGTGATCCCGCGTTCGCGCGCGGGCGAATCGGCTTGGGAAAACCTGGTGGCCTGTTGCCATCGCTGCAACAATCGCAAGGGCTGCCGCACGCCGGAGGAAGCCGGCATGCGCCTCGCGCGGCAGCCGCGTCCGTTTAGCCTGCACACCAGCCGCAACCTCATGCGTATGCTCGGCAAGAGCGACGCGCAGTGGCGGAAGTACCTGTTCTATTAGCCGCGCAGTATCTCCAGCCGCTTTCCGACCCTCGAGAAAATCTCGAGCGCGCGGTCCAGTTCCCCGCGCGTGTGCGTCGCCGCGACGATGGTTCGCACGCGCGCCTTGCCCTGCGCCACGGTGGGGAAACCGATGCCGGTGGCCAACACGCCCTCCTCGAATAGCTCCCGCGAGAAGCGGTGCGCCAGCGCCGCATCGCCGACCATCACCGGCGTGATGGGCGTCTCGCTGATCCCTGTATCGAAGCCCGCCGACGCGAGTCCCTGTTTCAAGTAGCGCGCGTTGGTCCACAGCGCCTCGATGCGTTCCGGCTCTTCCTCCAGCACATCGAACGCGGCCAGGCAGGCGGCGGCCACGGCGGGCGGGTGCGAGGTCGAAAACAGAAACGGCCGCGCGCGGTGATAGAGAAATTCGATCAGATCGCGGCTGCCGCAAACGTAGCCGCCCAGCACGCCGATGGCTTTCGACAGCGTCCCCACCTGAATGTGCACCCTCCCGTGTAGGCCGAAATGGTCGACCGTGCCGCGCCCGTTGCGCCCCAGCACGCCGGAAGCGTGCGCGTCGTCCACCATCATGATGGCGCCGTGCTTTTCCGCCGCCTCGACCAGCCCGGGCAACGGCCCTATGTCGCCATCCATCGAAAAGACGCCGTCCGAAATCAGCAACTTCTTGCCGCCGGCGCCCGCGAGCGAAGCCAGAATTCGCTCCGCGGCGGCCACGTCCTTGTGCGCGAAGACGTGAATTTTGGCCCGCGAAAGCCGGCAGCCGTCGATGATGCTGGCGTGATTCAGCTCGTCGGAGACGATGTGGTCGTCCGGCCCCAGGATCGCCGACACGGTGCCCGCGTTCGCGGCGAAGCCGGATTGAAATACGACGCAGGCTTCCACCCTCTTGAACGTGGCGATGCGCCGCTCCAGATCGAGGTGCAGCGACATGGTACCGGATATCGTGCGCACCGCGCCCGAGCCCGCGCCGTAGCGGTTCACCGCGGCGATGGCCGCCGCGCAGAGCTTCGGGTGCGTGGTGAGGCCGAGGTAATTGTTCGACGCCAGGTTGATGACGTTCTTGCCGTCGAAGCGGGATTCCGCCGCGCTGGCCGATTCGAGGACGCGTAGACGCTGGTAAGTGCCGTCGCGTTTCCATTGTTCGAGTTGATCGTGCAAATATGCGAGTGGGTTACTCATCAGCCACTCAGTGTATCGCCTGGAATTGCGGTGCGTGCGCCCGGCGTGACCTTTTCGACGGGCGCACGTCTGACGGTAGTGAGGCCACTTGCGAGGCGCACTTACCCGTCAAGCGGCGCACATCGGATCAGACAATCTGGAGGACACATGACTTTCAAAGGGATTTTGACCCGCCCGCGCGCGGCGGCGTTAGCGACAGTGATGGCGGCGGGGTTGGGCGCCCTGGCCATGGCCGCCGCGGAGCACGCGAGCAATGCGAACCCGCCGGCCACGTTCCGCTACGCCAGCCCGGACGAATCGGTGAGCCGCAACACGTTCGCGCCGGTGGTGAAGAAAGTGTTGCCGGCGGTGGTCAACGTCGCTTCGTCCAAGATGGTGAAGAACCCCATGGGGATGACGCCGGGCAACATGGAACCGTTCTTCCGCCAGTTCTTCGGCGGCGAGGAAGCGCCGTTCGGCTCGAACGGACGCGGCCAAGCGGCGCCGCAGCAACTCGAACAGGGGCAGGGCTCGGGCGTAATCGTCAGCCCGGAAGGCTACATCCTGACCAACAATCACGTGGTCGATGGCGCCACCATCCTGCGCGTCACGCTCTCGGATAAACGCGAATTCAAGGCGCGCGTCGTCGGCACCGATCCGAAGACGGACCTGGCCGTGCTCAAGATCGACGCCGCCAATCTGCCCACCGTGGTGATTGGCGATTCCGATAAGATCCAAGTCGGCGACTTCGCGCTGGCCATCGGCAACCCGTTCGGCCTGGGCGGCACGGTGACCATGGGAATCGTCAGCGCCACCGGCCGCAGCAACCTGGGCATCGAAGATTACGAGGATTTCATTCAGACCGATGCGCCCATCAACCCGGGCAACTCGGGCGGCGCGCTGGTGAACGACCACGGCGACCTGATCGGCATCAACACGGCGATCCTGACGCACGGTTCGGAAGGCAACCAGGGAATCGGTTTCGCCATTCCGGTCGCGGTGGCGCGCAACGTGACGGACCAGATTCTGCGCAACGGAAAAGTTACGCGCGCGTATTTAGGCGTGATGTCGGAAGGCGTGACGCCGGCGCTGGCCAAGGCGTTCCACGAGAAGGAACCGGCCGGCGCGCTGGTCTCGGAAGTGAAGCACGCGAGTCCGGCCGACCATGCGGGCATCGAGAAGGGCGACATCATTCTGGCCGTGAATGGAAAACCGATTAGCGACAACGCGCAGTTGCGCATGTTGATTTCGCTGATGCAGCCCGGCACTTCGGTGAACCTGAAAGTGCTGCGCGACGGCGCCGAGCGCGACATTCCGGCGCGCCTGGAGGAGATGCCCACCGAAACCGCCAAGGCCGGGAGCGAACCGGAGAATGCGCAAACCGGCATGGAGGGAGTTTCCGTCGAGGACGTGACCGCGCGCAACGCCCGCCAGATTGGCGTGCCATCGGACACAGCCGGCGTGGTGGTGACCGCCGTCGATCCTGCCAGCCAGGCCGCCCTCAATGGCCTGCGCCGCGGCGATGTGATCGTCGAAGTCAACCGCAAGCCGGTCCACAACACCGCCGAGTTCGAGCAGGCGCTCAAACGCAGCGAGGCCGAAACGCTGCTGCTGGTGAACCGCCAGGGCCAAACGGTGTACCTGGCAGTGTAAGCCGCGAGGCCCGCCAGGGGCGATCCGTGCGGCGGTTCAACGGACTGCGGCGCAGGTCGCCCCCTCCCCTATCGCTGCGTCTCTTCTCGACTCCATCCAGGAGCGAGCCGAGCCTAACCGACGCCTAGACTGCTGCGTTACACTTGACATGACATGCGCCCCATCCTTGTGCTGCTGTTTCTGTCAGCTAGCTTCGCGGTGGCTCAGCCGAAGCCGCCGCAAAAGACCGCCAGCGCTTCCAAGCCGTATCCGGTGTGGTGGCGCTACGACCCTCACAACACCAAGCCCGAGGATGTGGAGGCGCGCCTTGCACGACCGTTCGCCGGCGTCGAACTGGACGATCTGCGGCCCGACCCTGAGGCCGCTAACGCCTCGGCCCAGCCTGACGTGCATAATTGCAATGAACTGCTGGCTCTGATCAATCCCAACGATTATCAGTCGCCGAATCGATTCGGAACGCGCGGAGCCCTTGCAGCCTGGTGTGCCGAAGTTAGGGAGCTAGGCCACGCAATCCCAGCGCGCCGCTCCGCAATCCGGAACATCACTTGGACTCGCGCCGTCTTCTCGTTGCTGCCGGCCGGCATCTATGCTGCCGAAAGCGAGGCGTCGCACCTCGCAGCCGTGGAAGCCGGCAATAAGGGTCTGAGCCTTAGTGGGTACTGGAGGGGCACCAATCGAGCACAGATCAATCACGGCTTCGGGCTCGACAGGCAGACTATCTACGTCCCGTCCCACGGAACGGGACTGGCCGATGCCGACGCCTACATCGTTTCTGCGATGGGGGATTTTGTCGGGGACGGCTGGGACGACATCATGATCGAGGCTTCGTGGGGCCCAGCCGACACCCTCTACGGGCCGAAGCCCACTATCGCAGCCTACCTCCTCACCCGCAGGTCCGTGAACGACCGCTTTCGAATCGTCAAGAACATTTTCTGAGCGATTGGACTGCGGACCGCTACCGTTCGGCGAGACCCGCACTACGATCTAAGCGGTCCCTCCGGGCATGCCCCTCGTGCAGCGCACGTCAGGCGTTTCGCCGATAGCCCGGATCGGATGGAGCCGGGCCCGTCCAGGGATAGATCTCGGCGAAGGCGTACTCAAAGAGGATTTTCTGCCAGGCACCCCTCAATTGCAGGTTGTCGTATGCGCTGGACACCACAGAGGGGTACTGAATCGCCTTTGAGGCGGCAAGGAAATCGAACTGCTTGACCGCTTGATGAATGGCGTCCGACGGCAGCCACTTGGCCCACGAGATGCTCAGCAGCGCCATCTTGGCGGAACTGGGAAAGAACCTCCACTGCGCCCGATAGATCGTGTCCCGCAGCAGTTTCTCACTACGATCCTTCAGCCGCGTCTGAAACAATTCATCGACCGCATCCTGGCGGACGGCCAGATTGAGGAACTGCGCCTGCCTGTCAGCGCTCGTTGTCTTGCCATTCAACATCCTCACCGTGTTGTACTCGGCTTCAATCGCGCGGGCATCTACCGGCTTGCTGCCGGGGTCGGGATCTTTGTGGTTCTTGCTGGGGTAAAAGGCCAGCTTCTGGGCCTCGGCAAGTCCCGTGCCTGGCCCGTTCAGATCGAGATTACAACCAACGCCTATGGTGACGTTATTCCTGCCACACATATACAGGGTGGTGAACCTTCCCTCCAGCACTTCGGAGACGTCCTGGAAATAGGCTCGATTGTACCCCAAGGACGGTGGATGGAACTCGCCGAACATCGGGGAAACGGTGACCCGGGCCGCGCGATTAAAACTGCCCAAGGCCGACGAGGAAATCGCGGCCATATTCTGCAACGAGTGCGGGTCCAGCTTCGGGTAGGCTTTCCGAAGATTCGCGAGGTACCATCGAAGTTCCTCGGGCAAACCCCGTCTGCTGACTTCAGCAGCGGACTTTGAAACTGCCGCAGGTGGTGGCAAGGAACCTTCTCCTCCAATATGGTATCCGCCGGGCTTGGTGGCTGCGTCAATTTCAAACGCCGCGCCGTCGTAGAAGACGGAAGGGGATATCTCGGATCTCGAAAGTAATGCCATCTTGGTTCTCCTCTCTTGGGCCGGTCCGCGCACATCCGTGCCAGCGTGGTGTGGTCCGGAGTTGCGCTCACTGTCCTGGTCGGCGCGTGATTCGACAACAGCGGCACGCGGAAAGGCAGGTCAGCGAGAAGAGGTTATGGGTCAAAGCCACCATAATAGATCGAGTATATCTAGATTAAACCCATAGGTCAAGTGGATATTTGCAGCATGACAGGAACGGCCCGTGGCTGCCCGCTGCTGGCGCGGCCATTTCCTGAGTGCGCCCAACCGGCTCCAGTACTACCGTAATGGATTGTCGATAGGGGAAGTTTTAGATTTCATGGCACCCATCTAGATAAGCTATGGGTATATTTTTTTACACAATAAAATCAGTTAGTTGTGGGCGATAACAGGATAAATTGGTCTGTTTGTCTTGCTTCACACGGAGAATCGTCCTATCATCGATAGAGATTCATCCAAACAGGAAAACGCATGGCATTCATGACGACATCACGACTCCTCCTTCTGTCCGCAATCCTGCTTCCGACGTTGGTTCTGGCGCAGGCTCCCGATGAGATCGGCAAACTGCGCGAGCAGATCGCCGCGCAGCAAAAACAACTGGACGAGCAGCGCAAGGCGCTCGAGACAGCCCAGCAGGCGCTCGACAGGCAGCAGAAACTGCTCGATCAACTGGCATCCGCGCCCGCCGCGACGGCCCAGCCGGCACCCGGCGTGGCAACTCCGGCGCCCGCCGGCACGGCGCAGGTGGACAACAAGGGACGCGCTTTCTCGCCGCTCGCTTTCCACATCGGCGGCGCCGATTTCGCACCCGGCGGGTTCGTCGATTTCGCGACCGTATGGCGCTCGACGAATGTGGGCAGCGGCATCGCCACGTCGTTCGGAGCGATCCCGTTCCGCAACACCGGCGCGGGGCGGCTGACCGAAATCCGATCCAGCGCGCAGAACTCGCGCATCTCATTGAAGGTCACCGAAAGCCCGACCAAGAATGTCCTCCTGACGGGCTACGTGGAAGCGGACTTCTGGGGCACCCAGCCGACCGGCGGTTACGTCACGAGCAACAGCAACACGCTGCGCATGCGGCAGTACTGGGTCAACGTGCAAAAGGGCCGCTGGGAAGTGCTGGGCGGACAGGGCTGGACTCTTCTGACGCCGAATCGCGTGGGCGCCAGTTCGGTTCCGGCGGACCTGTTCATCGGGCTGGAGCAGGATTCCAACTACCTGGTCGGCCTGCCCTGGGCGCGCCAGGGGCAGCTTCGCCTGGTGTTTCACCCGGACAAGAAGTGGTCCATCGCCGCTTCGATTGAGAACCCGGAGCAGTTCGTGACCACGGCCGCGACGGTTCCGGCGTTCGCCGCCTCGCAGGTCTCGAACGGCAGCGCCACCTCGACGCCGAACGTGGCGCCGGACTTCATCGCCAAGGCCGCCTATGACACCAAAGTCGGCGGTAAGGCGTTTCACGTGGAGGCCGCCGGTCTTTGGCGCCACTTCCGCACTTCTCCGGCCGCCGGGGTTCATTACAATGCCCAGGGATTCGGCGGATCGTTCAACAGCAGCCTGGAGATATTCAAGAACTTCCGTATCGTCGAAACCGCGTTCGTGAGCAGCGGCGGAGGCCGCTACATCCTCGGGCTCGCGCCGGACCTGACGGTGGGCCCGGACGGCTCGATTTCCCCGGTGCACGCGCTTTCCGGCATCGCCGGGTTCGAGTACGCGCCGGATCCGAAATCGCAGATCTACGCTTACTACGGCGGCGACTATTTCCGCCGCAACTACACACTCGTTTCGCCGGGCAACTATCTCGGCTTCGGGTTCCCGGGATCGTCGAACGCGGCAAACCGCCAGATCCAGGAGGCAACGTTCGGCTACATCCGCACCTTCTGGAAGAACCCGAACTATGGTGCGCTGCAGTTAGTCACGCAGTATTCGTACCTGACCAGGGCGCCCTGGTGGGAAGCGGCCGGAAGTCCTTCCACCGCGCATGCCCACATGGTATTCACCTCGGTGCGCTTCACACTGCCCTAACTCGAAGGAGAGACCAATCATGAGATACGGTATTCGCACTTACTTACTTGCCGGATTACTTGCCTCGACGCTGACCACGGTTCGAGTCGGGGCCGCAGAATCACTCAAGGTAGGCCATCTTCCGGTGACGGGGCACGCCAAGTTCTTCGTCGCCAAGGAGGAAGGGTTCTTCAAGCAGGAAGGGCTCGATGTCGATCTGATCGAGTTCGCTAACTCCGCCGACGGCCTGGCGGCGCTGCGCGCCGGGAAACTCGACCTGGGAGCGTTCGGCACTACCGCTCCGCTGGTTCACATTTCCAAGGGGGCGGATATCCGCATCATCGGCGGCGTGATGGGAGAAGACGCGGCTATCGTTGTGAGACCGGATCACGTCGCGTCTATCAAGACTATCGCCAATCTGAGGGGAAAGAAGGTGGCCACAATTCGCCTGGCCACCGGGGATGCCGTACTGCGTGGCGCGCTCGAAGAGGCTGGCATCAACTGGAAGACCGATCTGCAGATCTTCGAGTTGAAGTCGCCCCCGGCGGTGCTCGAAGCCGTCAAGTCCGGGGAGGTGGACGCGGGCGTCATCTGGGGGCCGCACGATGTGACCGCCGAGGCGCAAGGGCTAAAGGTGGTGATCCGCAGCCGGACGCTGCAGCCGGGGCATCCCTGCTGCCGCCTGACCGTCAACGCCATCTCGATTCGCGACAACCCGGAGCGGTGGGTGCACTTCATTCGCGCGTTCCTGAAGGCGGAGAAATTCGCCTACTTCAGCCACGAGAAGACGCTCGACGACATCGGCAAGTACCTGAAGCTGGACCGCGGCTTGATTCAGAAAGCCTACTACGAGGGTTACCTGGACCAGGCCTCCGACCCGAACGTGCTGGGCATCGTCCGCTTCTGGAAGACGATGATCAAGAGCGATTTCGTCGAATCGAACCTCGACATCACGAAGTTCATCGACACCAGCCTCTACGAAAAGGCGCTGCGCAGCCTGGCTGCGGAGAGTCCCAAGGACCCGTTCTGGCAGCAGCGGCTGAAGACCTTTGCCGAGCGAAACACGGTGAAGTCGGCGAAAGACGCCGAGCCGGGAATCGTGCTGGCGAGCGCGGCGAAGAAGGCCGCGCCGGATTGCCATTGACCATGTTTGCCAGGGACCCCGGAATGGCCGGACTCGAAGCCAGCGCCTTGCGTTTCGCATACAACGGCTCACCCGTGCTGACCGATATTCACCTATCGATCGGCGAAGGAGAGTTCGTGTGCCTGCTCGGCCCGAGCGGCTGCGGCAAGACCACGCTGCTGCGGCTGCTGGCTGGGCTCGAGAAGCCGGGCGCCGGTTCTCTGTTCTGGAAGGGGCAGCCGATCTCCGGGCCGTCGCTCGAGCGCGGCGTGGTCTTCCAGGATTACTCTCTGTTCCCGTGGCTGAACCTGGCGCAGAACGTATCGCTGGCGCTGGCCAAGGCGCATCCGGAGATGGGCAGGAAGTGGCGGCTAAACCTGGCCGACGAGTATCTGGACATGGTGGGATTGAGCGACGCGCGGCGCAAGCACCCGTTCGAACTTTCGGGCGGAATGCAGCAGCGCGGCGCTATCGCGCGCACGCTGGCGCTGGGCTCGCCGGTCCTATTGATGGACGAGCCGTTTGGCGCGCTCGATCCGGTCAACCGCGCCAAACTGCAGGACCTGGTGCTCGACGTGTGGTCGAACGCAACGCCGCGCAAGACGGTGGTGTTCGTCACCCACGATGTCGAGGAGGCGCTCTATCTTGCCGACCGCGTGGTAATGCTCGGCTCCTCGCCGGGGCGCATCATCGACGAAATGGCAGTGCCGTTCCCGCGCCCGCGCCAGCGCCGGACGCTGGCCGCGTCGCCCGAATTCGCCGCCGTTTGCGAGCGGATCGAAGAACGCTTCCGCCTGGACGTGCTGCAGCGCATCGATTCGGTGGAAGTGGAAAACGCGGAGGGCATCTAGATGCGAATACTGCGCGGCAAGGAAGGCGTGCTGTTCCTGCTCGCCCTGCTGGCAATCTGGCATGGGCTGAGCACGTACGTGCATTTCTCGAGTAAGTATCTGTTTCCCACGCCGCTGGTAACGGCCCGGGCGCTATGGGCCTCGCTGCCGGAGCTGTTCAAAGGCACCGGATCGTCGTTCGTCATTCTGGCGCCGGGCTACCTTCTGGCAGTGGTGGCGGCCATCGTGTGGGGCATTCTGGTGGGCTCGACGCCGGTGTTGAACCGCATGTTCTCGCTGTTTTCGCGGATCGCTTCGCCGGTTCCGCCCACCGTCTATATTCCTTACGCGATCGCGCTGCTGCCGGGCTTTCGCACGGCGGCCGGTTTCGTGGTTTTCGTGGGCGCGTTCTGGCCGGTGTTCCTGAGCTCTGCCACCGGCGCGCACAACCTGCCGCAGCGGTATCGCGACAACGCCCGCATCCTGCAATTGAAACGGTTCGAGTATCTCTGGCGCATCGTGCTACCTGCGGCGCTGCCGCACATTTTCTCGGGCATGAGCGTGGGCCTTGTATTCTCCTTCATCATGCTGACGGTGGCCGAGCTGTTCGGCGCCAGCGCGGGCCTGGGCCGGTTCGTG
>PMKM01000158.1 GCA_003157745.1 Bryobacterales bacterium | reverse complement strand
CCCGGCCACCCGCACCGCACTTATAGAACTTACTAACTCTCCAAGCCCCAAGTGTCTCCGCACGGTGGGGCATGCTTTAGCTTGCCCGTATTCCCCAAAATCACCAAAGTCCCCAGTAAGTAACCTCACCACGCCCGGAGCCGCGACCGAAGGGAGTCTTTATGGGCCTGCGGCTCACCCATGGTGATGCAGAACCCGCCGGCCGCCATAACAGAATCAATAAGTTCCGACGGTTCTCCAACGGAGCGGTGCTTCCATATTCCCGAATCTCCCCGCCGAAGACATAGCGCCCGGCCCAAGCGCTCCCTCGCGCTGGAAATCCATCGTCACCTCAAACATGCGTACCAGCCACTCTCCATAAACCAGGCATCCACAACACGTTAATCTCTTTGGCGAATACAGCCGATAAGTAGGCATGAGCCGAAGTCGCGCGCGGACGCATCCGCCCATGACTCTGAAGCTGCTGGCGTTGGCGAGTCTTGCCGCCGGCATGACGTGGTGCCAGAAGGACCTCGCCGATGCTTCACTCGAGCAGCTTCTCGACACCAAGGTGACCACCGTGTCGAAAAAGGAGCAGAACCTCGCGCGTACCGCCGCCGCGGTCTACGTCGTCACCCGGGAGGACATCGAGCGCTCCGGCGCCACCAACCTGCCGGACCTGCTGCGCATGGTGCCCGGCGTCAACGTGGCGCAGATCGATGGCGGCAGTTGGGCCATCAGTATTCGGGGCTTCAATTCGCGCTACTCGACCAACGTGCTGGTGCTGATCGATGGCCGGTCGGTGTATTCGACCGCGTATTCCGACGTCTACTGGGACCAGATCGATCTGCCAGTAGCCGAGATCGAGCGCATCGAGGTGGTTCGCGGCCCAGGCGGATCGGTGTGGGGCGCCAATGCGGTCAATGGAGTCATCAGCATCATGACCAGAAACTCCAAGACCGCGCATGGCGGCTCGGCAAGTCTGGGCTCGGGCTCATACACGCACGCCTCCGACACCGCATCGTACGGGGGAAGGATTGGAAGCGGCGGCAGTTACCGCGTCTGGGGTGCCTACAACGATATCGCCGACTCGGTGCAACCGAATGGCGCCGCGGGAGGCGATGGCTGGGAACGCGGACACGGCGGTTTCCGCTCGGACTGGAGCATCGGCCAACGCGACTCGGTGACCGTGGAAGGCGACCTTTACTATAACCAGGCCGGACACACGGTCGAATCCCTCCTCGGCCTGCCCGGCGGCACGATCTCCTGGCGCCGCCAGGAGGCGGGCGGCGGCAGCATACTGGGTCGCTGGACCCGGACCGCGGACAACGGCGCGGAACAGTCCCTGCAATTCTATTACTCGGCGTCTCACCGCACGGAATTGGGCGTGCCCATGAAGGAGAATAGTCTGGATTTCAATTATCAGAACCGGCGTCGCCTGGGAAGCCGGAACGAGGTGGTTTGGGGAGCCGGATACCGCAGGACGGACACCGACTTCAGCCCGCAGAGCTGGGTCTCCTTTTCGCCTCCGGCGCGCGCCGACGCACTGTACAGCGCATTTGCGGAAGACGAAATCCGCATCACGAATAACCTCGGGCTTACTCTGGGCACCAGGGTCGAACACAACCCGTACACGGGGTTCAACGTGGAACCGAGCGCGCGCATGGCGTGGACGGCGACGCCGAGCAGTACGTTCTGGCTCTCCGCCGCACACGCCGTCGGCCAGCCGGGTCGAGTGGAATCCGGAATCGATGGCGCAGCGACGGAATCGCTGGGACCGGGCATGGCCGTGATTGTGAGCCTGCTGGGGAACACCCACCAGCGCGCAGACTCCGTGGACGACTACGAAGCCGGATACCGGGCGCAGATCAACCGATACCTGTCGCTGGACGTGGCGGCGTTCGGCAGCCTCTACAAGGGCATGGTCACGATCGACACGTTGCCGCCGTCCATGGTGCAGGAGGGCGGCGGCTACGAGCCGTTGCTCCCTTACGTGTTCGGGAACGGCGGGAAGGCGGTCAACTACGGCGGCGAAGTGAGCGCGACCTGGAACGCGACCAGCCGATGGCGGATCAGCCCGGCTTACTCGATGTTGCATGTGAATTACCGGGTGAATTCCGCGTCCCAGGTCGAGGTCAACCCGTACCTCGCCCTCTGTTCGCCGGAGTATACGTGGCAGGTCCGCTCCCTGCTGGATTTGCCGGCCAAGTTGAGCTTCGATACCACCGTCGCCTGGACATCGCGGCTTGCCGGCAATGAGATTCCGGCACACTGGCGGTTGGACGTCAGGGTTGCCCGGCGGCTCGGCGAATCGGCTGAAGTCAGCCTGGTGGGACAGAATCTGCTGCAACCGCGGTTTCTCGAATTCGGCAACACCTATGGAATCGTTGCCACCGAGTTCCCCCGCAGCATTTTCGGAAGGGTGGTATTCCGGTTTTGAACCGGCGCTCCAATCCTGCGGTCCGCACGTGGCGGGGCATTCCGCTCCTGGCGGTTTTGGCGCTGGCGCTGCCGCTCGCCGCGCAGGGGCCGAGCGAGTATCAGGTCAAGGCAGCGTTTCTCTTCAACTTCGCCAAGTTTGTGGACTGGCCGGCGGACGCCCCGGGAGAGTCGTTCTGCATCGGCATCCTCGGCTCCGATCCGTTCGGTCCGTTGATCGACCAGACGCTGGCCGGGAAAACCCTCGGCGGCCGTGCCGTCGTGGTCCGCCGGTTCAGCCGGCCGGAGGATGCCTTCGCCTGCCAGATCGTGTTCCTGGCCTCGCCTGCCACCTCGCTGAAGCCGGCGTTGAAGCGGTTCGAAAATAGAGCCGTGCTCACCGTGGGGGACGCACCGGCATTCTGCCAGAGCGGAGGGATCGTCGGCTTTGAGGTCGTGGACCAGAGAATCCGCTTCGCCGTCAACCTGGAGGCCGCCGATCGGGCGCAATTGAAGCTCAGTTCCAAACTCCTGAGCCTGGCAACCAGGGTCTGGGGGAAGCCGCGATGAGGATCGATCTTGCACGGCCGATCCGCCGGCTTTCGCTGCGCAACAAGCTGCGCGCGATCATCCTGCTCACCGTGGCCGCGGTGCTGTTGCCGGCCTGCCTGCTGCTGGGAATCGCCGATGTCGTCACCACCTGCGACGCGATGCGCAGCCAACTCGCCACCCTGGCCGGCCTGATCGGGCAAAACAGCACGGCCGCCATCAGCTTCGGCGATACCGCGTCGGCCGGCGAGACCCTGCGCTCGCTACAATCCTACCCTTCGATGCAGGCCGCCTGCGTCTATTCGGCCGACGGCAACCTGTTCGCCAGCTATCGGGCAGCCCGTGCGCCGGGCACGCCCTTCCCGCGGAGTCCTGGCGCGGAGAGAACGTCTTTTGAGCAGGGCGGCCTGGTCGCCGTGCGCGATGTGGAACTGGCCGGGCAAACCATCGGCACCGTCTATCTGAAGTCGGACCTGCAGCCGCTCTGGTATCGCCTGTCGCGCACCGGCCCAACCGTGGTGCTGGTGGTGCTGATCTCGATCTTCGTCGCCTATTTGCTCGCCTCGCGTCTCGAACGGCTGATCTCGGAGCCGGTGATCCATCTCGTGCGGACGGCCAAGGCCGTCACCGTGCTCCGCAACTACGCCATTCGGGCCAACCGGTATTCCGACGACGAACTGGGCACGTTGATCGACGCGTTCAATGAGATGCTGGGCGAGATTCAACGGCGCGATCGCGAACTCGAAGTGCATCGATCGAGTCTCGAAGGGGAGGTCCTGAACCGCACTGCGGAGCTGCGCCGCGTGAACGCCGATTTGGTCGAGGCGCGCGACCGCGCCGAGGAAGCCAACCGCTCGAAGAGCGAGTTCCTCGCCAACATGAGTCANNATTCTGGACTTCTCCAAGATCGAGGCGGGCAAGATGGAACTCGATCCGATTCCGTTCGGCCTGCGCGAGTGTATCGCGGAAGTGATCAAAGTAATGTCGTGGCAGACGCGGATGAAGCCGGTCAAGTTGCGGTCGGAAGTCCATCCGGACGTTCCGGAACGCGTGGTCGGGGATCCGATGCGATTGCGCCAGGTCCTGGTAAACCTCCTCGGCAACGCCCTGAAATTCACCGAGCGCGGCTCGGTCGCGCTTACGGCGGAGTCGCACGACGGCGGCGACGGCGACCTGGTGCTCGAGTTCGCCGTGCGCGACACCGGCATTGGCATCGCGCCCGAGAAGCAGAAGGCCATCTTCAACGCCTTTTCCCAGGCCGACGGATCGATGAGCCGGCGCTTCGGCGGTACCGGGCTCGGCCTCACCATCTCGGTGCGCCTGGTCGAGATGATGGGCGGATCCATCTCGGTCGAGAGCAAACCGGGCGAGGGCAGTTGTTTCCGCTTCACCATGCGCGCCGCGCTGCCCGAGCAGTCCTCGAACGATGCGCCTGCCGCGAATTCCGATTTGCCGCCCGGCGCCGAACCGCCCCGCCGGCTGCGCGTCCTGCTCGCCGAGGACCATCCGGTGAACCGTCAGTTGGCGGTCAAGCTGCTCGAACGGGAAGGGCATACCGTGGTAGTCGCGAAAAACGGGCAGGAGGCGTTGCGCGCTCTTGAGGCCGGAACCTTCGACATCGTATTGATGGACGTGCAGATGCCGGTGATGAACGGCATAGAAGCCACCGAGGCCCTGCGCCGGTCCGAGCGCGGCACCGGCCGCCACCTTCCCGTCGTGGCGCTTACCGCGAATGCCATGAAGGGCGACCGGGAGCGATACCTGAAATGCGGCATGGACGGCTATCTCGCAAAACCCATACGGCGCAAGGAACTGGCCGAAACCCTGCAACGCGTCGTCCGGGAAGCTGGCGCGCCTAGCGGGCCGGTGAACGCGGCGGATTAAGTCCCCCGATTTCCATACCTCCGCGGGGCTGCCTCGCCCGCTTATCTCCCGAGCCGGCGCCGCTCAGCTCAGTGTTCGCCTGCACACGGAGGTCCGGGCGCGTGGGTTCAGCTTCCTGCTTGGGGCCATACGCTATCGTGCATTGCTTCCGAATGGCGGCGAGTCGAAATCTTAGGACCGGACCTTCCTCTACTTCTCACGCAGCGGAGCTTGGGCATCGACCCAACCACGAGGGAACGCGTCGTCCTCTTCGGCGGATACGATGGTGCCTTGATGATAGAGAATCCGCCAACCTGCGGGAGCGGTCTGCCAGATGGTGGCGCGACGGGTGAGACGATCGATCTGGCGCAGCGTGTAGGTAAGAAGGTAAGTGTCGGTACCGAGACGGCGAAGGGCGTGGTCGTAGCATCGCCAGCCTGCGGAAGCGGCTTCGACAGGGGGATTCCCCTCCAAGCCGCGAAGGATGAATTCCCGGCTGTAGCGTCGGCCAGAAGCACCCACTTCCCAATACTCGGGCGCCGTGGCTCTTTCGAAGTCCGCACGCGTGGCGCCGAATTCCGCACTGTGAAAAATGGGCTCGCGGCGCCGCAGTTCCTCGAGCACTTGCGACAGGTCGGGGTCAGTGTGCGCGAAGATCTTCTCATCCGGCATTAGGCCATTGTACGGCGGCTGGACGACGGATGGCGTGCCACGCGAAAGTGCGCAGCGGGCATCTCGACCGATCGCGCTCATCCTGGAAACCGGTCCATCGCGGGATTCCGCAATGCCCCATGGAGACCGAAACGCACTCCGCTCCTGGTCCGCGCGGCCACTCGCAAACCGCTACGAACCAGGGCGGAGTTCGCACATCACAGCGCGCTCAGGAACTTGTTGACCACTGCTGCGAAAGCTCCGGGCTGGTCGTCGAACGCGAAGTGCGTCGCGCCCGCCATGCTGACGAACTGATGCTTCGCGAAGCGCGCGGCGAAACCCTGGCTGACGGATTCCGGCTGCAGGTCGGCGCCGCCGTGAATCACCAATACCGGCGCCTCGACCGCGCCGTAGGCGGCCCGGTAATCGTGGTGCGCGCCCATGCTGCAATAAATGCCCAGCGGCTCGTAGCCGGCCGAGTCGACCGCGGAGGTTCCGCGCGGCGCGCCGGCGGCTCCCCAGAACTTGGCGAAGCCGCCGTAAAACGCCCCGGATTGCTCCTCGCTGCGAGCGAAGGCGTGGCGGAAGTTGAAGTACTCGGCCAGGTACTGTTCGTATTCCGGTTTCATTTCCGCCGGAATGCGGCGGCGCACCAGTTCGAACAGGTCGCCCTCGAATCCGGCCTTTCTCGGCAACACCGCCAGGTCGGCCGGCGCCACGCAGATGAGCGCGCGCACGTGCTCGGGGAACTCCGCGGCCCACAGCGCGGCCAGCTCCGCGCCGAACGAGTGGCCGATCACGATCATCTTATCCACTCCCAGAATGCGGCGGATTCGTTCGATATCGCCCACCTGTGCCGGCAGTCCAAGCGTGCGATGGACCCGGCGCATATTCTCGTACATGTTGGTCCCGCTGAAGCTGTGGATCGGACGGCTGGAGCGGCCGCAGCCGCGCTGGTGATAATAGATAACGCGATACGGCAGCAGCGCGCCGGCGCGCCATGGCTCGTCGGGCGGAAACCCCGGGCCGCCATGCACGACCAGGATCGGCGTGCCCGTGCCTTGCTCGAAGTGATAAAGTTCTATGCCGGGCGCTACGAGCCATTGCCGAGCGGCGGCCGGCGGAGGCGTCAGCGGCTCGGCCAGGTCCTTGCCCGCGCGCACATCGCCGGGCTGGTACAGCGGCCCGGTCATCTTGTGCCACATCCAGAAGGCCGCCACGCCAACGACTAAGAGAATGCCTACGACGATCAAGAGTATCTTCATCGGACTTACTCCGTGCGATTTGGGAATCATGCGTCACTCAAGACGCATCGTGAGCAGTGTAGCCGAGGCGATTGGGGAATACTTGATATTTCTTGCTAAAGGTGCGGCAGGTTTTCTGAGACGCCAAACCGGCGCCCGCCTTGGCACAACTCGACGTCGGCCGTGACCCGCTTTTCCGGCTTAGCTGAACGATCGTTGCCGGGTGCTAACGTGTTGGACTAATGTCTTGGAATGTTTAAGGCCTTCAATTCGCCTTACAATTGCGAGGGAGCAATAGATGGCCCATCGGAAACTCAAAGTCACGGCATTGTGCCTGGCCGTGTTATGCGGCGCGGCAATCCTCTGGGCTGTGTATAAGCAAGCAGTGATTCAGCGGAGCCTCACTGAGACTGCCAAGCAATACCGCGCACGCGCCGACCGCGGCGACGCGGACGCTCAATACCGGCTCGGTTCCGCGTACTGCTTCGGCAAAGGCGTCCGACAGGATAATGCGGAGGCCGTCCGTTGGCTTCGCGGATCCGCCGACCAGGGAAGCGCGAAAGCTGAATATGCCCTGGGCTATCTCTATCATCGCGGCCAAGGAGTGCCGCGGGATGACGCTGAGGCTGTCCGCTGGTGCCGCAAAGCCGCCGATCATGGCTATGCTCGGGCACAGTGCGCACTCGCGATCAGATACGGGCAGGGAAGAGGTGTTGCTCAGGACTTCGCCGAAGCTCTTCGCTGGTACCGCAAAGCGGCCGATCAGGGTGACGCGACGGGTGAGTACGGAGTTGCTTTCATGTATGAGCGCGGCGACGGCGTGGCGTGCGATTATGCCGAGGCCGCGCGTTGGGCGCGCAAGGCCGCCGAGCACGGAAATGCGGATGCGCAACTTACATTGGGACACGCGTATCGCTGGGGCCAGGGAGTGCCGCAGAGTTATACCGAGGCTGCGCGCTGGTACCGGAAAGCCGCCGAACAGGGTGAGATGGTGGGGCGGTACTATCTCGCCGATGCGTATCGCCGGGGAGAAGGCGTGCCGCGGAACTACTTCGAGGCTGCCTATTGGTTTCTGAAGTTTTTCGGACCAATCGCGCTTCACTGCACGCGCCGCCAGGGTTGGACAACCCTCATCACAGTCGTATTGCTCCTATCGGCTGTCCTTGTGCCGAAACGCCGCTGGGGACGCGCGAGGTGGCTACCGTCGGCATTGATCTCCGTTGGCGGTGCGACCTACGTGCTCCATTTGGTCTCGCGGCAGAGATGGTGCTGGCCTGGACGCACTTTTGGCATCGTCTTCTTCGCGGCGATGTCGGTGGCTTACGCGTACGCGGCGGTGGGCGAAGCCGTGCGTGAAAGGAAGTCCGGGTCGGACCCGGGTGAACCGCCAACGCCGCCGGCGGAGGCCCCGGTCAGCCCTGCGTAGCGCGTTCCCGGTCGCGTGGAACAAGGCGATTCATGTCGAAGCGTCCAAATCGGTCGAGCTCGCCGGGAAAAGCCGCGACGACTCTTGGCTCTACACGCCCGACAGGCCAATGCCACTCAAGTTCTCAGATCGCCGAGGCGCGGCGGATTTTGTGGGGCGGACCCCCAGGTCCGCGCGGGACGCCCCCGTCCCGCCCTGCGCTCGAAGAGTCAATTGCTTCGCGGGATCGAAGAGCCGGACCAGGGGGTCCGGCGCGGACGGGGGCGTCCGCCCCACCGTGAGCGCACGGCGGCGGGACAACTAAATGACGTTGGGTCTGACAGTCTGCGCCACGGTGGTTACCCGTGGCGAATTACTAACACGTCGCCGTCTTTGACTAAGTACTCTTTGCCTTCGAGTCTCAGCAGGCCTTTCTCTCTCACGCCGGCGTAGCCGGAGTGATCGACTAAGGCTTGCCAGTTGACTACTTCGGCGCGGATGAACTTCTTTTCGAAATCGGAGTGGATGGCGCCAGCGGCTTTGGCGGCGGGGCTGTTCATGGGGACGGTCCAGGCGCGGCATTCGTCTTCGCCGGCGGTGAGGAAGCTCATCAGACCGAGCAGCGAGTAAGTGGCGGAGATCAGCCGCTCCAGGCCGGATTCCTTGAGGCCGTAACTGGCGAGATAGTCGGCCTGCTCGGCGGGTGGCAACTCGGCGAGTTCGGCTTCGATCTTGCCGCAGACGGCGGTCACGGCGGTGTGGGCGCGCCCGGCCAGCGGGCCTTCGCGATATTCGCGTTCGCGTTCGGCCATGCGTCCAGCGTCGCCTTCGCCGAGATTCAAGACATAGAGCACGGGCTTGCGCGAGAGGAATTGAAAACCGCGAATGCGTTTCTCGTCGTCGGCGTCGATCTCGAGCTGGCGCAGCGGCTGGTTCTTTTCGAGCGTGGCCTGGCAGCGAGTGAGTAAGTCGAATTCGCGATCTAACTCGGGATTCTTGATTTTCTTGCGATCCTTGTCGAGGCGCTCCAGGCGCTTCTCAATCACGGCGAAGTCACTGAGGATCAGTTCGGTCTCGACATCCTCCATGTCGCGCAGCGGATCGACCGAGCCCTTTTCGTGCGGGACAGTCTCATCGTCGAACAGGCGCAGCACATGCGCAAACGCATCGCCCACGCGCAGGCTCGCGACATAAGCGGGATCGCGCAGATTCTCGCGCGATATCGAAGGCATGTCCACGTACTCGACCGTGGCGTGAGTGACCTTGGGCGGCTCGAAGAGGCGACCGAGCGCTTCCAGGCGCGTGTCGGGAACCTTGGCAACGCCGGTGCGCGCGGCTGTCGACCCGATGCGGGTTTCGTGGTGAACGCCGGTGAGGATGGCGAACAGGCTTGTCTTGCCCGTCATGGGCAGACCGATGATGGCAGTCTTCATAATTGTGTGGCTCTACAGGGGCACTTCCACCTGGGTGAGAACTTGTTCGATGATGCGCTCGCCGGCATCGGCGCGGCGCTCGACCAGGGTGTTGCGAGTGTTGATGACAACGCGGTGGGCGAAGACGGGAACGGCGAGGCGCTTGACGTCGTCGGGCGTCGCGTAGTCGCGGCCTTCGAGAAGAGCGAGCGCCTGCGCGGCCCGATAGAGCGCCTGCGCGCCGCGTGGGCTGACGCCGAGCGCGAGCGATTCGTGATGGCGCGTTTGCTCGACGATGGCGAGGATGTAATCGACCACGGCGTCTTCGACGAGGACCGCGTGGGCCGCGTCCTGCGCGCGGAGAATGTCGTCCGCAACCAGGCCGCTGGCCGGGGCTTCGGGCAGCGCGCCGGCGGACTGGCGGATGATTTCGCGCTCGCTCACGGCGTCCGGGTAACCGATGCGCAGGCGCATGAAGAAGCGGTCGAGTTGCGATTCCGGCAGCGGGTAGGTGCCATGATGCTCGACCGGATTCTGGGTCGCGATCACCATGAACGGGCGCGGCAGCGAGTGCGGATGCCCGTCGATAGTCACCTGGCTCTCATTCATGGCTTCGAGCAGCGCGGATTGCGTTTTCGGAGTAGTGCGGTTGATCTCATCCGCCAATAGAAAATTGGTGAAAATGGGGCCCGGCTTGAACTCGAATGTCTCCGTCTGCAAATTGTAAATGGTGACGCCGAGCACGTCGCTCGGCAGCATGTCGCTGGTGAATTGCAGGCGGTGGAAGCGGCAGGCGACGGAGCGGGCGAGGGCCTGCGCGAGCGTGGTCTTGCCCACGCCCGGCACGTCTTCGATCAACAAGTGGCCGCGCGCGACGAGACAGACGAGCGCAAAGCGGATGACCTCGGGCTTGCCGCGAATGGCCAATCCGAGTGCGGCTTCGAGCGCGTCCAGGCGGGGTAGCGTGCGAGGCGGGACTCCAGCCGGAGAGGCGACCAACGATTCCCGCTCACTCATTATAAAGCCATGATACTAGACCCACGCCGGGCGAGCGGGGCGGGGCGCGAAAACCGGTCGCGCGCACTGCATCGCGTGTTTTTGGGCGGCGTGGCTTGTTTGGTGATAAGTGCACCGCTCCCTGTGGTCGCGGCTCCGTTCGGATTGGCTTCAGTCGGCGCGACTGCAATCGGAGCCGCGACCATAGGGAGCGGTTTCTCAATCGAACCGAATCTGCCGGTCAAACGATCAGCGGACCCCGGCCTTGGCGGCTTGGCCGAGCATGACGGCGTTTTCCATCAACTTGAGGCCGTGGCCGGATTCGGCGGTGAGGATGGATTCGGGGTGGAACTGCACGGCTTCAATCGGCAGCTCGCGATGGCGCACGCCCATGATCACGCCGTCGGCGGTTTCGGCGGTGACTTCCAAGCAGGCGGGAAACGTTTCGCGCCGCGCGAAGAGCGAATGGTAGCGGCCGACGGCGAACTCTTCGGGCAGGCCGGCGAAAACGCCGACGCCGCGATGGTGCACGATCGACGGCTTGCCGTGCATCGGATAATCGAGCACGCCCAACTCGCCACCGAACGCCTCGACAATCCCCTGCAACCCGAGGCAGACGCCAAAGACGGGCACGCCCAGCCGCACGGCGGTCTTCACCAATTCGGGAACGCCGAAATCCACGGGACGGCCGGGGCCGGGCGAAATCAAAATCAGGTTCGGCGCCACGCGCTCGATCAACTCGGGCGGGAAGCCGGAGCGATAGGTCACCACTTCGGCGCCGGTCTGCCGCGCGTAATTGGCGAGGGTGTGAATGAAGCAGTCGTCGTTATCGACCAACAACAGGCGCGTCCCGGCGCCGGCGGCTTTGCGCTCGAGCGCGATTGGCGCCGCGGGTTTCGCGCCGAGCGCGGCGAAGAAGCCGGTGGCCTTAAGGCGCGTCTCGCGCTCTTCGTGGGCGGGGTCGGAATCGTAGAGCAAGGTCGCACCGGCCGGGTAGGATGCCACGCCATCGCGCAGGTAGGTGGTGCGGATCAGAATGCCTGTGTTGATGTCGCCGTTGAACGAGATCATGCCGACGGCGCCGCCGTACCAGCCGCGCGCGTCCTTTTCGAGAGATTCGATGGCCTGCGCGGCAGCCTTCTTCGGCGCACCGATCAACGTCACCGCCCACATATGGCTGAGGAAAGCGTCGAGCGCATCGAAACCCTCCTGGAGGAAGCCTTCGACGTGATCGACGGTATGGAAAAGGCCGGTGTAGGATTCGATCAAGCGGCGGCCGATCACCTTTACCGAGCCCGGTTCGCAGACGCGCGACTTATCGTTGCGGTCCACGTCGGTACACATGGTCAGCTCGGACTCTTCCTTGAGCGAGACGAGCAACTCGCGAATGTTCTCGGCGTCGCGCAGCGGATCGCCGGTGCGCCGGGCGGTGCCGGCGATGGGGCAGGTTTCGACGCGCCTGCCCTCGACGCGCATGAACATCTCGGGCGAGGCGCCGACCAACTGCTCTTCGCCGAATTGCATGAGGAACTGGTACGGGCTCGGGCTGGCCTTCTGCACGGACTCGAACAACTGCGAGGCCTTGCCGGAATAGGGCGTGCTGAAGGTCTGGCGCAGGACGACCTCGTAGTAATCGCCGCAGCGCATACCCTCGCGCACGGTCTCGACGTTGGCCATGTACTCTTCGGGAGTTTGATCGGAGACGATTCCGCCGGCAGGAAGTTTCGGCGGGCGCGCGACGGGCTGCGCATCGCGCGCGAGGCCCACGGTCGAGACGCCGTCCCGCGCGAAATCGTAACGGAAGCGTTCGATCTTCTCCTTCTTACGATCCATGAACCAGATGTCGTCCGAGAGAAACAGGTGCAGATCCTTGTGGCCGTGGCGCGGCAGTTTCTTTTCGATCGGCTCGAACTGAAACAGCAGATCGTAACCGAAGGCGCCGATCAGGCCGAGGCGCGAATCCTCTTCGCCGCGGAACTCGTCCGTCAACGCGCGCAGGATGGAAAACGCGGAGGGCTGTTTGCTGCGCTCCTCTTCGGGAAACAGCGCGGGCAGCGGTTTCAAACGGCCGATCAGCGCGCCGTCGACGGAAGAGAATTCGTCCCAGTGCGGATGCGCGGCGAGGACGGGATAGAGGATCTCGAGAATCCGGCGGCCGCGCTCGTTAAGCGCGCGGAATTCGACACGGCGGTCGTAGGCGACGATTTCGAGCGGTGGGCGGGTGGAAGCGATGTCCCAGCGCGAGTACCGCCCGGGATACTCGTATCCCGAAGATAGATAGATCCCACGGTGACGGTCCAGATCGTGCAGAAGATGCGTCAGCCCCTTTTGATAATTGCCGTGCGAGGCTGAGCGGGTGACCTCGATGCCGTGGGGAGTCGTGTAGCGGTATTCTCGCATGGTGAACTCCCGGAAAGATTATTTTTCAGGATAGCAGACCAGCGCTCGGAAGCGCGCCAGAATGGCGGGGGCGGGCGCGCTCGCGAGTTCGTGGCCCGCGCCTTCAATCGCGAGCAGGTCCGTGCGCGCCGGGATCGCCGCTATCGCCGCGCGCAGTTCTTCGATCGAGCCGAACGGGTCGCGCGTGCCATGAATGAACAGCGCGGGCGTGCGCAGATCGGGAAAGAAGCCGGTGCGCAACTGATCGCGCTTGCGCGGAGGATGCAGTGGGTACGAAAACAGCAGCAGCGCGCTGGCCAGTTCGGCATGCTCGGCGGCGGCCATAGCGGTTTGGCGTCCGCCGTAGGAATGGCCGCCGGCGAAGACACGCCCGGCCGAGATCTTGCGCAGCGCATCTATGGCGCGGACGATGCCTTCGCGATCCTGCGCCGACGTGGCCGGGGACGGAGGCCCCGTCGCGCGCGCCATGCGGTACGGCAGATCGTAGCGCAGCACCACGAAGCCGGCTTCGGCGAAAGCGCTGGCCATGCGCACGAGCAGGGGCGCGTTGGCATTGGAGCCGGCGCCATGGGTTAGGGCGACGGCATCGCCATGTGGCACCAGGGGACGATGCAGGAAGCCTCGCACACCCGCGGTCTCAAACGCCTCGATCGTCATTCCGATGTGACGGGACCTGGCATTTCCCATCGGCGAGCGAGGGTCGAGAAGAGTATCGACACGGCACGTGCGCGGCAGCCACGCCGTCTATTCCTTCTTCTTCAGTTGCGCGTCGTGGTCCTTAATGAATTGGCGCAGCTCGTCGGCCATCCCGAGCAGTTTTTCCCACTGCTCGCGATAGAGCGTCACCGGGAACCGGCCGAGCCCGTACACCGACAGGCCGCCCTTTTCGCTGACCTTCATCGACATTTGTCCGCGAGGCCGCTTCAGGGCTTCGTTCTCGGCACGCAGCCGTTCAATTTCCGCTTTCAATGCTTCGTCGTTTGGCATGGGTGAATCCAGTTATCAGTGATACCACAACGCGGGGCGCGGCGTGGGAGGGGGGCTAGGCGGGATCCGCCGACTTCTCCACCTTGACGCGGGAGATGCGGTTGCGATCCATTTCGAGGACGGTGTAGCGGCGGCCGGCGAAATCGACGTGGTCGCCAGGGTGCGGGATGGCGCCGAGGCGGAAGAGGAGGAAGCCGGCCAGGGTTTCGAAGCCGGCATTCTCGGGGATCTCGATGCCGAAATCGGTTTCGAGATCGCGGATGCGGGTGGCGCCGTCGAGTTCGGCCTCATCGGCATCGGCGTCGCGGGGCACGACCTTTTCGTCGTGCTCATCCTCGATGCGCCCGACCAGGTGCTCGATCACGTCTTCGAGGGTGAGCATGCCGGCGATGGTGCCGAACTCATCGACGACAATCGCCATGTGGGAGTGGCCGGCGCGGAATTGATCGAGCATCTGCGAGAGCGGCTTGGTCTCCGGCACGACCAGGTGCGGGCGCAGCAGGCGTGCGATCTGGAAGCTGCGGCTGGCGTGGCCGGTGCGGATGGCGCGGCGCCGCTCCTCCCAAACCGGGAGCAGGTCCTTGTAATGCAGAATGCCGACGACCTTTTCGGGCGAGCCGCGGTAGACGGGCAGGCGCGAATGGCGCTCGGCGATCATGGTGCGCAGCACGTCGTCGAGAGAGGCGCCGGCTTCGACGGAAACGATGCGGTTGCGCGGCACCATGATTTCGCGCACCACCACGTAATCGAGATCGAGCACGCGGTGGATCATGTCCTCCTGCTCCTCGGGCAGGTAGCCGAGGCCGCGGCTGGAGCTGACGATCAGCTTGAGCTCTTCGGCGGAGTGGCCGCCGTGCACGGCGCTCTTCAACTTCAGCGCGCGCGTGATGACGCCGGCCGAGCGCTCGACCACGACCACGAATGGCAGCGAGACGCGATAGAAAAGAAGCAGCACGGGCGCCACCAGCACGGCCATCCTGTCGGCATGGGACATCGAAATGTTCTTGGGAACCACCTCGCCCAGCACGACGTGGAGGTAGGAAATCGCCAGGAAGGCAACCGCCAGGCAGACGCCGTGCAGAATGTCCACGGCCAGGGGGCTGGCGGTCATATGCACGTGCGAGATCAACAACTGGTAGAGCGTGTTCTCGCCGGCCCAGCCCAGGCCGAGGCTGGCCAGGGTGACGCCGACCTGCGTCACCGAGAGCAGCCGGCCGGGATTCGCGAGCACGTTCAACGCGGTCTGCGCGCCGGCCGCGCCGTTCTCCGCCATCTGCCGCAGGCGGGAATGGCGCACCGAAAGCAGCGCCACTTCGGCGCCGGCGAAGAAACCGTTGACCGCGATCAGCAGCGCGACCAGCAGAAATCGAAATGGAAAGTAGGTCACAGTCCGCCGAAGACAATTCTAACGGAGATCGCGGACCGGGAGTATCGGGCGCGCAGCGCTTATGATGAGAGTGGGACTGGTTTCCGCAACACTTTGGGGCGACGGTTTTTGCGGGGGGAGATTCGGGTGTGTTTCGGCAACCGCTCCCTTTGGTCGGGGCTCCGTTGCGTTTCGGGCGACCCTTCGCCCTGAAAGAGAGTTAGGTCCGATGTCGCATTCGCCGTTGGCTCGAATCGTAAGGTTCGTGAATATCCTGATTGTCTCGTTCGTGGTGGTTGCGCTGGCGGCGGTGTATGGGTTGGTGTGGGATCCGCTGCCGCAGCGTTCCGGGTCGATCGAGACGCCGGTGGCGGCGCGCGCGGTGGTGCAATTCGACGCGCGCGGGGTGCCGCATATCGCAGCGGGGAGCCTCGACGACGCGCTGTTCGTGCAAGGCTACGTGACGGCGCAGGACCGGCTGTTTCAAATGGACGCGCTGCGGCGCCTGGCGGCGGGCGACATGGCGGAAGTGGTGGGCGCGGCGGCGCTAGAATCCGACCGCGAGGCGCGCCGCCTGAGATTGCGGCGGATCGCCGAGCGCGCTTACGTCGATTTGCCGGCGGCGGATCGTGCGGCGATGGCGGCCTACGCGCGCGGCGTCAACGCGTTTGTCGACGGCCATCTGGAACATCTGCCGCTCGAATTCCGCGTGCTCGGTTACCAACCGCGCCCGTGGAGCGTGATCGATTCGCTGCTGATCTGCCTGCACCTGTATCGCGACCTCAGTTCTTCCTGGCGCGACGCACTCGAGAAGCGCGAGATGCTGGCGCACGGCGATGCACGCAAAGTCGACTTTCTGTTTCCGGCGCGGAGCAGCGCGGAGCCGCCGCCGGGCTCGAACGCGTGGGTGATCTCGGGCGCGCACACGGCATCGGGCAAGCCGCTGCTCGCCAACGATATGCACCTCGAATACGGGCTGCCCGGCATCTGGTACATGACCCACCTCAAAGCGCCCGGCCTGGACGTCTCGGGCGTGGCGCTGCCCGGCGTTCCCGGGATCATCGTCGGACACAACCGGCGCATCGCGTGGGGCATCACGAATCTCGGATTCTACGCCCAGGATTTGTATATCGAGAAGCTGGATCCGCGCACCGGGCGCTACCTGTACCGCGGGCAAGTGGAGCAGGCGCGGCTGGAGCGCGAGATCATCCGGGTGAAGAACCAGAGCACGGTGGAAATGCCGGTGTGGGTGACGCGCCACGGGCCGCTGTTCGCGAGCGAGGGCGAGGTGGCGATGACGCTGCGGTGGGTGGCGGCGGAGCCCGGCTCGGTCGAATATCCATTTCTCGACATCGACCGCGCGCAGGATTGGACCGGGTTCCGCGCCGCGCTCGAGCGCATGCCGGGGCCGGCGTCCAACTTCGTTTACGCCGATACGGATGGCAACATCGGCTACCAGGTCGCCGGAAAATTGCCGGTGCGGCGCGGCTATGCGGGCGACGTGCCGGTGGATGGATCGACGGGCGAATTCGAATGGGACGGCTACATTCCGTTTGCCGATCTGCCGAGCGCCTTCAACCCGCCGGGCGGCATCGTCGCCACTTCCAATCAGGACCCGTTTCCGGCCGGCTACGCGTATCCGGTGAGCGGCCGCTTTGCGCCGCCATACCGCGCGAAGCAAGTGCGCGCGCGCTTGCAATCGCGCCAGGGGTGGCGGGCCGAGGAGATGCTCGGCGTGCAGTGCGACGTATATTCGGCGTTCGGCAAGTTCCTGGCCGGGCAACTGGTGGCCGCCTACGACCGGCGCCAGACGCGGGTCACCAACCTGGAGGATTTGATCGCCGCACTGCGCGGCTGGAACGGGCAGATGGAGATTCGTGGGAGCGCGCCGTTCCTGATCGCGCTGGCCTCGGCGCACGTGCGGGCGGCGTTGGCCGGGAACGCGGCTCCGGGCGCGGCGGCTCACTACGATTTCCCGATGAGCTACGCGGTGGTGGAGAGATTACTGCGCGAGCGGCCGGCCGGCTGGTTCGGCGATTACGACGAGATGCTGCTCACGGCGCTGGTGGACGCGGTCGACGAAGGCGAGCGCATCCAGGGGCGCGACCACCGGCGCTGGCAGTATGGCGCATATTCGAAGATGGCGGTCGCGAATCCGGTGATCCACCGCATTCCATGGATCGGAAAGTACTTCGACATCGCCGCGGTGCCGATGAGCGGTTGGGCGGTCACCGTGAAGCAGGTCACCTCACGCCTGGCGCCGTCGATGCGCATGGTGGCCGATCCGGATCGCTGGGACCGCTCGCTGCTCAACGAGACGATTGGCCAATCCGGCCAGGTGTTCTCGAGCCACTATCGCGACCAGTGGGACGCTTACTACGCGGGCCGCAGTTTCCCGATGCAGTTCGGAAAGATCGACGCCGCGAGCACGCTGGAGTTTCGGCCGGCGGGACGGTAATACGCACGGGGGACCGCTCCGGGCGGGCACTTCAGTTGCGAGCGAAGGGGTTGGCAGGCGGAAGCGCCTGCCCCACCTTTTTCAGACGCGCACGAGGACTTCGCGCAGACGCTCCCGGGTGAGGAAGAACTTCACGGATTGGAAATCGGCGAACAGCCTTTCCAGACCGCGGTTATTGAACAACTGCACGGCCGGGTGGGAGCCGTTCTGGGTCAATTGAAGCAGCGTGGTTTCGAGGATGCGGAAGGTGTAACAGGGAACCGTGGCGAGCTTGTCGTCCGACTCGAAGAAGGCCAGCACCTGACCCTTCCTCCGCGAGATCTTGCGCACCCGCGCCACGACCGCGTTGAGCAGAACCGGGGCCAGGTATTCGAGCGAATCCCAGAGCAGTACGCCGTCGAAATGGTCGTCGGGATAGTCGAGCGCCTGGCGCAGGAAGAAGTCGATGCGGCCGGGATTGGAATGGTCCACCGTGCCATCGGGGCCGAACGTCTCGTGGAGGATCTGGAGGAAATCCTCGGAATAGAGGCGGTGTCCCAGGTTGGTGATGAAATTCACGTTCTCTTGCGACGCGCCGCCCAGGTCGAGAATGGTGAGGCCCGACTGCTCGCGGATATCGATGAAGAACTCTTCGAGGGCGCGGCTGCGGCGCGTCGTAATCACGTCGGGTTCGTCGGGCCTGGCCTTGCGGACGCGGCCGGGCGGCTCACTACCGCCGGACGCAGAACTTCGGGGTTGGCCACGCAGGAAGTTCTTGAGTGGCCCTGGCAGCGGCATGGTTTGTTTCCTAGCCTCAGCGTACTACTTCGCGACGACGGGAGGAGCCGGCGCCAAAGGCGGGGCTGCCGGAGCGGCCGGTTGGGGCGGTTTGGCGGTGGCACGGACCGGTTCCGGCTTGATGATATCGATGCTGCCCTTGAAGAAAGCGCCGTCTTCAATTACAATGCGCGCGGTGCGGATGTCACCCACCAGGCGCGCCTCCTTGCGGATTTCAATCTTATCGGCCGCCTCGACGTTGCCCTGGATGGTCCCCAACGCAACGACTTCCCGCGCCTTCACTCCGGCGTGGATGTTGCCGTTCGGGCCAACGGTGAGCTTGTGCTCCAATAGCTCGACCGTGCCTTCCAGGTCTCCGTCGACATACAAGTCTTCCTTGCTGAAGATCTGACCGACGATCTTGACAGCCTTTCCGATGCTGGCCATGCCAGTGCGGATGTCCGCATCGTATCTTGCACTAGGGGTGCTGGACACTGGTGCTGCCTCCTTCTTCGATTCTGAATAACTGGGAGCCGAGGATGTAGCCATCGGACCTGCCGGATGGCTGGCTGGCGGGAGGAAAGACTTTTGGGGTTCTTCCTCCCGGCGCTTGTTCCACATGAGGGCGCCCTCCTGACGTTGAGATGATTTCGTGTTCGATACTGCTCCTCCAGTCTAACAAGCGCGGGCGCGCAAAAGGCAAGTAAGTTTTGGGCGGCGCGGGGCGCTTGTCCGTAAGCGCACGGGGAACCGGCGGCTCGCTGGTGAGACATCGCACATGGAATGCCGCCTGAAACGTATTGACTTCCTCGGGCGTTTGCACTATACCTAGTCTGGACAGGGAAACATGGAACCGAATGCCACGCTGGAATTGCTTCCGGGAACGCTATACCTGCTGATCCTGCGTACGCTGAGCCGCGGGCCGCTGCATGGATACGCAATCGTGAAGCGGATCAAGGCGGCGTCGCGCGAAGGTCTGAAAATCGAAGACGGCTCGCTCTATCCGGCGCTCAAC
>PMKM01000205.1 GCA_003157745.1 Bryobacterales bacterium | reverse complement strand
ACCGGGTTGCCGATGCTGCGGCCGCTGGTGCTCGAATATCAGAACGATGCGGAATCGGCGAAAGCCAAGACGGAGTTTCTGTTTGGCGGCGATCTGCTGGTGGCCCCGGTGATTTGGGCAGGTGCGACGGCGCGGCCGGTCTACTTTCCGCCGGGACGATGGATCAGCTACGACGATGGGTTTGAAACCGAGGGCGGGGCGAGCGTGAACGTGGCGGCGCCGCACGACCGGATTCCGCTATTCGTCCGCGCGGGGGCGATCCTGCCGACGGCGCCGGACATGATGTACTCGAGCGAGAAGCCGTGGGATCCGATCACGCTCGAGATATGGCCGGCGGGCGAATCGATGGGCACGCTGTACCAGGACGATGGGGCCACGACGGCGTTTATGAAGGGCGAGTCGACGACGACAGCGTTCCGCTGCGCCGAACGCGCCGGGAAGAGCGTGACGTTACGGATCGAGCCGTCGAATCAGAAATTCGGTCCCCAAGAGTGGATCGCGAGGTTTCATCTGACCTCGGTCGCGACGGCGGTCACGGTGGATGGCAAGACGATATCGGCCACGGCGGACGCGACCGCCATTTCGGGTTGGTCCTTCGATGCGGCGACTGGCACGCTGACGGTGCGGTTGCCGGGCGAACATGCGGCACACGCGCTCGACATCGCGCTCGACGGTTCCGCTCATCCGCGGCCGGCGGCGCCGAAGGTAGCGGTGCAGGAATTGGTCAATGCGACGTCACCGGTGGAACGCAGGCAGATCGCGCAATTCCTGCCGCCGCCGATCCTGCCGATGCGCATCGAAGCGGCGAACTTCGACAAGGGCGGCGATGGGCTCGCCTTCCATGTGAACATTCCAGCCACGGAATCCGTTTACCGGCAGGAGGGCGTGCCGATCGTCAACTCGACGGACGCGGGCGGCGGGTATGCGGTGGCGGACCTGCAGCAGGGCGATTGGCTGGCCTATACGCTGGACGCGGGCGAAGGCGGGTGGTTTTCGATCTCCTCGCGCGTGCTGCCGGCGAGCGCGGGCACGCTCGTTCTTTTACGAGATCGCGTGAAAGTGTTGACGGCGATTGCGATTCCCGCTCCGGAGAAGAACGGTCCCGCATGGACGAGCGCGCCGGGGCGAGCGCCGTTCTATCTGCCGCCCGGAGAGCAGATCATCGTGGTGCGCGTCGAGAAGCCCGGATTCCAGCTTGGCAATTTCACCTTCGGCAAGGTCAAGGAAGCCGCGATAACCGTGGAAGCGGAGACGGGCACAGTCACGGAGGCGTCGGTCAGTAAGAGCCATGAGGGCTGCCAGGGGGAGGGATTCGTGGCCGCGATCGGAAAGACAACGTCGTCGGTGACCATCCCAGTCACGGTGCCGGTGGATGGCAGGTATTTGGTCGCGGTGCGCTATGCGAATGGAGCGGACGATGCGGAAGTGGCGATCACGGTTTCCGGTAGCCAAAGCATCACTTTGCCGCTGCCCGCCACTGCGAATTGGGAGCAATGGACCGAAGCCGGGACCATGCGCGAACTCAAGGCCGGGCAGACCGGGATTCAAATCAGCGGCACTGGCGTAGGCAGCGTGAACATCGACCAACTGAAACTAATCCCTATGCCCGAGGCGAACGGTCCGCGACAGTAGCGGCGACTTACTCGCGGATGGATGCCACACGCAACCACGGATCAATCCGCGGGTTTGCCGTATCCACGAATGACATCGCATATGCGCGCTGACTGGTTGAAAAGGTTCGAGGCGCGTTCAGAAAGAAGGCAGAGTTGGCGCCACTCTACAGAAGAATTCTCTCCTTGGCACGGGACAGGGGGAAGCTGAATAGGGTTCCGACCAAGGTGTCCCCGAGAGCTGATCGCGCTGGGCTGACTGTCAACGTGAGCTTTGTGGCTGCAGCGAGCAACGCGGTATACATCACAATCGACGACATTGACTCGTTCTCTGCCGCAAAGAGGAAGGCAGCACCCCTTGGTGCCACTCGCGAAGAACTGATCAAGAACGCATTCGCGCGCGTAGCCGGAGACTGCGGGAAGTTCAAGGATTGGGGCGGCGAGAAAAGCGACCTCTACACAAACAAGCATAGGGTGAGGGGCTCGCGGCGCCCCGTAGCAATCGCCTTCAAGGGCCGAGGCACAAAGGGACGGCTGGTCCCGGCCAAAATGGGAGCTAATGGCGATCAAATCGATCGCCTCTTTGATGAGACCGCCGAGGCCTTTTTGATTGTCTATTGCGGCCAAATTGCTTCGTCGATCGTCTCTCAGATGAAGGCCTTCGCCATCGCGAAGAAGGCGTTGGCCGGGCAGAGGGCCTACTTCGGAGTTATCGATGCGGACGACCTAGGCAGAATTGCCGCCGGATACCCCAACCAGTTTCGACGCACCTAGTAGCGCCGTGGAGCGCCGTTCTTCTGCTTGTTATACTAGAATATAACCAAGGAGCCATGTCATGCACTCTACCAATCTGCGTAAGGTCGGCGGCTCGGTGATGCTGGCGGTGCCGCCGGCGCTGCTCGATGTACTGAATTTGCACGCGGGGGCTACCGTCGGCATCGCGGTGGAAAGCGGCCGGCTCATTGTGGAGCCGCGGCAACGGCGGCGCTATACGCTCGACGAATTGCTTGCCCAGTGCGATCCCAAGGCGCGGCGTTCGAGGGCGGAGCGAGAGTGGCTCGATAGCAGGCCCGTGGGCCGCGAGATCCTCTGATGAAACGGGGCGAGATCTGGATGGTCAGCCTCGATCCTGCGTCGGGACACGAGCAGAAGGGCCACCGGCCGGTGCTGATCGTATCGCCGGAGGCCTTCAACCGGATCACGAAGCTCCCCGTTGTCCTCCCGATCACAAGCGGCGGGAGTTTTGCGCGGACGGCGGGTTTCGCAGTGCCGCTCGCCGGCGTCGGGATCAAAACGATGGGAGTCGTCCGCTGCGATCAGCCCCGCGTTCTCGATTTGGCTGCGCGCGGCGGCAGGAAACTGGAGAGCGTTCCGGACGCGTTGATGGACGAAGTGCTGGCGAGGGTATCGCCGATATTCGAGTGAATGGGGCGGGGTTGGCAGGCGAAAGCGCCTGCCCCACTTTGCCGCGCGGGCGGGACGATAACGAGGGACGCAAGAAAAGCCGAGACGAATCTCGGCTCTGCAGGACTGGAGGGCTGCGCCACGGGTGGTTGTGCAAACGCGAGAAAGCCGCGGCCGCTCCGGACGTTCCGGCGCGGGCCGCGGCTTCCAAGCAAACCGGGCGGGCGGGACTATTCCTTCTCGTCCTTCTTGTTTTCGTCGGGCTCGATGCCGGTTTGGCGCGCCTTGAGGCGCTCTTCACGGCGCTTGGCACGGTCGGCGGCGCGCTTGACGAGTTCGGAACCGACCAGCTCGATCATGCCGAGCTCGGCGCCATCGCCCTTGCGCGGGGCCAGACGCGTGATGCGCGTGTAGCCGCCGTTGCGCTGGCCGAAGCGGGTGCCGAGCGTATCGAACAGCTTCTTGACCGAAGCCGGCGTGCGCAGCACGGTCGCCGCCTGGCGGCGCGCAGCCAGGGTGTCCTTCTTCGCGAGCGTGATCATCTTCTCGACCAGCGGCCTGACTGCCTTGGCCTTGGTAACGGTGGTCACCATGCGTTCGGTTTCAATCACGCTGGTGCAGAGATTGCGTAACAGCGAATTGCGGCTATCCACGGGCCGCTTGAGTTTCGATCCGCCANNAACCTGGTCCTGGAGATCGTCCTCGGGGCCGTAATCGGTTGCCAGCGGCACCGACGATTGCGGCGGCGTCACCAGCCTGCCGTGCGCGTCGATGCGCATGCCGAGCGACAATCCCATGTTCGCCAGGATTTCCTTGATTTCGTTTAGCGACTTGCGGCCGAAGTTCTTGGTCCGCAGCATTTCGGCTTCGGTCTTCNNTCTTCTGCACCAGTTCGCCGATGGTCTGAATGTTGGCGTTCTTGAGGCAGTTGTAAGACCGCACGCTGAGTTCGAGTTCCTCGACCGAGCGGTTGAGGATTTCGCCCATCTTGTCGAGCCCGCGCTCGGCGATCTCCTCGGCGGCCTCCGGCGTCTCTTCGAAGTTGATGAAGATCGTCATGTGGTCCTTGAGGAGCTTGGCGGCGTAGCCGACCGAGTCCTGCGGCGAAACGGCGCCGTTGGTCCACACTTCGAGGGTCAACTTGTCGTAATCGGTCATCTGCCCGAGGCGCGCCGCTTCCACCTGGAAGGTCACCTTGCGCACGGGCGAATGCACGGAATCGATCGGAATGTAGCCGAGCGCCAGGTCTTCGTCGAAGTTCTTGTCGGCGCTGACGTAGCCGCGCCCGCTCTTCAGGCGCATTTCGATCTGCAGCTTGCCGCCTTCGCTCACGGTGGCGATATGTACGTCGCGGTCGAGGACTTCCACGTCGGCGTCGGTTTCGATCTGTCCGCTGCGCACGGGGCCGGGGCTTTCCACGTTCAGCCGCACCGTCTTCACGGCATCCCCGCTGAGCTTGAAGGGGATCTGTTTGAGGTTAAGAATGATGTCGGTGGCGTCTTCGACGACGCCGGGTATCGGGCTGAATTCATGCTCGACGCCTTCGATGCGCACGGCGGTAATGGCCGCGCCTTCAATGGAGCTCAGCAGCACGCGCCGCAAGCTGTTGCCGATGGTCGTCCCGAATCCGCGCTGAAACGGCTGCGCGGTGAACATGCCATACCGCTCGGTAAGAGTATCGGTATTAGCCACCAATCGTTTCGGTTTCTGAAAGCCCTTGAACATAGAAAACCTCGAATTCGTGGGCCGGGCACCCGGAAAACGGCGAGCCCGGCTCGCTGACTCTCCGGGGCCCTGGCCCGTCAACCCTTATTTCGAGTAAAGCTCCACGATGAGCTGCTCGTTCACTTGAATCTGCACCAGATCGCTGCGCAGCGGGAGCGTGGTAATGCGGCCGGTCAATCCTTCGCGGTCGACATCGATCCAGTTCGGCGACGGCGCATGAGCCGTGGCGTCCCGCGCGGCGAGGATGGTGGGATTCTTCTTGCTCGCTTCCCGCACCGAGACGATGTCGCCCGGCTTGACCACCGCCGAGGGGATGTCGCACTTGCGGCCATTGACGTCGATGTGGCCGTGGCGCACGACCTGGCGGGCCTGGGCGCGGCTGGTCGCGAAGCCCATGCGGTAAATCACGCTATCCAGGCGGCGTTCGAGCGCGCTCATCAGGTTTTCGCCGGTGATGCCCTTGGCCTGCGCGGCCTTCTCATATGCGTTGCGGAACTGGCGCTCGAGCACACCGTAAATGCGGCGCACTTTCTGCTTTTCGCGCAACTGGAGGCCATAGCCGACGATCTTCGGCTTGCGATCCTTGCCATGCTGTCCAGGAATGAAATTGCGTTTTTCGATGGCGCACTTCTCGCTGTGGCAGCGCTCGCCCTTGAGAAACAGCTTCGTGCCCTCGCGCCGGCATTGCCGGCAGACCGGGCCAATATATCGTGCCAAGTTCTTCTCCTTACCTTTCTCGACCAGGTGCGGTTTACGGCCCGGCCCAAAGGGCGCCCNNACGTCGATACCGGCGGTGGACAAAGCGCGCACGGCGGATTCGCGGCCGGAACCGGGACCGCTGACCCGCACTTCGACCACGCGCAGACCGCTTTCGGAAGCCTTGTTGGCCGCCGTCATGGCCGCCTGCTGCGCGGCGTACGGCGTGCCCTTGCGCGAGCCGCGGAAGCCGAGCGAACCGGCGCTCGACCAGGAGATGGTGTTGCCTTCCTGATCGGCGATGGTGACGATGGTGTTGTTGAACGTCGCCTGGATATGCACGATGCCATTATGGACGACGCGCTTTTCCTTCTTTTTGAAGCTTTTTTTCTTGCCCGCTTTTGCTGGTGCTTTCGCCATAACTATGTCTTCGCCGCCGCTTTCTTCTTATTCGCCACCGTGCCACGGCGCGGTCCCTTGCGCGTGCGCGCGTTGGTATGCGTGCGCTGGCCCCGCACCGGCAGGCCGCGGCGATGCCGCAATCCGCGATAGGAGCCCATCTCGATGTGACGCTTGATGTTCATCGAGACTTCTTTGCGGAGGTCGCCTTCGACGGCTCCCTCCTCTTCCAGAATGGTGCGGACTTTGTTGATCTCGTCCTCAGTCAGGTCGCGCACTTTTTTATCGAAATCGATGCCCGCCCGAAACAGCAGCGACCGCGACCGGGTACGGCCGATGCCGTAGATGTAAGTGAGCCCGATCTCAGCCCGCTTGGTTGGCGGCAGATCCACACCGGCAAGACGTGCCATATTCTTCTCCCGTTATCCCTGTCTCTGTTTATGCTTGGGGTTGACGCAAATGACCCGCACCACGCCTTCGCGATGGATCACCTTGCACTTGTCGCAAATTTTCTTTACCGACGCTCGTACTTTCATGATGTCTTTCCCGCGGGCCCGGTGCCCGATCCGATCTTCCTTGTAATCCTGCCTCTGCCGGGATCGTGAGGCGCCAACTCCACCTCCACCCGGTCGCCCGCAACCAGCCGGACGAAATTCCGTTTCACCGTGCCCACCAGGTGGGCCAAAACCAACTGCCCGGTCGCGAGCTTGACCGAGTAAATCGCCGCCGGCCGCTCTTCGACCACGACCGCCTCGACCAACCGGCTGCCGCTCACGGCCGGGTCAAAACCCACGGCCCGTTCTCGGTCACGGCGATCGAGTGTTCGAAGTGGGCCGAGTTCGACCCATCCCTGGTCACCGCCGTCCAGCGGTCCTTCAAAACCTTGGCTTCCGGCCGCCCCGCGTTGACCATCGGTTCGACCGCCAGCACCATGCCCGGCTTCAGCCGCGGATTCTCGTTCCGGCGATCCACGTAATTCGGGACCTGCGGCTCTTCATGGAGCTGGGTGCCGATGCCATGGCCCACATACTCCCGCACCACCGAAAAACCATTCGCCTTGACGTGCTCTTCAACCGCGCCACAGACGTCGAACAGCCGGTTGCCGGCGCGCACCCGATCGATGGCGAGCTCGAGCGATTCCTGGGTCACCTGCAACAGCTTCTTCGTCGCCTCGCTCACTTCGCCAATCGGCACCGTAATCGCCGAATCGCCATAATAGCCGTCCAGCTTGACCCCGGTATCGATGGAAACGATGTCGCCCGATTTGAGCACTCGCTTCGCATTCGGCATTCCATG
Source organism: Bryobacterales bacterium (assembly GCA_003157745.1). Lineage (GTDB taxonomy): Bacteria > Acidobacteriota > Terriglobia > Bryobacterales > Bryobacteraceae > Bog-375. The sequence goes on along the minus strand of PMKM01000205.1, from coordinate 13,667 downwards.
AACGATCTCGCTGTTCACCGAGGTGCACAACACAAACGGAAACGCCGAACCCGCCGCCGGCACGTAATAGCCTTTAAAAGCCGGCTTGGCGCCGCCATCGGCGATCATCTTCTCGGCGACGTTTTCCAAATCCAGGGTGGTCACCCCGGGCGCCGCCATCTCTTTCATCTTCTGCAATATCCGCCAGACCAACAAACCGGCCTGCCGCATCTTCTCGAGTTCCGCGGGCGTCTTACGCACGATCATCGGCTATATCGCACACTTTTTCCCGCTGGGTGCGAACGGGCAATAACTATATTGTAATCAACTGCGAGAGGTTTCACCACCCCGCCCGGCTCCGACGGCCCGACAAACCCGGTCACGGCCCCCATGATCAGACCGCGCCCCGGCGCCCGCGAATTCTCCCCGAGCGCGGAGTAAAGCCTTCATAATGGCGCATAATCAACTGCGCCTCGACCTGATTGATGGTATCCATCGCCACGCCAACCACGATCAGCAGCGAGGTCCCACCAAAATAAAACTGTACGTTCAAACCTTCGAGCAGGAAGCGCAGGTGCAGGTTCGTGAACACGCGATCGATCCAATTGCCGATCAGCGCGATGTGTTGCAGCTTGATGCCCGAGATCATCAGGTCGGGGATCAGGCACAGGATCGAAAGATAAATGCCGCCCACGACGGTGATCTTGGTGAGGATCTGGTTCATGTAATCGGCGGTGTTGCGCCCCGGCCGGATGCCCGGCACGAAGCCGCCGTACTTGCGCATGTTGTCGGCCGCTTCGTTCGGATTGAAAATGATGGAAACGTAGAAGAAGCAGAAGAAGATGATGCCGGCCACGAACAGGACGTAATAGAGCGGCTCGCCGAAGCGGATGACCGACAGCGTGCTCGACAGCCAAACGCTGTTCTTGACGAACGCGAGATTCATGAGCTGCTGCGGAAAAGCCAGAATCGAGGAAGCGAAGATGACCGGGATCACGCCGCCCGCATTGACCTTGAGCGGCATGTGGGTGGATTGACCGCCCATCACGCGCCGTCCCACCACACGCTTGGCGTACTGCACCGGAATGCGGCGCTCGCCGCGCTCGACCAGGACGATGAAGGCAACCACGGCGACCATCATCACGACGATGACGATCATCTGCAGCGGATTCCATTCGTGGGTGACGAAGGTGTTCTGATAAATGTTCTGCGCCGCGCGCGGCAGGCCGACCACGATGCCGGTGAAAATGATCAGCGACATGCCGTTGCCGACGCCGCGTTCGGAAATCTGCTCGCCCAACCACATGATGAAAGCCGAACCGGTGGTAAGGGAAAGTATGGTGAGGAGGGTGAAACCGATGCCGGGGCTAATCACGATGCCCTGCCCCATCGATTGCAGGCCAGCGGCGATGGTGGCGGACTGAATGACGGAAAGAATCACCGTCAGGTAGCGCGTCCATTGGGTGATCTTGCGGCGGCCGAGTTCGCCTTCCTTCTGCAACTTTTCGAGCGTCGGCACGACCACGGTCAACAATTGCAGGATGATCGACGCCGTGATGTACGGCATGATGCCGAGGGCGAAAACCGTCATCTTGCGAACGTTGCCGCCGGCGAACATGTCGAAGAAGCCGAAGACGGTGCCGGACTGCGAACTGAAGAACTCGGTCCAGCGCTGGATGTTGATTCCCGGCGTTGGAATCTGGCCGCCCAGCCGGTACACGGCCAGCAGCCCGAGCATAAAGCCAACCCGCTTACGAAGGTCGGGGACCCGGAAGATGTTGGCGAACGACTCGAATAACCTCATGGTTGTCTTCGATTCCCGGCGCGGGTCAAGCCGTCGCGCCGATCACCTGCGCCTTACCGCCGGCCTTGGCGATTTTTTCCGCCGCCGACTTGGAGAAGTGGTGCGCCTCGATCGTGATGGCGCGCGTCAACTGTCCGGTGGCCAGCACTTTCAGTCCGGCTCCCAGCTTGTGAATGACACCGAGCTTGGTCAAATTATCCACGTTGAAGACGTCGCCTTCGAGCTTGTCCAGCCGGCCCAGGTTGACGATGGCGAATTCCTTCTTGAAGATGTTAGTGAAACCGCGCTTGGGCAGGCGGCGGTGAAGCGGCATCTGGCCGCCCTCGAAACCGCGCTTCTGGCCAAAGCCGCTGACTGCCTTCTGGCCCTTGTGCCCGCGCCCGGAGGTTTTGCCGGTGCCCGAGCCCATACCGCGGCCGATCCGCTTCTTGGGGCGCGTTTGCCCGGCGGGGGGCTTCAAATCGCTCAAATTCATTGGGTTCTCATCTCCTCGAGCAGCACTCGCTTGGACGGCGGCGCCTCAATCGACCACTTCCAGCAAATGCGGCACCTTGTTGACCATGCCGCGAAAGACCGCCGTATCCGGCCGTACCACCACCTGGTTGAGCTTGCGCAGGCCCAAGCCCTTGAGCACACGCCGCTGTTTATCCGGAGTGCAGATGGGGCTGCGCACCATCTTGATCTTGATTGTGGCTTCCATCAGAGTTTCTCCACCGCGATGCCGCGCAATTCGGCCACCTGCGCCCGGTCGCGCAACGATTCGAGAGCCACGATGGTGGCCTTGACGACGTTGTGCGGGTTGCGCCGGCCGATCGACTTGGTGAGCACGTTGGGCACGCCGCAGGCGGTTATGACCGCGCGCACAGCGCCGCCGGCGATGACGCCGGTGCCTTGCGGGGCGGGCTTCAAAAGCACCTGCGAACTCGAAAACACACCCAGCACCTGGTGGGCGATGGTGGTTTCAAGCACGTGCACCCGGCGCAGATTCTTCTTGGCCGCCTCGATCCCCTTGCGAATCGCCGACGGCACTTCCTTGGCTTTACCGACGCCGTAGCCGACNNACCTGTTCCTTGAGGTTCAGGCTCGCCGGATCGATCCGTTTGACGATAGCTCGCATTAGAACTCCAGTCCCGCTTCCCGCGCCGCGTCCGCCAGGGCCTTGATGCGGCCGTGATATTCGAAGCCGCCGCGATCGAACACAACCCGCGCCACGCCCTTTTCCTTGGCGCGCTCGGCGACCAGTTTGCCGATGGCCTTGGCGGCGGCCACGTTGCCACCCTTGGTCTTGACGTCTTTATCGACCGACGAAGCGGCAACCAGGGTCTTGCCCTCCGCGTCATCGATGATCTGCGCGTAGATGTGCGCCTCGCTGCGGAACACCGCCAGGCGGGGCCGTGCCGCAGTCCCCGCCAGCTTGCGGCGGATGCGGTCGTGAACGCGCCTGCGGATCTCTGCCTTGTTGGTTTTACGGATCATTTGCTGCTCGCCCCGGTCTTACCGACCTTCTTGCGCAACACCTCGCCGGTGTAGCGGATGCCCTTGTTCTTATACGGGTCCGGCTTGCGCAGGCCCCGGATGTCGGCCGCCACCTGGCCGAGCAATTGCCGGTCGTAGCCCGTCAGCGACAGGCGGAACGGCTGGCCGCTCGACTTGGGCGGTTCGACCTTCAAATCGATGCCGTCGGGAAGCAGAACCTCGATCGGGTGCGAATACCCGAGGGTGAAGGTGGCGACCTTCCCCTTGACCTCGGCGCGGTTGCCCACGCCGTGGATCTCGAGCCCCTGGGTGAAGCCGACGGAAACGCCGGTCACCGCGTTGGCCGCCAGTGCCCGGGTCAGTCCGTGCAATGCCGCGTGCTCGTCGCCGGCGCGATGCACTTCGAGCGTGGCGCCGTTCTGCACGATGCTGATCCCAGCCGGGATCGGCACCGTCAGTTTGCCTTTCGGCCCGCTGACTTCGAGTTGCTTGCCAATCGCAACTTTGACGCCGCTCGCGAGAGGGATCGTCTTTTTACCAATTCTCGACATATCGGTGCTCCGTTACCAGACCCGGCACAAAATCTCGCCGCCCACCTTCGATTTGTGGGCATCGCGGCCGGTCATCACGCCGTGCGCAGTGGTCAGGATGTTGATCCCCATCCCACCGAGCACGCGCGGAATCTCGGTCTGGCCCACATACACGCGGCAGCCCGGACGCGACACCCGCTCGATCGCGGATATCACCGGCGCGTTGTCGGATCCATACTTGAGATAGATCTTAATCGTCTTCTTAGCGCCTTCTTCCGCCACCTTGAAGTTGGCGATGAAGCCTTCTTCCTTGAGGATGCGGGCAATTTCCGCCTTCACCTTGGAAGCCGGAACATCCACTTTGGGATGGTGCGCCTGAATCGCGTTGCGCACGCGTGTCAGCATGTCGGCAATGGGATCGCTCGTCATAAATCTCCTGATACTCGCCGGACCCGCCCGGTCTCTTCCCTGGTACTCACCAACTCGCCTTGATCACGCCGGGGATCTCGCCATTGAGGGCGAGCTGGCGGAAGCAGAGGCGGCAGACGCCGAACTTGCGCAGGAATGCGCGCGGCCGGCCGCAGCGCCAGCAGCGGTTGCGGTGCTTACACCACAGTCCCCGCGTATGTTCCTTCACGGCCTTTTCGAGCTTGTGATCCTTGGCGATTTTCGCGGTTGTAGCCATCGTTCCTCTTCTCGTCCGGTTACTGCCGGAACGGCATCCCCATGTGCCGCAATAAAGCCAGCCCTTCGGCGTCGGTCGCCGCCGTGGTGGTGATGCAAATATTCATACCCTTGGTCTTTTCGACCTTCGAGTAGTCGATCTCCGGGAAGATCAACTGATCCTTGACGCCGAGCGTATAATTGCCGCGCCCGTCGAAACTCTTGCTCGACACGCCGCGAAAGTCGCGTACGCGCGGCAGCGCCACGTTGACCAGGCGGTCGAGGAATTCGAACATCCGGTCGCCGCGCAGCGTCACCATGCACCCGATCGACTGCCCTTCCCGCAGTTTGAACTGCGCAATGGACTTCTTGGCCTTGGTGACGATCGGTTTCTGGCCGGCGATCTGCCCCAACTCGGTCACCGCGCCGTCCATCAGCTTGCCGTTCTGAGTGGCTTCGCCGAGGCCGATGTTGATCGAAATCTTCTCGATCTTCGGCACCGCCATGGTGTTCTTGTAACCGAACTCCTTGGTGAGCGTGGGAACCACCGTTTTCTGGTACAACTCTCTCAAACGTGCCGCCATAAAATTTCTCCGCTACTTCTTGGCCATCACTTCTTATCCAGGGTCTGGCCGCACTTGCGGCAAACGCGCGACCGCCGCGTCTTGCCGCCGGCGATCGCATCGATGTGATGCGCCACGCGCCCGGCCTTGTTGCAGCCCGGGCAAACCACCTGGACGTTGGAGGCCGCGATCATGCTCTCGCGCTCGGCGATGCCGCCCTTGATCTGCTTGGCGGGATTGGGGCGCGTGTGACGCTTGATCATCATCACGTGCTCGACCAGAAGCCGCCCGCTCTCGCGGTCCACCCGCAAAACGCGCCCGGTCTTACCCTTGTCGCGCCCGGTGATCACCTTGACGGTGTCTTCCTTCTTAATATCGATGCGAACCGGCTCGGCCGGCGTCTTGTGTGCTTTTGCCATCAAATTACCTCGGGGGCGAGCGAGACGATCTTCATGAACTTCTTCTCGCGCAGTTCGCGGGCCACCGGACCGAATACGCGCGTGCCCACCGGCTCGCCGGTGTCGTTGATGAGCACGGCGGCGTTCGAGTCGAACCGGATGTAGGTGCCATCCTTGCGCCGCGTCTCCTTGCGCATGCGGACGATCACGCAGCGCACTACCTTGCCCTTTTTCACCTGCGAGTCCGGGGTGGCCTCTTTGACCGCCGCCGTCACCACGTCGCCCAGGCCGGCGCGCAGTCCCAAGTCGCCGCCGCGCGGCAGAATACAGGAGAGCCTGCGCGCGCCGGAGTTATCGGCGACTTCGAGAATCGTTCGCATTCCAATCATAAATTTGAGCTCCAGTCGCGGCGTTCCCGGCGGGCGGACCCACCGGCGCTAGCTTATACCTTTACGTCCAGTTCGGCCGGTTGCACGCTCACCTGCGCGGCGCGGCGAATCACTTCGACCAGCGTCCAGCGCTTCAGCTTGCTGAGCGGGCGGCATTCGACGATCCGCACCACGTCGCCCAGGCGGGCGGTCGCCTCCGCGTCGTGCGCGTAAAACTTCTTCCGCTTGCCGATGATGCGCCGGTAGAGCGGGTGCGGCACGCGGCGGCTGACTTCGACCACGATGGTCTTGGTCATCTTGATCGAGACCACCTGGCCGACTTTCTCGTTCTTGATCCCTGCTGCCTGCTGCTGTTCGGCCATCTTATTTCTTCGCTCCCGGCGCCGGCTGCGCCTGCCCGGCCACCACCAGTTCCCGCTCCCGCAGCACGGTGAAGATCCGCGCGCGCGTCTTTCTCATGGCGCGGACTTTCTTCAAGCCGTCCATCTGCCCCATCGACATCTGAAAGTGGAGACGAAACAGTTGCTCTTCCATTTCGGCGAGCTGGCGCCGTAGTTCCAGGTCGTCCAGATCGCGAACCTTTTGCGACTTCATATCCTTACTCCGCGCTCTCCCGGCTAACGAACTTGGTCTTGATCGGCAGCTTGTGGGCTGCCAGCCGCATGGCGTCCTGCGCCGTGGTCCGGTCCACGCCTTCCATCTCGAAAAGAATCTTGCCCGGCCGGATCACCGCTACCCACTGCTCCGGAGCGCCCTTGCCTTTACCCATGCGGGTTTCGGCCGGCTTCTTGGTGATCGGCTTGTCGGGGAACAGGCGAATCCACACCTTGCCGCCGCGCTTGATCGAACGCGTCATCGCGATGCGGGCCGCTTCGATCTGGCGGTCGGTAATCCAGGCGCATTCCATCGCCTTCAGGCCGAATTCGCCGAAGGATATGCTGGACCCACGCCAGGCCTTGCCGGTCATGCGCCCGCGCTGCTGCTTCCTGAATTTGACCTTCTTTGGCATCATCATGGCGGTTTGCCCTCAGTTCCTATTTATTCTCGCCTTCGCCGGCGGCGGGCGTGGCATCGGGCGCCGTGGTTTCGGGCGCGGTAGTCTCAACCGGCGCCGCGATCTCAACCGGCGCAGCGGCTTCAACCGGCGCCGCTTCGGCTTCCTGGCGCGCTTCCGCCTTCCAGGAAGGTTGCTGCGGCGACATCAGCGGCGGCAGAATCGGTGCCGCCGAGCGCACCGCGGGACGCGGCAGATCGGCCGGCGGAGCCTGCCGTGCGGGACCCTCGGGTTCGGGCGCGGCCACTACCGGCGGCGCATAGGAGCGCTCCGGCGGACGTCCGCCCCGGTCGCGATCGCGATCCCCGCGGTCGCGGCGGTCGCGGCTGCGCGAGTCGCGGCGCGGTTCCGGATCCGGCAGCCCGCCACCGCGGCGTTTGCTGAGATCCAGAATGTCGCCCTTATAAATCCACGTCTTGATCCCGATCACGCCGTAAGTGGTGTGCGCTTCGGTGAATCCGTAATCGATGTCGGCGCGCAGGGTATGCAGCGGGAGCTGGCCTTGCAGATACCATTCGCTGCGCGCGATTTCGGCGCCGTTCAAACGCCCCGACACGCGCACCTTGATTCCCTTGCAAACGAACGGCCCGGTGGCGAAGCGCATGGCGGTATCGACGGCCTTGCGCATGGCGCGGCGGAAGGCCACGCGTTTTTCGAGTTGGAGCGCAATCGATTCGCTGATGAGCTGCGCGTCCAGTTCCGCCTTCTGCACTTCCTGGATGTCGATGAACACCTCGCGGTGCGTCTTCTTGGCCAGGTCCTGCTTCAGCTTTTCGATTTCCGCGCCCTTGCGTCCGATGATGATGCCGGGCCGCGAGGTGCGAATCGTCACGCGCAGTTTGTTGCCGGGGCGGTCGACTTCAATCGAGCTGACGCCGGCCGATTGCAGGCGGGCCGTGAGGTTGCGCCGCAACTCGACGTCCTCCTGCAGCAGCTTCGAGTAGCCGTGCTTGGCGAACCAGCGCGAGCGCCATGGCTTATTGAATCCCAGCCGGAAACCGTACGGATGAACTTTCTGTCCCATCTATGCTTCCTTCTCCGCCACTCTGATGACGATGTGCGACAGGCGGCGCTGGTACCGGTAGGCGCGACCCATCGGCGCCGGCCGCACCCGCTTCTGCCGCGGGCCCTCGTTGACCTTGGCCTCGGACACGTAGAGCCGGTCCACATCCACGTTTTCGTCCAGGTTCTGCACGTTGGCGATGGCCGACTGCAGCACCTTCTCGACCGTGGGCGCGATGCGCTTATTGGCGGCGCGCAAAACGCTGACCGCCGCTCCCGCCTGCATGCCACGGATGAGATCCACCACCAGGCGCGCTTTCTGCGGGGAGACTCGGATGTATCTGGCTTCCGCTTTGGATTCCATGCTATTCCTCTTATGCCGGCTTGGCCGTCTTCTCCGTCGCCGCCTTCACCGAGTGGCCGCGAAAACTCCGCGTGGGAGAGAACTCGCCCATCTTGTGCCCCACCATGTTCTCGGTGATGTAGACCGGGATGAACTTCTTGCCATTGTGAACCGCCACCGTGTGGCCGACGAATTCCGGCAGAATGGTGGAGCGGCGCGACCAGGTGCGCACCACCTTCTTCTCGTTGGCGGCGGTGAGCACGGCCAACTTGGCTTCCAGGTGCGTGTCGGTGAACGGTCCCTTCTTGACGGATCTGCCCATTTCNNGTCTTGAAGCCGCGCGTGGGCTGGCCCCATGGCGTCACCGGGTGCCGGCCGCCGGAGGTCTTGCCCTCGCCGCCGCCGTGCGGGTGATCCACCGGGTTCATCGTGACGCCGCGATTGTGCGGGGTCTTACCCAGCCACCGCGTGCGCCCCGCCTTACCGAGCGACACGTTCTCGTGATCGACGTTGCCCACCTGGCCGACCGTGGCCATGCACTCGAGCTGCACGCGCCGCGTTTCGCCTGAGGGCAGCTTCAACAAAGCGATGCCGCCTTCCTTCGAAACCAGTTGCGCCTGCGAACCGGCTGAGCGCGCCATCTGGCCGCCCTTGCCGGGCCGCAGCTCGATATTGTGGACGATGGTGCCGGCGGGCATGTTCTTTAGCGGCAGCGCGTTGCCAAGCAGGATATCGGCTTCCACGCCGGACATCACCTTCTGCCCGACCTTCAGCCCGTCCGGCTGCAAAATGTACCGCTTCTCGCCGTCGGCATAATTCAACAACGCGAGGCGGGCGCTGCGGCAGGGATCGTATTCGATCGCCGCCACGACGGCCGGAATGCCGGCCTTGTCGCGCTTGAAATCGACCACGCGATACGCCTGCTTGGCGCCGCCGCCGATGAANNGAGACCCTCGCGCGAAACCACCGTTGTGAAGCGGCGGGTCGGCGTAGTGGGTCGAAAAGTCTTGATCGGCATGGACTAGATCTCCGCGAACTCGGGAACTTTCTCCCCGGCCTTCAACTTGACGTACGCCTTTTTCCAATCCGAGCGGTAGCCGGCGAACTTGCCCCGCCGCCGCAGCTTGCCTTCCATGTTGGCCGTGCGCACCTCGGCAACCTTCACCTTGAACAACTTCTGCACCGCCTCTTTGACCTGCGTCTTATTGGCGGCCACGGCTACTTCGAAGCACAGCGTGCGTTCGTTGTCCTTTTTCTCCACGCCCTTTTCGGTCACCAGCGGGCGCTTCAATACCTTGTGGATGGTCATTTCGACAATGCCTCCGAAAACTTCTGCGCCGCGGCGGCCGAAAGCAGCACGCTCTTGTGGCCCAGCAGATGATACGCGTTGACGTCCTTGGTCGAAAGCAGCGTCACGCCCGTTAGGTTGCGCAGGCCGAGCGTCAGATTCTTGGCTCCGCCGTTATCGACCACCAACACCGTGCGCGTGGCTTCGAGCTTGGCCAGCGTGCTCTTGGCCAGCTTGGTCTTCGGCTCGGCGAAATCGAACGCCTGCACGATCTTCAACTCGCCATCCCGCACCTTCGCCGACAGGGCCGAACGCAGCGCGCCCACCACCATCTTGTGCGGCAGCTTGTAGCTGTAATCGCGCGGTTGCGGTCCGTGCGAGGTGCCGCCGTGGCGCCAGATCGGCGAACGGACCGAGCCGACGCGCGCCCGCCCGGTGCCCTTCTGCTTCCACAGCTTCTTGCCACTTCCGGCGACTTCCCGCCGCACCTTGGTTTTGTGCGTGCCGGCGCGTTCGCCGGCCTGGTAATGCCGCACCGCTTCGTAGAGCAGCGCGTCGTTGACCTCGGCCGCGAAGACCGTGTCGGCGAGTTCGATCTCGCCGACCTTCTGATTGTTCAAATCCACTACGTCTACTGTCGGCATCGGGGTTACCTCTTCGACCTCCGCACAAGCACGTAGCCACCGTTAGGTCCGGGCACGGCGCCCTTCACCACCAGCACGTTGTCCTCGGTGTCCACCTGCATCACCTCGAGGTTGCGCACCGTCACCCGTGCGTCGCCCATGTGGCCGGCCATCCGCATCCCCGGCACCACGCGCGAGGGGAAACTGGAAGCGCCAATCGAGCCGGGCGCGCGATGGAACATCGAGCCGTGGGTGCCCTCGCCGCCGCGGAAGTGGTGGCGCTTGACCAGGCCGGCGAAACCGCGACCCTTGCTGACGCCAATCACGTCCACCTTGTCCTGCGGCTTGAACTGGTCCACCAGCACCCGGTCGCCGATCTTGAAATCGCCGTCCCCGGCCGCAAGCGGAAACTCGCGCAGGAATTTACTTCCCTCCGCGCCAGCCTTCTTGAGATGACCCGTGGCGGGCTTGTTGGTCCGCTGCGGCTTGACGAACTCGTTCAAGCCGAGTTGCATCGCATCGTACCCGTCCGTGCCGGGCGTCTTGCGCTGCACCACCGTGCAGGGACCCGCCTTGAGCAGGGTGACCGGCACCGCCTGTCCGTCGGGCCGGAACATCTGCGTCATTCCGATTTTTTTACCGAGAATTCCTGGACTCATTACAAGTTCCTTGCTCGGGCGGATCTTGAGATCCACCCAGTAGCTACGTCCCCGGGCGCGCCTTCGGGCACGCTCCGAAGCTTATTTTCCAAACGCCTTGATCTCCACATCCACGCCCGCCGGCAGATCGAGCTTCATCAGCGCGTCNNCTGCGCGAGGTCGGCAGCGGAATCGGCCCCGCCACCGATGCGCCGGTGCGTTTCGCCGTATCCACGATCTCGGTCGTCGACTGGTCGAGCACCCGATGATCGTAAGCCTTCAACCGGATGCGAATGCGTTCTCTCAGCGCCATATGATTCCCCGACAAGCGAGGGATTTCGCCTGCGCGGCTGCCCAGCCTGGGCCGGGCACGCGCGCGCAAGCTCCACCCGCCTATCTTATTTAATGACCTCGGTCACCGTGCCAGCGCCCACCGTGCGGCCGCCTTCNNTCGCGAATCGCGAAGCGCAACCCCTTGTCCATGGCCACCGGCGTAATCAACTCCACCGTCAGCTCCACGTTGTCGCCCGGCATCACCATTTCCTGACCTTCCGGCAATTGCGCCACACCGGTTACGTCCGTGGTGCGGAAGTAGAACTGCGGNNCGCCCGCCTTCTTCCTTGCTCAACACGTAAACGCTGCCCTTGAAGATGGTGTGCGGCGTGATCGTGCCCGGCTTGGCGATAACCTGTCCGCGCTCGACCTCGTCCTTTTCCACGCCGCGCAGCAACAACCCGACGTTGTCTCCGGCCATGCCCTGGTCGAGCAGCTTCTTGAACATTTCGACGCCGGTGACCACCGTCTTGCGGGTGGGCCGGAAACCGACGATTTCCATTTCCTCGCCGACCTTGCAGATGCCGCGCTCGATGCGCCCGGTAACCACGGTGCCGCGGCCCTGGATCGAGAAGATGTCTTCAATCGGCATGATGAACGGCTTGTCCGTCACGCGCTCCGGCATCGGCACGTAGCGGTCCACCTCGGCCATCAACTCGAGAATCGTCTTCTCCCACTTCTCTTCGCCGTTGAGCGCGCCCAGAGCGGAAACCCGCACCACCGGCAGATCGTCGCCGGGGAATTCGTAGAACTTGAGCAGTTCGCGAACTTCCAGTTCCACCAGGTCGAGCAGCTCGGGATCGTCCACCATGTCCACTTTGTTCATGCAGACCACGATGCAGGGCACGCCGACCTGGCGCGCCAGCAGGACGTGTTCCCGCGTCTGCGGCATNNTCGATGTGCGCCACCGCGATCGTTATACCGCGGGCCTTTTCTTCCGGCGCATTATCGATCGAGTCGAAACTGCGGAACTTGATCTTTGGGTTGGACTTCGCCAGCACTTTCGTAATCGCCGCCGTCAGGGTGGTCTTGCCGNNCCGTGATCGATGTGCCCGATCGTGCCGATATTCACGTGAGGCTTGCTTCGGTCGAATTTTTCCTTTGCCATAAGAACAATCTCCTAGTTGGAAACTTTGCCTTGAACCTTGCTGACGATTTCCTCGGCCAGCGAGCCGGGGACTTCCTCGTATTTGCCGAAATGCATGGTAAAACTGCCGCGGCCTTGCGTCCGGGAGCGAAGCTCCGTGGCGTAGCCGAACATCTCCGATAACGGCACCGATGACTTGATGATTTGCGTGGTGCCCCGCAGTTCCATTCCCTCAATCCGTCCGCGCCGCGAATTCAGGTCGCCGATCACATCGCCCATGTACTCTTCGGGCACCACCACTTCGACCGCCATGATCGGTTCGAGCAGCACCGGCTTGGCCTTCTTCACCGCTTCCTTAATCGCCAGCGAGCCGGCGATCTTGAAAGCCATTTCCGACGAATCGACGTCGTGATAGCTGCCGTCGTACAGCGTGACCTTGATATCCGACATCGGGAAGCCGGCCAGAATGCCACCTTCGAGCGCTTCCTTCACGCCCACTTCGGTGGGCCCGATGTATTCCTTCGGCACGCGTCCGCCGGTAATTTCGTTTTCGAACTCGAAGCCGCCGCCCGGCAGGGGCTCGATGCGAATCTTGACCACGCCGTACTGGCCGTGACCGCCCGATTGCTTGATGTGGCGCCCTTCGCCTTCGCTCTTCTTGCGGATCGTCTCGCGATACGCCACCTGCGGTTTGCCCACGTTGGCGCCCACGCCGAATTCGCGCATCATGCGATCGACGATGATCTCCAGATGCAACTCGCCCATCCCGGAAAGGATGGTCTGCCCGGTTTCCGGATCCGTCGCCACGCGGAAGGTAGGATCTTCCTGCGCCAGTTTCTGGATCGCGATGCCCAGCTTCTCCTGATCGGCCTTGGTCTTCGGCTCGACCGCGAGCTGAATCACCGGCATCGGGAAATCGATCGATTCGAGCAGGATCGGCTGCTCGTCGTCGCAGATGGTGTCGCCGGTCGAAACCGTCTTCAGTCCCACGGCGGCGCAGATATCTCCTGCCAGGATCTCCTGAATCTCTTCCCGCTTGTTGGCGTGCATGCGCAGCAGGCGGCCCACCCGCTCCTTGCGCCCCTTCGCCACGTTGTAGACCGATTCGCCGGATTTCAGCGTCCCCGAGTAAACCCGGAAGAACGCCAGTTGCCCGACGTACGGGTCGGTCATAATCTTGAACACCAGCGCCGNNTGCACGCCCTTGTTCTTGAAAGCCGTCCCGCAGATCACCGGGAAGATCTTCATGGCGATGGTCGCCTTGCGTATTCCAGCGCGAATTTCGTCCACGCTGACCGCCTGGCCCTCGATGAACTTCGCCATCAGCTTTTCGTCGAACTCGGAAATCGCCTCGATCATGTGATCGCGATATTCCTGCGCCTTGGCGACCAGTTCGGCCGGAATCTCTCCCGTCTCGTACTCCGCGCCCAGCGTTTCGTCGTTCCAGATCACGGCCTTCATCTCGACCAGGTCGATGACGCCCTTGAACTGATCCTC
>PMKM01000217.1 GCA_003157745.1 Bryobacterales bacterium | reverse complement strand
TGGACGCCAACAACCAGGCGGTGACCGGAACTCTGATTCGGCTTGACGCGTTGGAGGTCTATCGCCGCACCCTGCTCTTTCAAAAAGCCGGCCTGAGCGACGCAGCGATTCGCACGCTGGGCGGCGGCGCTAGCCAGTTCAGCATCGCGGCCGGACAGCCCACCACCTCTCTCAGCCAGTATGATATCGGGCTCTTCGTCAACGACGATTGGAAGCTGCGTCCGAATCTCACGCTGAGCTACGGTTTGCGTTACGAAGCGCAGACCAACATCGGCGACCACGGCGATGCCGCCCCGCGCATCGGCATTGCGTGGGGCATCGACGCCAAGCACAACAAGGCGGCGAAGACCGTGCTGCGGGCCGGCGCGGGCGTTTTCTACGACCGGATCGCGCAATCGCTCGCGTTGCAGGCCTTGCGCCAGAACGGAAAAACGCAGCAGTCCTACATGATCCTCAATCCGACCTTCTTCCCGACAATCCCGGCACTCTCTTCGCTGGAGGGCGCGCAGCAGCCGCAGCAGTTGTACTTCGTCGACAGCTCGATCCGCGCGCCGCGGAATTACCAGGCCAGCATCGGAGCCGACCGCCAGATCAACCAGTACGCGCGAGTGAGTTTCAACTACATCGCGAGCCGCGGCGTGCATCTGGAGCGGGAGCGCGACATCAACGCTCCCATCGGCGGCATCTACCCATACGGCGATTCGCAGGTTCGCACGCTGGCCGAATCCACCGGACTCAGCCGCAGCAACCAGTTCATGGTCAGCCCGAGCGTCACTTACAAGAAGATCTTCCTGTTCGGTTTCTACAGCCTCTCGTACGGGAAGACGGATGCCGAGGGGCAACCCGCCGACCCGTACAACCTGCGCGCGGAATGGGGCCCGTCCTCTTACGCGGACGTGCGCCACCGCTTCGTGATGGGAACCAACATTCCGCTACCGTGGCAGGTTTCGCTGAGCCCGTTCGTGATCGTGCAGAGCGGAGCGCCTTACAACATCACGACGGGGATCGACACCAACCAGGACACCATCGCCGGCGAGCGGCCGTCGCTGGTTGCCGGCGCGACATCCGCAAGTTGCGTGGGGAGCAGTCTGGTTTACTCAAAGGGGTACGGTTGTTTCAACCTGAATCCGGCGGCGGGTACGCCCATGATCGGACGGAACTTCGGGCGCGGGCCGGGCAGCACGACGGTGATGTTGCGGCTAGCGCGCACCTGGGCGTTCGGCACCAAGCGCGAGACCGATCCGAACGCCGGTTCGTTCGGCCCGCCTCCGGGCGGCGGCCCAGGTGGCGGCGGTGGTGCGCGCGGCGGTGGGCCGCCTCCCGGCGGAGGCCCCGGCGGTCCGCCTCCGGGCATGGGGTTCAATAGCGGCCGGCGCTACAGCCTGACGTTGGGCGTCAATGCGATGAATGCGCTGAACCACCCGAACTACGCGGCTCCCAATGGCGACCTCTCGTCGCCATACTTCGGCCAGTCGCTCAGCCTGGCCAGCGGCTTCGGACCGATGGGCGGCTCGACGGCTTACAACCGCAAGGTCGACTTCCAACTGAGGTTCGGATTCTAGCCCCATGGATGATCGTATCGCGCCCGTGCCGGTGAGCCTCCGCCGACATGAGCGACGCCTCACTTGGAAATCGCTCCCCGGTGGATCTGGATTTCCTATTCCCGGACCGGAGTTTCTGGCGCGAGTCGGATCTCACTATGTGGCCCGTGCCGTATCGCCCGGACGAGACGAGTCGCTCTACTGGCCCTGAGTTCGTTCATGAAGTTCGTCTTCGCCTTCGGGGCCGCGGGACTCCATGGATACGGCGAGGCATCGCCCTGGAATTCGATCCTTTCGTCGTGCGCGCTGTTTCCTGTTGTGGTCCTTCTCTTCTGGCCGCGCGGGACAGAACACGGAATAGATCGCCATCTGCAGCAGAGGCCTGAAGATAGTCTGGGCGTGGCCTTGCACGGGCAGCTCTTGTCGTTTCAGCGCTGGCTGTTTCGCCAATACTGCGCCAACTCTGAGCCGGAGCGAACGTAGAAGGAGGTCGTCAAGCTGTTGCTGGAGAAGGGTGCTGACATCGAGGCCAGGAACAACATAGGCGAAACTGCACTGATGGAGGCCGCAGGCGACGGTGCCGACTTGTTGAGGTTGCTCCTGGGCAATGGTGCCAAGATGGAGGACCAGGACAGCCTGGGCCAAACGGCGTTGCAGATGGCAGCCGGCGGGGCTAACGCCGAGTGGCATGTGCTGCATTCTCTGCCGATCAACTTACCACCGGGCGGAAGCCGGTTCGAGCCCGGACAGACGCCTATGCGACGCGTGCCAAGGGGCCCGTCAGCACTATGGCCATGTGTGCGGTGCACTTCGCGGGTCCGGCCCTTGCCCGTCAGAACATCAGCTTGGCGCCGAGCTGGATGACTCGCGCCTCGCGGAACGTGCTGATCTCGCCAAATGAGGTGCTGGTGATGTTCGTGCTGGCGAAGCCGTTCGGGTTCACCAGGTTCAGAGCGTTGTAAGCTTCGCCGCGAAGCTGCAATTTCGGGCCCTCGCGTTTGGTAAAGGCGAAGTTCTTCATCAATGCGATATCCAGATTCGAGAAGCCCGGACCGCGCACCGTGCCACGGCCGGCGTTGCCGGGCCGCACCGTGCCTTGCGGAACTGCGGCGAAGCAGGACGTGCTAAACCATGTGGGCTGGCCCACGCCGGTAAATCCGGTATATTTCTTCGGCGCGTTCACGTTCGGACTCGAGCAGACCATATCCGGACGCGAACTGGCCGAGCTCGAACCCAGCAGGCCGAGACCCGCCGGGTCCACATTGGAAGTGGTGACGGTGAACGGCGAGCCGGTGTAGAAACTGCCGATGCCGGACAGTTCCCACCCGCCCAACGCGTACCCGAGGGCGCCACGGTTGCCCTTGAAGAACGGGAGGTTGTAGACGTAGTTCAAGCTCAGCACCTGCGTCCGGTCGAGCGTCGCCGGACCATATTCGGCTTCATGCCAGTTGTAGCTGTCCTGCGGCGCATTCGATCGATCGGAGGCGTTGTCGGTGAGGTTCTTCGAATACGTGTAGGCCAGCGCGAACAAACCGGCGGCGCCGAATTCCTTGTGCGCCATCACCTGGAGCGAATTGTAGTTCGAATCGAAAGCGCTCTTAATGGTGTTGATGGCGTTGAAGCCAAGGTACGGCCGCACCGCATTGATGCGCGGTTCGTCGGCCGAGGTGAAGACGGTATTGCCGTTCGCGGCATGCAGGCCCGCCGCCAGAGCCGCACCCGGAATGGCCTGGTTTATATCCACGATTCCCAGCAGATGCGTTCCCTTCGAGCCGACGTAGCCGACATCGAGCACGACCCCTTTGGGAAGCTCATGCTGGATGTCCAGCGTCCACTGCTGAACGTACGGCACCAGCGCGGGAAGCTGGGTTGCATGCAGCACCAGCGGCGCCGCCGATATGTTCACCGTCCCGGCCGTGACATTGTTGAACGGCGCGTTCGATATGCTCACCGACTGCACGTAGGGCGGGTTGGCGAACGTGTTCTGCTCGTAGGTGCCGAACAGGCCGGAATCGTAGTAGACGCCATAACCGGCGCGAATGGATGTCTTGCCGCCACCGAACGGATCCCACGCCACTCCGAGGCGCGGCGCGAAATTCTTGTGGACGTCGTTGCCGACCTTGGAGCCAAATGGCGAACTCACGCCGCCGACGATAATCCCGTTGGTGGATGGATTGGTCCCGGTCCCGAGCACCAGGTTGCCGTTCGCAGGGTTGATCTGCGGTGCGTTGGCCGCGCTGTAAAGAGCCGGATCGAAATTATCCAGCAGGTGATTGGTGTCGGTGGGCTGTGCGAAGTACGACCAGCGTACGCCCATGTACAGGGTCAACCGCGGGCTAATGCGGAAATCGTCTTGAGCCCACGCTTCGTCCTGCCACGTCCGGATGTTCGGCGTGATGTCGGTGGATGGCATCGTAAAGCTGGCCACGTTGCCGAGCAGGAAGTTCGCCCAGGACTGCATATAATTGGTGGTCCCGCTCGGGACGCCCGTGCTGGTGAAGCCGAAGACGCCCTCCTGGTTTGCGGCGTTTTCGGTTTTGTTATACCGGTTGACCGAGACGCCGAACTTGAAAATGTGCCGGCCCTTGATCCAAGTCACGCTGTCAAAAACGTTGTAGTTGCGATTGAATTCGTTGTATGGCCCGTATCCCAGTAGTGACGACCCGCTTGTAAATGTCAGCTCGGGAATGACGTCCTGCGTGTTCTGGAACGGCTCAGCCACGTTGATATCCGGATTGTTGGCCTTGTTCGTCAATCCCACCGGGGTGGAGTGGATGGCGCTCCGCGCGAAGTTGAAGGCGACATCGTTCAGCAGCGAAGGCCGGATCGTGTCCACCGCGTGGATGACGTAGCTGCGGCCCGGCGAATTGGTGTTCGTCGTGGCCATGCCCGGAACCACCGAGGCGCTTTGGAACAGACCGCCCGGCTCCGTGGTGGGGATGCTGTCATTTTCAATGCGGCCCCAGAGCTGAAGCTTCTCGTTAAAACTGTGGTCGATACGCGCAATCTCCTGGCGGCTGTTGTAAAGATTCCGCTGCGAGAAAAAGCCCGCTGTCGTCGCCGCCACGGTGTTCGCGGACTGCAGCGCCAGCTTGCCGTAAATATCCTTGATGTATTCGCTCGCAATCGGGTTGATCTGGCTCTGCGGGACTTGCGTAACAAGCGTCGACCCGGCCGGGCAACCGGTGAGGCCGGTGATGCAAACCGCCTGCGGGAACGTGCCTTGCAACATGCCTGTGGTGGGCAGCGTCGGATTGAAAGTCGTGTAGGTGATGATGCGGCGCGCCTCCTCGGAGAAGAAGAAGAACGTCTTGTTCTTGTCTTTATTGAAGCGGCCGGGGATGTAGACCGGGCCGCCGATGGTGCCGCCGAAATCGTTCCAGCGTAGCGCGGGAACCTGTGCCTTGCCGTTGACCACGTTCACACGGGTGGCGTTGTTGGCCCAGTTGTTGGCGGCGAACGCGTTGTTGCGGTCAAACTCATACAGATCGCCGTGGAACGCGCTGGTGCCGCTCTTAGTCACCACGCTGACCTGTGCGCCGCCGGCGCGGCCGGTATCGGCCGTGTACAGCGCCCGTTCGACTTTGAACTCCGCGATGGCATCCACGCTGGGAAACGTCATCAGGGTCAGATTGCTGCCGCGGTCGACGTTGTCGGCGCCGTCCACGGTCCAGTTGTTGGCGGAGTTGCGATTGCCGTTGACGGAGAACGGAACTGTTGCCGCCGCACCTGACGGCGACGAGTTGCCAATGTAAAGCTCGTCGGTCGAGTTGGCCGTTACGCCCGGCATCAGAGAAACCAGTTGCTCATAGTTGCGCGTTCGCAGCGACAGTTCGCGCACTTGCGTGCCGGTGATGGTGGTCGATTCGGCCGTCGTCGCCAGTTCCACCTGCGTGTTTTCCGCCTTCACCTCCACGGACTCGGCGAGGCTCCCCACTTCGAGCGGCATGTTGATCTTCAGATCGTCATTGACGTTCAACACAACGCCCGTGTGGTTCACGGTCTTAAATCCATTCGCCTCTATCTTGATGGCGTACGTTCCGATGGGAATCAGCGGCGCCGAGTAGTTGCCGCTCAAATCCGTGGTAATCGTTCGCACCACCTGGTTGCGGTCCGTACTGGTAATCGTCACCTTCGCGTTTGGCACGGCGGCGCCAGTGGCATCGAGGATGCTGCCCTCGATCGTGCCGGTAATGTCTTGCGCCAGCAAACTCACAACGATGCCGGCCGCTAGCGCCCACAACAGGATCAGCCTTTTCATCTTTTGCCCCCAAAACCACCAAGCGGGACTGGCTTCTGCCAGACCATTAGTGACTATCTTACTGCGGACCCTTGGGCGTTGGGAAGGGACAGACGCACAGGGAACCAGAGTTTCCAGTTCTGTTCCCGATTGCCGAATCGGTACGGACTCATCGGTGAATATCGCGGATTGTTGCATTCGCCTGCATCGGGAGGCAGCGTACCGAAAGGGACCTCTATGGCAGCATCGCAACGTGTCGAGCAGCATGGGTATCGTAGAGCTTCGTCCAGGCGGCGACTTTCATCGCTACCTGGCCCCAGCCCCGGGCCGATAATTGGCCTCCACATGCCCAGCCAACTGCGCCTGCCAAAACAGCACTGGCTTGGTCTTCATCGCCACAAACAGCGACGACTGGTCCGCGTAATGCCGCGACTGCCCGTCGGTCGTCGCCGACCCGAACTGGTGGATGCTCTCGGAACTTAGCTTGCCCGCATTATCCCACGTCACAAACATGATCAGCGTGTCGCCGGCCGCCGCCGTCAGCGTCCCGTCCGCCTGCGGCTCTCCGTACACCGCGCGGTATATGTCCGGCCCGCCATCGATGGGCAGGTCCACCTTGCCCCGCCGAAACCGGTTCACCGCGCCCCACTCGGGATCGAGCCGTCCAAAGTGCGTCTTGAGCGTGGCGATGGCATGGCGTAGCGCGTCAATCGTGCCCGGCGGAGTCCGGCCCTCCGTTCTGGCCATCAACACCGACTGGCAGGTCAGCACGGCCAGCGCCGCGCCGCGATTCCCCGCCTCTGTCCGCCGGTCCCAACGCCGCAGAATCTCCTGCGCCGCGCGAACCTCCGCATCGCCGCCCGCATCCAGCGCCAAAACCTCCGCAACCAACCGCGCAA
Organism: Bryobacterales bacterium; assembly: GCA_003157745.1. Lineage (GTDB taxonomy): Bacteria > Acidobacteriota > Terriglobia > Bryobacterales > Bryobacteraceae > Bog-375. The sequence goes on along the minus strand of PMKM01000217.1, from coordinate 4,170 downwards.
CGTCGGAGCGCGCGCTGTATGCCAGATCGTATTTGTACGCCCGAAACGCCTCCGCTGTGATCTGCCGATCGGCGCCATAGGTCTCGATCGCTCTCCATGCGCGGTTGGTCATACCGGTTTGTATGCCCAGTGTCGTCGAGTAATCCCGCGGCTTCATATCGTCCGCCGGTGCGGTGGCACGAAACGGCGTGTTGTTGGAGTTGAAGACAAATCCCGCCGGCGGATTCCACACCTGCGGCGCCTTGTCGAAGGGCAGATAGCTCCTCCAGATCAGGTTCGACCGATCTCCCGGCAACTGGCCCTTCCAATCCACGCCCTCCTTTCGCGCCGGGAACAAGCCATTGTAGACGTAGCCGATATTCCCCTTTTCATCGGCGTAGGTGAAATTCAGGCTGGGCAACGCCTGGATAGCCATCGCCGCCCGCCACTCATCCGCTGTCCTGGCCTTGTCCACCCTGAAGTATTGGAGCGGCTGACGAATCTCGTTCATACCCGCATAGCGGATGGCGAAGACTCCGCGTTCCGTCTTCAGCACCGGGCCCTGTTCCGCCCACAGCACATCGCGGTGCACGGTCCAGATCAGCGGTCCCCAGATCTTCACGCGAATCCTGGCATCGCTCTTCTCAAAGTCGCGCCACTTTCCGTCCAATAGGTACTGGTTGGCGTCGGCCGGGTTGATGGTGAGCCTGTAAACATCCGCCAGATCGGGCTCGTTCACCGTGCAGGCCCATCCCAGGTGCTCGTTGTGGCCGTGCAGCATGAAGGGCGATCCGGGAAAGAATCCCCCAGCCACATGCCAGCCCTCGCCGCTCTCGATCACCGCTTCATACCAGGCCACCGGCCCAGTGTATGGCTGGTGCGAGTTCACCAACAGCCGGGTCGCGCCATCCGCCGAGCGTGACGGCCCAACCGCCACCCCGTTCGACCCCACGGCCAGCGAACCGCCCGCGAAGAGCATCGCCTTCTCATCGTTGCCTGGCCTTGTCTCCGGCGGATTGCTTAATCCGCGCAACGTCTTGTCCAATCCATAGAAGAACGGCATCTTGAAGGCAAATCCGGCCGCGACATCCTTGCCCGTCACCGGCAACATGCCTCGCTTCAACTTCTCCGGATGCAGCGCAGCGTAGTAGTTCACGCCATCCGCATAGGCTTCGAGTACCGTCCGCACGTCCGCCGGCAGGTCTCGCTCGTAGCGCGCGTTCACCGTCTCCCAAATTCTGAACAGATGAACCAGGTAATCCGTTACCGCCGCGCTCTTCCCATCGGTGGCCGCGAGCTGCCCGCGCACCGCAAGCGTCACCTGCTGGATGGTCGAAAAGTCATCCTCGGAGTGGGCAAAGCCGAATCCGAAGGCCACATCCGCGTCTCTCGGTCCAATCACATGCGGTATGCCAAACCTGTCTCGCAGGATGTGAACGTCATATTGCCGGGACTTGGCAATCAGCGTGGCCCGATCAGGCGAGTTCGGTTGCGACATCCGGTCCGACACGATCAGAAACGCAGCCACCCCGGCCACAGCGCACACCAACAGTACCGAGCCGATCTTCAGAAACTTCATCCCGCGCATGATTGCCTTCAGCATAGTCCACCGAGCGCGGAAGACCAAGCCGTTCCCAAGCCCGCCGCCGAGTTGTCGCACGATTATGGTTCTGGGCCGAAGAGAAGCTTTGACGCCACCCTGTGGGGCGCGACAACATGATCGGGATGCTGACCCCGACTTGCGCAGCGCTCCAGCCGGGGCTATTCCCGGTTCGGAATCTTCTCTCCGTCAGCTTCGCCTCGGGGAATCCAGCCGCCTCCGCATATCGCTTGCTGCCCGCGCCGCCCTGAGGTAAGGTCCACATGGCTACCGATATTGCCCACTGTGAGGACCCTAAATGAATGATTTGATTGCAGTTCCGCAAACGAGCCAGTGGCACAAGCTAAAGGCGCTGGTGCTGGACAGCGTCTCCTCTCCGGTTACATAGGATCGATATAGAACGAAGCGGCCATGCCAAGTTTCGCAATTGCTCCCGACGGTGGCCGCCGTTCGTGGCGTGGCCGCTATTCCGGCAGCGTAGCGCGCTGGTTGACACGGAATGAGCCCGCCACATTGGGCGCGCCCGTGCCTGCCTGGCCGCCGCCGATTGACAACTGGAACTCGCCTTCCGGCACAATGATGTCGCCGGCTTCGGTCACCATGCTGAGGTCGCGCTGCTGCAATTCGAATTGCACCTTTTCCGAAGCGCCGGCGTCCAAGTGCACGCGGCGGAAAGCGCGCAACGCCTTGAGCGGCGCGCCGGCCACGTTGGGGAAGCTCAAGTACAACTCCACGACCTCGTCACCGGCCAGCTTGCCCGTGTTGGTCACGGTGGCCTCCGCCTTTAGCGGGGGGCCGCCCGCGGCAATCGGCGCGGCGGGAACCTTCAAGTCGCCGTAGGCGAACGTGGTGTAGCTGAGCCCATAGCCGAACGGATAAAGCGGAGTGCCGGTGAAATAGCGATAGGTGCGGCCGTTCATCGCGTAACTCTCAAAGGGCGGCAGTTGGTCCACGCTCTGGTAGAAAGTGACCGGCAGCCGGCCAGCCGGATTGTTGCGGCCGGAGAGCGTTTGGGCCACAGCCGTGCCGCCTTCCTCGCCCGGGTACCAGGCTTCGAGAATCGCGTTGGCGTGTTCCTGCGCCCAATTCACTGCCAAAGCGCTGCCATTGACGAGAACGACGATGAGCGGCTTGCCGGCCGCGGCGACGGCTTCGAGCAGGTCCTGTTCGGGCTTCGGCAAGTCGATGCTAGTGCGGTCTCCGCCACTGAAGCCGTCTTCGTTGATCGGCATCTCCTCGCCTTCCAGATCGCTCGTGAGGCCGAGCACGGCCACCACGACGTCGGCCTCCCTGGCCGCCGCGACGGCTTCCGGCCTCGGCCGCAGGTCGCGCTTGGACCACACCAGACTGGCGGCAGGCGCCCTGCCTTCGGTGGGGCGATAGCGGACGCTCAATTCCGCGGGTCGACCCCGTTCGAGATGCACGCGCCCCATCTTCGTCTCCACCCCATCCGTTCCCCAGGTCATTGTGACCGGCTTGCCGTTCAGGGTCACAAAGAGGTACCCATCGGCCTTCACGCCAAGGTCGTAATCGCCGCTTTCGGTCGCAGTGATTGCGGTGTCCCAGCGGACGTTGAGATGCTCCTTACCAACCAGGTTGCGCGGCAGCGAGCCGGCATCCAGAAGGATCGAGCGCTCGACGCGCGTGGCCAGCGGTTTCGCGCCGTCCCAGCCGTTCGGCTCCTCCATGCGGTCCACCGAATAGTAGCGCGCCTGTGCACCCGCCTTGCCGCCAAAGCGCAGCAAACTACCCGGCACCGGCTTGCCCACGTCGTTCAGGAACCCGGTTCCGGGCTCATAGCGGATCCGCGCGTCGGGATACTCGCTGCGCAGCCCTTTCAGCACGCTGACCGTGCGGGTGGGCTGGCCATTGTAGTTGCCGAGTAGGGTTTTGCTTCGATCCGCCAGCGGGCCCACCACGGCGATCTTCCACGGTGCGCGCTTGAACGGCAGCACTCCATCGTTCTTCAACAGGACCATCGACTCATTCGCCAGCTTGAGCGCCAACGACCGGTGCTGCGGGCTGTCCAGCAGTTTCGGATCGATCTTCGCGTACGGCACCAAGTCCGGCGGGTCGAACATGCCCAGGCGAATGCGCGCGGTAAACAGGCGAGTCAACGCCACGTCGATGTCGCTCTCCTTGAGGAAGCCTTTGTGAACGGCCTCGCGGTAGGTCGCGTAGTCGTGGTCGTCGTTGGCGGCAACGCCTTCCAGGCATTCGTTGTCCATGCCGCGCTTCAGGCTGATGGCCGACGCCTCGGCTTGCGATTTGACGAATCGATGGCCGGCGAAAATGTCGCGCACGGCGGCGCAATCCGACACCACGTATCCTTGGAAGCCCCACTTGCCGCGAAGCTGATCCTCGAGCAGGAACTGACTGGCGCATGCCGGCTCACCGTTCACGCTGTTGTAGGCGCACATGACCGAACCCGCCTTGCCTTCCACCACCGCGGCGCGAAATGCGGGCAGGTAGGTGTCGAGTTCATCGTGCTTGCTCACCGGAACGTCGTCCGTATGGCGCGTCGGCTCCGGTCCGCTGTGCACGGCGTAATGCTTGGGAGTCGAGATGGTCCGGTAGTAGCGCGGATCGTC
>PMKM01000080.1 GCA_003157745.1 Bryobacterales bacterium | reverse complement strand
CATCCGCTCGGGCCATGAGCCGAATTGCCCCTTCGATCTGGGCTACCGCGTCTCTATAGCGTGCCGCATGGCTGTCGAGAGCTATCGCCAGCAGCGCACGGTGCGATGGGACGCCGAAAAGGAAGAGATCGTCTAGTGGGACTGACCATCGCTTCTCGTGGTCTGTTGGGATGGGGAAGCGCGCCGGCGTTGACAGCTCCGGCGTTGACAGACGACAAAAACCGATCGTCTGTCCTACCTTGCGGTCGCGCGTTTGCCGTCGCACCATGCATAATTGAACATATGGTGGATCGCACGGATCGGCGGCCGGACCCGGAGGAATTGCTGCGAAGGGTGCAGGCTGGGGAGCGGCGGGAAAAGCGCGGACGGCTGAAGGTGTTTCTCGGGTACGCGCCGCGGGTGGGCAAATCGTTCCGCATGTTCGACGAGGGGCGGCGGCGCAAGCAGCGGGGGCAGGACGTCGTGATCGGCGCGCTGCAGGGCAAGCTGACGCCGGATCTGGAGGCGATTCTGGCCAGCATCGAAGCGATCCCTCCGGTGCGCGAGCATTACGCCGGCCAGATGTGGGACGTGATCAACCTGGCCGCAATTTTCGGGCGGCACCCGAGCACGTGCCTGATCGACGGCCTCGCGTTCGACAATCCGCCGGGCAGCCGCAATCCGCATCGCTGGCAGGACGTGGAGGAACTGCTGGCGAACGGGATCGCGGTCATCACCGCGGTCAACCTGCAACACATCTATGAGAAGCAGGAGGCGGTGGAGCGCATCACGGGCAAGCGCGCGGCGAACAGCGTGCCGCAGGAATTCCTGCTCGAAGCCGATGAAATGGAAGTGGTCGACGCCCCGACCGAGGCGCTGATCGGCCGCGCCCACGACGCAAACATGCCGGACCCGCGCCAACTGGCGGAGCTGCGCGAGATGGCGTTGCTGCTGGCGGCGGACGTAGTGGAACGGCAGTTGCAATCCTATCTCGACGACCACGGAATCGCGGTGCGGTGGGGGGCGCAGGAGCGGATACTGGTGTGCCTGACGGCGCGCTCGTCGACCAGGGCGATGCTCGAGAGCGGGCATCGCAACGCGGCGCGCTTCCACGGCGCGTTGATCGCGGTCTATGTCGAGCAGTCGCGGCTGGACGGGGCGGACCGGGCGCGCCTCGACGCCAATCTGGAATTGGCGCGGCAATTGGGAGCGGACGTACATCGCTTGACGAACGACGATTTCGTCGAAGCGATTATCGATTTCGCGCGCGAGCAACGAGTCACGCAGGTTTTCCTCGGGCACTCCGGCCGCGAGCGGCGATGGTGGGAACCGCGCAGTCCGGTGGACCGGTTGATCGACGCCGCCGAGGATTTCGACGTCCGTCTGTTTCCCCACATCGAGGGCCAATGAGCGAGACGGCGAAGGGTCATCTGAAAGTCTACATGGGCTACGCGGCCGGCGTCGGCAAGACGTACCGGATGCTGGAGGAAGCGCAGGCGCTGCGGCGCGATGGCGTGGACATCGTGGTCGGTTACTTCGAGCCGCATGGCCGCAAGGAGACCATCGCGATGACCGAGGGTCTGGAGTTCGTGCCCCGCCGCGTGATTCGCTATAACAACGCCGCGTTCGAGGAGATGGACACGGAAGCCGTGCTGCGGCGGCGGCCGAAGGTCGCGGTGGTCGATGAGTTCGCGCACACCAACGTGCCGGGCAGCGAGCGCGCCAAGCGGTGGCAGGACGTGCACGCGCTGCTCGACGCAGGCATCGACGTGATCGCGACCATGAACGTGCAGCACCTGGAGAGCCTGAACGACCAGGTGTGGCACGTCACCGGCGTGCGCGTGCGCGAGACGGTGCCGGACTGGGTGATCGACGACGCCGACGAGATCGTCTTCGTGGATCTGACGCCGCAGGCGCTGCGCAACCGGCTGGAGCGCGGCGTGGTCTATGCGCCCGATAAGGCGCAGAAGGCGATGGACAATTTCTTCACCGAGACCAACCTTTCAGCGCTGCGCGAAATGGCCATGCGGCACACGGCGCACGAAGTGGAAGAGAAACTGGCCGCGGCGCCGGCGGCTGCCGTCGTGGACATCCTCGCCACCACAGGCAGGGCGCCGGAACCGAAGGCGGACGTGGAGCCGCCGCGCAAGGAACGCATCCTGATTTGCCTGACCGGGAATCCGTTTTCGGCCGTGTTGATTCGCCGCGGCAAGAGGGTGGCGGATTACCTGCAGGCCGATTGCGTGGCCATTCACGTGGCCGCGCCCGGCGAGGACCACGACGCGATCGAGCGGCACCTCAGCTTCGCGCGCAACCTGCGGATCGAAACCCACGTTGTGTATGCAGCCGAGATCGCGATGGCCGTCGCCGATTTCGCCCGCGAACAGCGCATCACGCAGATCTTCATGGGCCGCTCGGCGCCGCGCCCGTGGTACAGCCGGCGCGAAACCGTGGTGCAGGCGGTGGCCGCGCATTCGCGCGAAATGCAGGTGATCATCGTGGCGTCAAGAAGAAGGTAGCGCGGTAATTCTCACAGCCGCATTTCGGGGCAACCGAAGAGCGTCTCGCCCGTGCGGAAAAGCCGATCGGCTTTGCAGGCAGGACTGCCCGCTCGACGGCGGCCGAGCGGGCAAGTGAGAAATGCGCGTTAGTGCACGGCTATGGTCGCGGTATTCGACGTAATGCCGTTCCAGGAGATCGTTACCGGGACGGCGTTGCCGGTCGCCGAGGTGGCGGGGACCTGCGCGTTGACCTGGTAGAGACCGGTGTAGCCGGGCGCAAGGCCGGAGAACACGACGCTGGCCGGCACACCGCCGATGGTCACGACAGGGGTCGTGGTGGTCCAGGAAAGCGGAATGCCGCTGGCGGGAGCGGGCGAACCGGTGGCGGGTTGGTTGCTCACCGGGCCGAGGCCGGTACAGTAAATCAGGATGTAAGTGGTGCCGGCGGTGGCGGGATTATTGGAATCGACCAGGACATAGGACGAGTTGAGGATGGCGCCCTGGCCGGTGCCCTGCGCGTTCATGGTGAAGATGGATGGCGCAAACGGGGCCAGAGTGACGGTCTGCGCGGTGCTCGTCTGGCTGTTCAGAGTGGCAGTCAAGGTGGTCTGCGTCAGTCCGGCCAATTCCCACGGGACCTGGAAGTCCACCTGCGCGCCGGCGACATAGTAGAGCGGCGCTGCCGTGGTGCCGCCGAACTGGAGCGAGAGGCCGGAGAGAGTGGTGGGCCACTGCGGAGAAGTCTCGATGACGCCCGAGGTCAGCAGAAAGTTGCCGAACGCAGCGGCAATGCTGCCGGGCGCAATCGGGGCGGCATAGTTGCCGTCGTTGACGACGCCGCCGGAGGTGATGGTGGGAACCGGCGGAGGCGGAGTGACGATCGTGCCCGCCTGCGTCACGACGACCGGCACGCCGGCGATGTAGAGGATGCCGGTGCGCGCCACGTCGGAATCGGCGGCGGCGGTGAAGGTGAGGGTGGCCGGCCCGGCGCCGGAGGCGTTACCCGAAAAAGCGATCCAGGAGGGCAGGTTCTGAACTGCCCAGTGACAATAGGCAGGCGTCTGGATGTTGGCGACGAGGCTGCCGCCGGCGGCGGTCACGGACGCAAACGAAGACGGGCTGACGGTATACGTACATCCGGAACTGCTGAGATACAGCTCGCGAATTCGCTGGTTTCCGGCATCGGCCACGAACACGTTGTTCGAAGCGTCCAAGGTGAGCCCGGTTGGGTTCTCCAGTTGCGCGGCGATGGACGAGCCGCCGTCGCCGCCGTACCCGGGAGTCCCGTCCCCGGCGATGACGGTGATGAGACCGCCCGAGACCAGGTCGACGTCGTTGGTGTCGAAGTCGGAGAGATACACATTGCCGGCGGAATCCACGGCGACGCCCGTCGTGGTACCGAGCAGGGCGGTAGTGGCCGTCCGGTAGGCGCCGAACCAGTTGAAAATGCCGCCTCCGGCCACCGTCGTAATTGCGCCTCCCGAAACCAGGCGAATGCGGTGGTTCAACGAATCCGCGATGTATAGATTGCCGGCGGCGTCCACGGCGACTGCCCGGGGGCCGGACAATTCGGCGCTGGTGGCCAGGCCGCCATCGCCGCTGAAACCGGGCGTGCCGTTGCCGGCCACGGTGGTGATGGTGCCGTTAGAAACCTTGCGCACGCGGTTGTTGGAGTAGTCCGCGATGTAGACGTTGCCGAGAGAATCCACCGCGACTCCGGAAGGATCCTTCAATGCGGCGCTGGTGGCGGGGCCGTTGTCGCCGCCGAAACCCGGGGTGCCCGTACCGGCAAACTCGGTGACGATACCGTGCGAGATTTTGCGAATGCGATTGTTGCCGGAGTCGGCAATGTACACACTACCGCTCGCGTCCAGGGCGACCCCCGCGGGCTGGTACAACTGGGCCAGGGTGGCGGAAGCACCGTCGCCGCTGAAGCCATCGATGCCGGTGCCGGCGACGGTGGCGATGATCGAGTTGGCCACCTCCCGGATGCGGCTGTCGCCGAAGTCGGCGATATACAGGTCGCCAGCCGCGTCCACCGCGAGACCCTGCGGATTCGACAACTGGGCGTTCGTGGCCGCGCCCTTGTCGCCGACCAGCGAACCGCCTCCGGCAGCAGTGATGATGATAGCGCCATCCACCACGCGGAGCCTGCGATTGGCATAGTCGGCGATGTACACGTCGCCGCCCGAGTCCAGCGCAACGCCGCTGGGCATATTCAGTTCGGCGTTGGTGGGCAAGCCGTTGTCGCCACTGTAACCGGGCACGCCGTTCCCGGCCAGGTTAGAGATCACGCCATTCGTGACCTCGCGGATGCGGCTATTGCCAGTGTCGGCGATGAACAGGTCGCCGTAGGCATCGACCGCGATGCCGCTGGGACCGCTCAACTGCGCTTTGACGGCCAGGCCATTGTCGCCGGCCGCACCGGCGGTCGTGGTGCCCGCAACCGTTTCGATAATTCCGGCGATCACCTCGCGCACGCGATTTCCATCCGCGATGAACAGGTTGCCGTAAGGATCGACGGCGACGCCCACGGGGCTGGCCAATTGGGCCTTGGTGGCCGCGCCGCCATCGCCGCCGAAGCCGTACGACCCGGTGCCCACGATGGTGGCGATCACGCCGTTGGCGACCACGCGCACCCGATAGTTGCCGGTGTCGGCGATGTACAGGTTGCCAGCGCCGTCCAGCGCGATGCCCATCCCGTTTTCGGTGCCGGGCACGGGCGCCAGTTGGGCGCTGGTGGCTGGGCCGTTGTCGCCGCTGAAACCGACCGAACCGGTGCCCACGACCGTGGTGATTGTGCCGCCGGCTATCTTGCGGATCACGTTGTTGCCGGAGTCCGCGACAAAGACGACGTCGCCATCCGAATTCACGGCGATGCTGGTGGGGTTGTTCAACTGGGCGCTGGTGGCTGAACCGTTGTCGCCCGTGTAACCGGCCGTCCCGTTCCCAGCCATCGCTACCAGTTGCCCGGTCCCGGCCGCCAGGCGCACGACCATGTTGTACCCGGGAAGCGTCATGTAGACGTTGCCGTGAATATCGACGGCGACGGCATTGACCGGCGGGAGGCTGGCGGAGACGCCGGCGATCTTGACCGGCAGCCCGCCTCCGGCAACCGTATTAATGGTATACGCCTGGCCAAATGCGCAATACGCAACGGCCGGAATCAGCAACAGGTAGCGTAGCAGTCGCACGTCATGCCTCCCCAAGAAAACGCCAGATGTGGCACCGCGAGCGCGGCCAGGGCCGCGTCGCAGCCGGTGCCGGAGACTGCGATTCATTCGCTCGAAGCTGGCACCGGTCCCGATCGCCCATGGCGCTCGAATCGCTCCGGTGGCGGAACCGAACCCGAGCCACGCGGAGCGCCGCGCTGGGAGCCCGGAGGCACCGCGCCGCGAAAGCCGAAAAGAGCCTTGCGAATGGCATGGCCGGTCCAAACTCCCATCGTAGCGCACCGGCCCGGGCTCCGCGTCCACAGGGGCGCGATGTTGCAGGTTACTCGAACATGGTGCGCTCGCCGTTCACGATGCGCCAGACGCCGGCCGGGTTGCCCGGGCGCAGTTCTTCGGGCAGCAGCGACGCCGGAGCGTCCTGGAAACACACGGGCCGCGCGAAGCGCTCGATGGCGCGGCCGCCCACCGAAGTGCTGCGGCCATCGGCGGTGGCGGGGAATGCGCCGCCGTGGACCATCGACTGGCACACCTCGACGCCGGTCGGATAGCCGCCAAAAAGAATGCGGCCGACGTGCGGTTCGAGCGCCGTCGCCAGGCGGGCGGCGTCTTCCTCGTCACCCGAGGCCGCGTGAACGGTGCCGGTCAGGTTTCCTTCCATGGCGGCGATCTCGATCGCCTGATCGAGCGTCCGGTAGCGGACCACGAGCGAGGTGGGGCCGAACACCTCGGCGGCCAGATCCGGATTGCCGAGAAACGTGTCGGCATCGGTCTCGAAAAGCGCCGCCGCGGCGCCAGCGCTTCCGGCGGCTTGCGCCACGCGATGCATGCGGGCGTCGCGCGTGCGCCCCTCGACGACCAGGCGGTAATTCTCCAGCATCGCGGCGTTCAGCATCGGGCCCGGTCTGGTGCCGCCGATGTACCGGCCCAGCGCGACCACCAGCGCGTCGCCGGCGCGCCCTTCTTCCGTCACCACGACACCCGGCTTGGTGCAGAGCTGGCCCATGCTCCCGGTCACCGACGCATGCAATCCGGCGGCAATCTCGTCGCCGCGCTGCGCCAGCGCGTGAGGCAACACGAAAACCGGGTTCGCGCTGCTCATTTCGGCGTAGAAGGGGATCGGCTCCCGCCGCGAGCGCACGATTTCCTCGAGCGCCATGCCGCCCTTGCGCGAGCCGGTGAACGCAGCCGCCTTAATCTGCGGATTCGCCACCAGCACCTCCCCGATGTGATGACCGCGGCTGATCAGCAGCGAAAACACGCCATCCGGAATCAGCGTGCGGTGCGCTGCGGCGCCAATCGCCAGGCCGCACATCTCCGCCGTGCCCGGGTGGGAGAAGTGGGCGTTCACCACGACGGGGTTGCCGGCGGCCAGAGCCGAGGCCGTATCCCCGCCGGCAACCGAAAACGCCAACGGGAAATTACTTGCGCAGAACACGGCAACCGGACCGAGCGGGCGCAGCATCGAACGCACATCCGGCTTGGGCAACGGCTTGCGTTTGGGGTCGCCCGTATCGATCCGCGCGTCCACCCAGGAACCCTCGTCGACAATGCCGGCGAAGAAGCGGAGCTGGTTCGTAGTGCGCTCCAACTCGGCGCGGACGCGGGCTTCCGGCAGCGCCGTTTCGAGCATCACGCGTTCGACCAGCGCACGCCCGAGCGCTTCCAGTTGCGACGCGATCTCGCGCAGAAACTCCGCGCGCTGGCTGCGCGGCAGCCTGCGATAGTCTTCGGCGGCCGCCGCGGCAATCGCGACCGCCTCATCCAGGTCGCGGTCTCCGGCCGAGTGAAATGCCGGCTCCAGCCGCTCGCCCGTGCGTGCGTCGACGGCAAAAAAAACGCCACCCGAGGCCGTGGCGCGGCGCGTGCCGATGATGGATTGTCCGGTGAGTTGCATGGCTAGCCCGAAAGATGAGTGTAACGCGCGTTCAGGGCAGTTTGGCGGCCGACTCGAGCAGACCGCCGTTTAAGCGTAGTACATTCCAGCGCGCCTTTTCGAGCGCGTACTGAGCGTCGTAGAATGCGATCCACTTATCGTTTTCCGCCAGGCGCGATTCCTCGACCTGGCGCATCGTCTGGCGGCCTTCCTGAAACTGCGCCAGGTTTACCGTGAGCTGCTCGCGAGCCACGGCGAGATCCAACCGGGCCACGTCGGCGGCGGTCTGCGCGCGCCGGGCGGCGCGGAGGGATTCCGCCAGATCGGAGACAATTCGATTGCGCGCGTTGGACAACTGGATTCGCAAGCGGCCCAAATCGGCTTGGCCCTGGGCGGTGGCCGATGCTACGCCCGGCACCAGGAGCGGCAACTGAAACGAGACGCCAAGTTCCCCGTTATTGCGCTGGAAGTGGCTGAAGTACTCAGTGTAATTATTGAACTTGGCCAGCATCGAGTATTGCGCAACCAGGTCCACGCGGGGCAGGCGGGCGGCGGCGGCGCCGCGCATCTCGAGTTGCTTGGCGGCGATCGCCGACTCCAGATGGCGCAGCTCGCTGTTCGCGGCCAGGGCGGCTTCGGCGGCCTGCCGCTCGTCGGAGGGAAGCGGCGGAGCGGGCCGTTCCTGGACTACCGCGCGGACGCGGTCTTCGGCCGGGAAGCCGAGCGCCACCGCCAGGTCGGTCTCGGCGGCAGCCTGCTCGTCGTCCACGATCTCGACGGCCTGGCGGTCGCGGGCCAGCGCGAGTTCGGCCTGCTTCTCGACGACCGGCAGGGCGCGGCCTTCGGCGATCTGGGCGCGGATGGAATCGAGCACCGCCTGCTGGCGCTCGATGGCGGTGCGGGCCAGCGCACCCACGCGCGCGGCGCGCTCGGCGTCCAGGTAGAGAGCCGCGGCGCGATAGAGCACTTCGTCGCGCTGGCCGGCCACCGCGATGGCGGCGCCGCGGGCGTTCTCCTTGGCGCGGGCTACCTCCAGGCTCTGCTGGCGATTGAATAGGAACTCCTGAGCGACCGCCTGCACCACGCTCGGCGCCGCGCCTTCGATGCTCGACGGGTAGCCCCACGTCTTGGCCATGCCGCTGCCGGCCGTGAAGCGCGGCAGGAATGGATCGTGCGCGGCGCGAATCGCCGCCCGCGCCTTCGCCTCGTCCAGTCGCGCCATCGCCACCTCCGGATTCTGCCGTACCGCCAGTTCGATGGTCTGGCGCAGCGTGAGCGAATGAACCTCGGCGTGGGCCAGAGCCGCCAGCGCCAGCAGCGAAATCGCGATCTTCGACATGTTTTTATTGTAGTGAGTCGTCTCGCTATGGCGCGACGGCTTCCTGCCGGCGCTCCGAAATCCGCCCTCCCCGCCAAAACCCCGGAGCGCTCCCGTGCAGCGATCCAACCCAGCGCGAGGACCCTCACAGCCGCATTGCCCGATCATCTGCTAAAATTAGTCTCGTGAGCCGATGCGGGTTGGACGCGATTTGCATCCAACTTCCCCGGCACGAAGCCTAAGCTGTTCCAAACAGACCAGGGCCACCCTAGCTCAGTTAGTAGAGCGGCTGATTCGTAAGTATTTGGTCCTGTTTTCTGCGCACGTGTAAGGCATTACGGTTCAGCGGTTTAGCGGTGCTGGACGGTGGGGACGACGGTTGAAGTCGCCTCCATCCAGGTAATATCGAGGGAAAAATAACGTGGTCTTGGAAATTCCCTCCACGGTACAGGTCGCGGAGTGGAGTTTCGGCGCGCCGTCAAGGTAGAATGATGTGTGTTGGGATGGATTGGGCCACTTTAGCTCAGTTGGCAGAGCGACGCATTCGTAATGCGTAGGTCCTCGGTTCGACCCCGAGAAGTGGCTCCATAAACATTTCCTCCTGGCATGTCCAAAGCCAAGCTCGACGGCGAAACCCGCGTACTGGAATACCTCACCGCCACAGGCTTCCGCGTGGAGCGATTCACCAAGGCCGAAATGCAGCAAGGGCGGACACCAGACTTCCGCGTCTTCTCCGGTGATGAACTCGCCTTCTATTGTGAGGTGAAGACGGCTCAGGAAGACGATTGGCTGGACAAGCAATTGGCGGCTGCACCGCCGCTAACGCTGGTGGGCGGTGGCGGCCCGGACCCTACGTACAACCGGGTTAGCAGCCAGATCCACAGCGCCGTGGGCCAGTTCGATGCGGTCAACCCGGCAATGGATCTGCCGAACGTTCTCGCCATCGTCAACGGCGATGACGGCGCGGGGTTCACGGACCTGATTCAAGTTCTCACCGGCAACGCCTATTGCGAGAGCGGCGAGATATGGCCGAAGTTCCGCGAGTATTCCGAGGGCCGCATCCGGGATGAGAAACTGCGCGTGCACCTCTATCTGTGGTTCAACGAGTGGAAGGCCGGTGACCCGCAGAAGTTCTTCCCGGAAGTTCACGCCGTCCACCACGCTGCCCTGTGCGGTCATTTTGGAGTGGACCCGGCTGCTATGAAGCGGTTGCCTACCGTTTGAGGGGGTAGCACACGCTACGGCGTCTCGCCTTCCTCGGGCAGTCGGAACCTGAACAGGTACTCGGTGCCGGCTTCCCTCCACGTTCCGATGTAGATATCGTCCATCCGAATCCACTGGGCGGTTACCGGCGCGTCGTCAGGCTGCCCCTGGTGAATACCGCGATAGAACCCGTCAACGGTCTTCCCGACAATGACGTATGGACGGTCGCCAGGGCACTCCACCTCCAGCACCATTTCGCCGTCCCGAACAAGCACGGCACCGCTGTTCGTTTCCGCGTCTCCGGCAAGACTCACGAACTCAAACTGAACATTTGGCCATCGCTGCGGCATCTGTCACTTCGTGATTTGACTATACGCCAATTGTGGTCTTGGTGCGGGGCGCGCTGCGTTTGATTGCCCCCACGGCCCGGCCCAAGATCCGCAGGAAGTCGCGCGCATCTGCTTGCGCCCCTGTCATGTGGGACGGCGTAAAGTATTCCCGTTTCCCGAGTGAGCAGCCATAGGCGTGGCGCAGGAACTCTCTTACGGTTGTCTGCCCGGTGGCTAGTAGCGCCCGGACTCCGCTCTCCAACCCTCGGGCCGCTACATCACAGGCTGCCAGGCGGAAGACAGCGTAGGTGGTGTAGCAGCCGCACTTCAGGTCTAATTCTCCGATACGTCCCGAGGGAACATAGCAATCGCCGCCCTCTTCAACTTGGCCGTATCGGGAAGCCGCCACCGGGCTTCGGACGGCGCAAACTTGCGTCATTTCCATTGGTCAGGCCCTGCAATTATTGAAGAAATCGGGCATTGAAGAGACGGATCCCGGCGATCCGCGGGCGCAGATCCTGGCGGGAGCGCGAAAGTCCATACAGGATGCATACGGGCTGCCATCGCTACAGAAGCCGAGCGGGGGATTTGGGTACTGGAGTGGCACGCAAGAGGACGTCGCACTTACCGCATATATACTCAGGCTCCTGTCGGAGGCGAGCGGCTTCATCGAGGTCGATCCCGACGTAACGTCGAAGGCCCGGGCATACCTCATTAAGCAGCAGGCACAGACGGGCGCATGGACTCGCTACGACTGGTCGACTGCGCGCCAGAAAGACAATCCGCAGGAAACAGCCTATGTCGTACGAGCGTTGGCGACATCGAGCGGATCGCTGGGGGCAAAGGAACGGAGCATCGTCGACTCTGCGGTCAAGAAGGCGCTTTCATACCTTGACGATCGAATCGACGAATGGAAGAATCCGTACCTGATCGGCAACTACGCGATTGCGGCGGCCAGCATCAATCATGCGGTACACATTGCGCACGCTCGCGAACTGCTCTCGCGGTTGGCTCACCGGGAGGGAGCCGCGACCTACTGGAACCTGGAGGCAAACACGACTCCCTTCTATGGCTGGGGTCACACCGGCCGCATGGAGACAACGGCGCTCGCCGTCGAAGCCTTGGCTATGCTGCAGACGCCCGGCCATGACCCGGTCGAAGATGCGCAGGTGAATCGAGGCCTCCAGTACTTGCTCACACACAAGGATCGCTATTGCACCTGGTTCTCTACGCAGGCAACTCAGAACGTGATCGAGGCTCTGATCGCGGCTCTGCCTCCGGCAAATGGCGGCGCCGCGGAGGGCTCCGCGACAATCCTCGTGAATGGGACAAAGCTTGCGTCCGTTCAGCTCCCGAAGCCTGGCGAAGTGACTGGTCCCAAGGTGATCGAGATAGGCAAGGGTCTGGCGCCGGGAAGCAATAAGATCGAGATACGGCGTTCCGGGGAAAGTAGCGCGATCGAAGCCACCGCGATTACCACATACTACTTGCCTTGGGGGCAATCGCAAACCACGAAGGGCGAGGATCTCAAGCTGGGGGATACGAGTAGCCTCAGGCTGAAGGTCGACTTCGATCGGCGCCAGGCAAACATCGGTGAAGCCGTGGTGTGCCGGATTGAAGCGGAGCGCATAGGGTTCCGCGGCTACGGGATGATGATGGCGGAAATCGGGCTGCCACCGGGCGCCGAGGTCGACCGCGAGTCGCTCGAAAAGGCCAGGGGAACCGGCGTTGACGGATATGAGGTGCAACCGGATCGAGTTGTCTTCTACCTGTGGCCAAAAGCCGGTGGAGCCGCGTTTGACTTTTCTTTCCGGCCGCGATTCGCGATCGACGCATTGAGCGCGCCGTCCACCTTGTATGACTATTACAATCCCGAGGCGAATGCCACAGTTCTGCCGGTTAGGTTCACAGTCCAGTGATTTAGTCTAGGGATGCCTTTTGCGATACGAATCGCGGCCCGATGCTGATCCGCGACCGGGCCTGGCACCGATTTCGATTGCTGGTAACATACGGCCTTGGAGAACAAAGCGCTTCGGCGTGCCTCCGCTATACTTGGAAAACTGAAACTACATTTGATCGCGAAACGAGCTAACGCATGAGCGAAGAGTCTATTGTACTCGGCGATGACCGGGCAGAGGACGGCAAGACGACGAATGCACCGGAAGCGATCGTGGCCATCGATCGGGTAACCAAGGATTTCGGCGGCAAGACTGCGGTGAAGGATCTGTCGTTCACCGTGCCGGCGGGCCAGATTTGCGGGTTACTGGGACCAAACGGAGCGGGTAAGACCACGCTCTTCCGGCTCTTGATGGGGATTCTGAAGGCGACCAGCGGACGGTTACTGGTGGATGGGCTGGATGCCTTCGAGAACCGCATAGAGACGAAGCGCCGAATCGGGTATCTGCCCGATGAACCAATTTATTACTCGTATCTGTCGGCGCGGGAGATTCTGGAACTAAGCGCGGCGATGCATGGGCTGGACCCGCGCGAGACTCTGGACAGGATCGAGCCGACGATCGCCCGGATGAAGCTCGCCGACGAGATGGATAACTACGCCGAGGATTACTCGCGCGGCATGAAGAAGAAGCTGGGCCTACTGTTGGCCATACTGCACAAGCCGCGGCTGCTGGTTCTGGACGAGCCGACCAACGGGCTGGATGTAGAATCGACGCGGCTGTTCTACGAGATGATGAGCGAGGCGGCAGCGGGCGGCGCGACCGTGCTGTTCTCGACGCACCTGATGGATCATGTGACGCGGCTGTGCTCGCATGCGGTGGTGATCGACGAGGGCAAGCTGGCGGCAAAGGGATCGCTCGCGGAGCTGCGCGCCCAGACGGGCCTCGAAGACATCGAGGATATCTTCGTAAAACTCACCGCAAAACCCCAACAGGCATGAAAACCGAACCCGTAACGCCTCCTGGATTCTGGAAGACTGTCGGGCTGCTATTGCGGGCGGCGCGCGTGCGCTCGCTGGGGCGGCGGGAACGGCAGAAGCAACTGCTGCAGAACAAGACTGGCAAGAGCCAACGCTCTGCGCTGGGATGGCTGGCCATTCCTGGCGCGATCGTCATCGCCGTGCTGATCAACGGTGCGGCGGCGATGCTGGTCTATTCTGGCGTTCAGGAATGTCAGCGCTACGCGGTGGAGCGGCAAGGGCAGATGGTGGTGAGTCCCTGGCTGCTCAGAAACCTGGGGAGATACGGGCCGACGGATCGGAGCCATGCGCCGGAAGCTTTGCGAAACTCGATCGAGTCCTATGCCAGGCACACGGCGGACCATTACGGCGGACGGCAGAAGGAGATCGAGGACCGTCTCTGGACGGAGATCGCGGAGAACGGCGGGGCACGGTTTGTTAGCGAAGATGATGTTGCGCTCGGACTAAAGAAGCTATCCGGCTGGGGCGGGCTGCCGCAGATGATCGGCTCGCTGCTGCTGTTGCTGTGGCTCGTGATGCTGATCTGCCAGGGCGAAGGCATGGAACTGGACCTGCAGCGGCGGCGGCATCCAATGTGGGAGTGGCTGCTTTCGCATCCCATTCAGCCGGGAGCGGCCTTTCTGGCCGAAATGCTGGCGCCGCTCAGCGCCAACTCCGTCTTTTGGTGCGGACCGGTTTTTGTGGGCGTCGTCTACGGAATGGTATACGGCCCGATGCGGGGGATCTGGGCGGCTCTACTAGCTGGTGTGCCGGTAACCGTGGGCGCGGCCTGCCTGGGCAAGGCCATCGAGATCGGCGTCATGATCCGTTTTGCGCCGCGGTCGCGAAGCGGCATTCTCGGACTGATGAGCTGGCTGGGCTATGCGGTTTTGATGTTTTCGTTTGTAGGCTTCTATGTTTTGCCTCGGGTTATCGTGGCCGCCGGCGGGTTTCTCACTTTGCTGGGATCGCTGCCCTGGCCGTGGCTGGGACTGTTCTTAGGCGGAGAAGCCCGCGGCGGTTATCACTTTCTGGCGGGCCTGGCCTTCTGCTGGCTGTTGGCCGCGGGCATGACGGCGGCGGGCGTGAGCGTCAGCCTGTGGGGCGCGGAAAAGGGATTGAGCGGCAACCTCGCACGCAGCGACGCACGCGTGCATCGCGCCAACGGCGGGCAGGCGAGTTTCGGGCGAGATCCGCTCTATCGCAAGGAATTCCTATGGTTTCTTCGCGACCGCGGCGCAATTGTGCAGGCCATTCTGATTCCCCTTACGGCGGCGGGCTACCAGATGTTCAACATGCGCGGCCTGCTTGCCAGTGCGCAGGGAGAGTGGAATTATCTTTGCGGCGCGGCCATCTGTTTTGGCACCTATTTTCTGTGGGTGCTGGGGCCCAGATCGCTAACCTCCGAGGGCGCGGCTCTGTGGATTCCGCTGACTTGGCCCTTGGGCCTCGAAAGCCTCCTGAAGGCCAAGGCCTGGCTGTGGGCGATGATCTCTACCGGGCTGGTGATGCTGGTGATGCTGTACGCGGCGTTTCTTTATTCCGGCGCTCTGTGGAAGATTGCGCTCGTGCTGTCGGGCTGGTTTCTCTTCGCGCGCAGCATGGCGGAGAAATCGGTGACGCTGGTGACGGTGGCGTCGTCGTCCGGCGATATTCAGAAGACTTCCTCCAGCAGGCGTTGGGCGACGCAGATGGGAATGCTGACCTTCTCCATCGGCGTCATTACCCAGCAGTGGCATCTGGCGATTGTCGGCATTGTCTTCTCCTATATGACGGCGGCGGCCATGTGGCAGAATTTCCGGGCGCGGCTGCCCTATCTCTACGATCCATGGTCGGAACAACTTCCCCCACCGCCGACGCTGATGCACGCGATGGTCTCCATCAGCGCCATGGTGGAATTGACTTCGATCCTGACAGCGCTAATCGCGGTCATCGGCGGCCGAAACAACTTAGGAGTGGCAGTGCTCTTCGGCTACGGCATTGCGTCGATCTTGGTGTGTTTGGGGACCATGCACTTCCTCTCCAATCACAACGTGCCGCCGGGACGCATCTGGAACTGGCCGGCCGGCGCTTCGCCCACCGACGAGCTACCCGGCGAGAGCACCCAGGCTCGACCGGAAAACTACGGCGGATCGGTTCTTTTCGCCGAGTACAGGCAGAAGCCGAAGTTTTCGCTCGGGCCGCTGATCGCCAGTTTGCGGGAGATGGCGCCCCTGATTTTGTATGGTGCCGCAGCCGGCGTGGCGCTGGGTGCGCTGGCTCATGTGTACACCCTGGTGCTGCGCCAAATTCCGGCGATACGAGAGCTGTTGCAGAAGTCCGCGGAACAGATGGGGCGGAATGCGGACGTACACGTGATGTATGGAATCCTGGCGGTTTGCTTCGCACCCTTCGCCGAGGAGTATCTCTTTCGCGGCCTGCTCTTCAGGACCTTGGACCGGGAGTGGGGCGGCTGGAAGGCCGTGCTGTGGTCGGCTCTGTTTTTCACCATCTATCACCCGGTGCTGGCCTGGATTCCAGTCTTCTCCGTGGGCGTGCTCACGGCGTTGCTCTTCAAGAAGTCCGGTAAGTTGCTTCCGGCAGTGGCGCTGCACATGGCGTACAATTTGGTGGTTTCGGCATGGTGAAATGCCAATGGTCTCGACCTATTTCACCCTATGAGAGTCGAAAGTCCAGCAGGGGCGATCGCAGGAAAACGGGGTTGGCGAAAGTAGACATGACCGGCGAAGAGCACTACATCGAACGAGTCGCGCCGTCCTCGCCTCGCACGCGATACGGCACGACGGGGCAGGCCCACGGCGCGGCCTGCGCGGTTCCCGCGTCGACTGTCGCCACGAAAACCGCCGGTTCCTGGCTCACGAACACGGATTGCACAAGCGCGCCGATCGACCCGGCCAGCAGTCGCGACAACGGAGCGTCGGCCGGCGCTCCGACGCCGACGAAGATCCCTTTGGGATTCAAAACGCGCCTCCATTCCGAAAAGGAGTGCATTCCAACGCAATCGAGAACGATGTCGTAACGCTGATCGCCCTTGGTGCAGTCCGGTTGCGTGTAATCGATGACTTGGTCCGCGCCGGTGAGATTCGCGCCGAATGACTTGGCGATTTGCACCGCGAACGTGCGTGCCCACGCCCCCTGTGGCGCCGTTCACCAGATCCTTCTGCCCGGCCTCGATTCGCGCCTTCTCGCGAAGACCCTGCATAGCCCGAATGGGGGAACATTCCAACAGGGGCTTCGCTCGGTTCCAGCCAATGGACCGAGCCGGCATCGCGAAGAACAACCGGAGCACCATGTCCGGCGTTGAGGACTGGCCACTGGCCGTCATGAGCGCCGCGGCGAGACCCTTGCCGGAGGCATCGCCAACGACCAACGCAAGGCGGTCGTCAGTGAGGGTCATGAAATCGTAGCAGTCTCCGGCGCCGGCTCCGACTGGGATATGACCAGGGCTGAAATCCAGGGCATGAAGATTTGAGATCATGGATGTGTGAGCGGCGCTTCAATTGCGCGGGCGGTAGGGCTGCTGCTCCCATTCGTGGCGTTCGCCGCCGAAGCGCCTACATTCACCGCTTCCTCCGTCGTTCCGATAAATGCGGCTCCCTCGGCGCCGCTCCGGCCGTACATGCTGGTGTCGATTTATGGCCACCACTTAGGACCGGATTCGGGCTGCACGCCAAGTCGCGGCACTTTCCCTGAACCGGTCCAACTATGCGGCGTAAGTGTCACCGTTGGAGGCAAGAAGGCCGGCTTGCTGTACGTGCGGGAAGAGCAGATCAATCTTACGGTGCCTGGCACGGCTCCAGCCGAAGGGATGATCGACTTAGTCGTCACTTACAACGGGCTCAGTAGCCCGCCGGTTCCGATTCGCTTCGCACCGTTGGCGGCAAGCATCAAGTTGACCAGGCCCGCGTATGTCGACATGCCAATCTGGATCGAGGTCGACTTGCCCGAACCGCAGGGGCGCTCCCTCCGTTATCCGATCACGATCTGGCCTGCCGATTTCGGCGGGCATCAATTCGAAGTGCGCCGCAACGGCGCCGACTTTCCGCCCATCGCGCTGGCAAACTCGTTTCCAAAGTCTTTCAACGGTCCGGGTGGGCTCGGCATGATCGGCGGTGGCAGTCTGCTCGGTCTGCCCTACGAGCCGAAGAATCGGTCCCGGCTTCCCTTGCACCTGATCTATCGATTCGACCGGCCGGGTCGCTACGAGGTCCGCTACACGGGCTATGAAGGTCGCGGTGCGGGCAGTCTGGTTCTCGCCCGCTCCGGTTGGCTCCAGTTCGTCGTGCAGGATCTGCCGCCCTCGAAACGCGCCGCGTGGCTTGCGGAGATGCGCCGGACGGCGCCGTCCGATCCTGTCGAGTTGCTGAGCGACTTCCTGCCGTCAATCCTCGCCGTCCCGGACGGCTCCGTTCTTTCCATGTTGGAAGACTATCTGTACAGCCCCAGCGATCTGGTTCGTAAGTACACGCTATACGCGCTCTACGCCTTTGACGACGATCTGGTCGTCAATGAAATACCGGCTCTGATCGAAAAGCGAGGTCCCACTGATGAACTGGCTTACTTGTTGAGTTGGCGACGAAACCAGTTTCAGTCACAGGCGGCCGCGCTGGTGCACTCGACGGTAAAGTACCTTGACTCGCCGACGCCACTTCTCAGTGCCGGGGCACTGCAGGTGCTGTATTTCATGAAGGGTAGCTACAATTGGAAAGCGGATCCGGGAATGCCGGCCCGGATGGACAAGGAAGTCGCCGCGCGCGCGAATCGTCTCATCGAAACGCGCGACTACACGATCCTGCAGCCGCTCACGCTCTACCTCGGCATATGGAAGGCCGACAAATCGCGCGATCTGCTGTGGCGCATTGTGGTGGAGAATGAGAGAGCGCGCGAGCAAGCACTGATTTGTCTCACCTGGATTGCGGACCCACGCGACTTACCGAGGTTGGGAAGCTACAATACCGGCAATCTCGATTACGGCCTGAATCTGGCCTACGGCGCGGCAGCCGGCCCATACCTCAAAGGGCGCCAGTAAGCGCGCAAGCGCCACGTGAGCAAGCTAAGCGCGTACCCTACCTCTACAGCTTCATCCTCTCCAGCTTCCGATACAGCGTCTTCCGCTCGATGCCTGGCACTTGCGCGGCTTTGTTTCTGTTGCCGCCGGTGGCGGCCAGGACTCGTCTGAGCCGCTGGGCCCGTTGAACTGGGACCGGTTCTGCAGGTTCAAGCCGTCGGCGCGGATTTGCGGAACCGCCTTCTCCGTGGACCGGAAGTTGCGTTCGATGCTGGCGTTCCAGTTGTTGATCATGCCGGCGCGCAGCCCCCCGATGAAGTACGGGAAGTTCCGTGCCTGGTAACTGGTTGCCGTCTTACAGATTGCGGTATCGTAAGAGGAACATCATGTCACCGAAGCATCTCGTGAAGTGTCTCGTCGTTCTGCTGACCTGGAGCGCGGCCTCGACCGCCCAGGATGGCCCGGCACACCCGTCCTGGCCGGGGCGTGGACAGCTCTATGTGGGCGCCTGCTATCAGCCGGTCGATCGCTCGCCTGCGCAAATCGATAGCGACATCGCCATCATGAAGCGCGCCGGGTTCAACGTCGTCCGTATGGGCGACCTGAGCTGGGATTCCTTCGAGCCCTCGCAGGGTACGTTCACCTTCGAGTGGTTCGACCGGATCATGGACAAAATGCAGGAGAACGGAATCCGGGTCGTCGTCGACATTCCCGGCTCCCCGGCCCCGATCTGGCTGCATCGCGCGCACCCGGGCGTGGATATCGTCGGCGAAAACGGCGCGCGTGTGCCGCCCGCGGAGCGATACATGGACAACATCGGCGACCCGGACTACGCCCGTGAAGCGGGCCTGCTCGCCGACGCCATCACGAAGCGGTATGCGCACCATCCCGCCGTCATCGCCATCGGCTACGACAACGAGATCGGCGACGGGCTCATGTCCTATTCGGAGCCGGACCGGCAGCGCTTCATCGCCTGGCTGAAGACGAAGTACGGAACAATCGGGAATCTGAACAAAGCCTGGGCCACACAGCGTTGGTCGCGCCGCCTGAACGGCTTCGAAGACGTCGACCTGCCGCTCGCCAGCGGGCCCGGACCGGCCGAGCGCTATCTGGACCTCCATCGCTATTGGTCCGATGTCACCGTCGAGCGGCTCCGCGAACTGGAGGCCATCCGGCGCCGTAACATGCCCGATGTCCCGTCGATCTCGAACCTCTGGGACACCGCTGGCAGACGCGGCTTCGACTATCTCAGTACTTACAAGTCTTATGTGTCCTATGGCGCGGAAGGGTTCTATCCCGGCGAACCGATCGGCGGCTCGCTAGGCGCCCTGATGACCAAAGGCGATCTGGATACGCCGATCTGGTTCAACGAATTCACCGCCGGCGGCGGAGGCTTCTACGGCACGCACGGCCGGAGCCGTATGTATGCCTACGTGGCGCTGTTGATCGGCGCGCAGGCGGCGCTGGCGTGGACCTTCAACAGCCACATCGGCGGCGAAGAGCAGGCGCTGTTCGGACTCGTGGACCACGATGGTACGCCATCGTGGAAGGTCGACGAGTTTGCGCGGATCGCCCACGAATTCCAGCAACTGGCGAAACTCGGATTTCCGCGCTACACCCGCCCCGAGGTGGCCATCGCGTATTCGTTCGAGTCCTTCATCGCTTCGCACCCGAACGGACCCTCCAGCACGACCCGGCAATACTTCCAAGCCGACTATACCCAGCAGGTCCAGGAAGCGTTCGATCCCTTGTTCCGCGCGAACGTGGACGTGGCTATCGTCAACGTCGGCAACCACGACCTCTCGCGTTATAAACTGGTCGTCGTGCCGGCCGATTACGTGATGGACGCGGCGGGCGCAAAGGCTCTGCGCGACTACGTGAGCGGCGGCGGAACGGTGTTGATGACGGCGTTATCGGCCAAAGTGGACGAGCGCGCGCAGTGGTTCGAGACGCCGCTGCCGGGACGCCTGAGCGACGTCTTCGGGCTGAAGACCAATGAGTTCGATCGGGTCGATGCGTCCCTGAGCTTTGAGCTGAACGGCGCAAGCGTCGACAGCGGCCTGCGCTGGTATGAGGTGCTTGAGCCGTCGACGGCCGCGGTCCTGGCCCGCTTCACCAATACGCCGGACCACTCCCCAGCCGTCACGATCAACAGGTTCGGCAAGGGCAACGCGATCTACCTGGCGACCGAATCGAAGGCGGCGGCGATCGGGCCGCTCCTGAGCTCCATCTACAAGATGGTGGGGCTTCAACCCGGCCCGAGAACTCCTGAGGGAGTGTACGCGAGGGTTGTGGATGGGCGGACCCTCTACGTGAACACGACCGAGCGGGAGCAGCGAATCCCGATCGAGGGCAGGCGCAAAGGGATGATTAGCGGCCGCTTCTATGAAGGCGCCGTCATCCTGGGTCCGCAGGATGCCGATCTGGTACCCTGACCAATCCTCTCGCGGATCGGCGTGTACGGACGCCACGCACGTAACCAGGCCGTGCGGATGACGGCGCGGAGTAGATTAGTGTGCGAGTCACTTCGGCTAGAATCTCATCCGTCCACCGTGGTTCATACATACCCGGAGGTTCGCCTGGACGAAGCAGCGTATCCGCGAGCGGCATGGGGACCAGCACGCAGGCGTCCAGGACGGCGACTGGCCGTTTCAGTGTGCCCATCGGCTATTCGTCGCTGCCGCCTTCGGGAATAGTGGCGTTGTCGTAGAGGCCGGCTTCGAAGGCGTCCCGCGCCATCTTGTCGAGAGCGGTCCTCCGGCTCTCGGAACGCCGTTTCGCATAGGCCAGGATGTCATGCAGTGCGATCCGGCGATGCTTGCCGATCAGGTGATAAGGCATCTCGCCTGCGTCCAGGAGTTGGATCAGATACGGACGCGACATGCCCAGCAACTCGGCCGCACGCTGCGTGGTGAGTTGCTGGTCCTCTGGCATCACGACCACGGAGCGCCCCTTCTCCAGGCTGCGGACGATGTCCTTGAGCAGGTTGTAAAGCGGCGCCGGCAGAGTGGCGCGTTCCCCTTGCGGGCCGACCAAAGTCGGAGATCCATGGCGGAGAAGCTGGCCCACTCCGTGGAGTTCTGCGGAATCGCTGGGCTGAATAGTCGTGGCAATGCACTTTTCATCAAACTGAGTCTCAGCCGTCACGTTGCCGCAACGTTCGTCCGGCAAACTAGTGAAACACCTCGATATGCATCGAATTCTCAACGCGGCGCCCTCGTTCGTCTTACTTGCCGTGTCGGTTGCCTTAGCGGTTGGGCAGCAACAGCAGAATAACCTGATCGGCCGATGGCGTTCCACCGCAGCTTCGCCCGCCGGCGTAAGTGCGATATTCGAGTTTCACGCCGATAACCAGGTAGATTCTTACTCGGCTGCTATTTCGGAAGGAAGATACCGGTTGGTTGGCACCGATACAATCCTGTTTCAAACCAGGAAGGGCGAGGAGAAGCAGGAAGTCGAGTGGGACAGCCAGGATCGGGCGCGAATCGAGGACGAGCCTGCGGGCAAGTCCATGGAATTGGTTAGGCTCGGCAAGATCCCCGACAGCACGAATCCGCTGACGGGCGAGTGGAGTACCATGCGCGAGTGGAAAGGCAACACATTTCCCGCCCGCGTCTCCTTCTTTCCCGATGGAAGAGTCGTTTGGATCACGAATTTGCGGACAGATCACGGACGCTACTCCGTGCAAAGCAACGGCATCCGGCTGGAAATCCCTGGCCACCCGCAGGTCGAGGGCAGCTTCACAGCGACGGAAACCCGCTTGTCACTTCCCAATCCAACAAGTACCGGATCTTACAGCTTCGAGCGCTTCTGAAACCTACTTCTAACCTGAGCGTCAATATTCCGACACTTGCGCCTGATAGCCTTGCAGTACCTTACCCAAAACCACTGCGATTGAGAGGTGTAGATATGGCGCGTGAAAGACTACGAGTGTTACCGATTTGGATTTCCATGCTATTGGTCCTGCAGCCAGTCAGCTCGGGAGTGGCTCAGGAAAGGGCCGCCGGCCCCAGGAAGGACGCCGAGCGGGCGCAGTTTCTCGAAGCGCATAAGCAAGCGGCCAACGAGGCCGGTGAGCGCAGCACCATGCTCCGGCCCGAGCCTGTCATCAGCGACGAAGAGCTGGTGAGTCTGATTCAACAGAAGATCAAGTACGTCTTCGTCATCTATCAGGAAAACCGCTCGTTCGATTCCTACTTTGGCACTTTCCCCGGCGCCAATGGGCTGTATAGCCAGGCAGCTTCGGACACGCCGGGCTTCGTGCAGCCGATCGTAAACACGGACGGAACCACTGGAACCATCTCGCCATTCCTGATCGGTCCGGCGCTCTATGCCGCCGACACGGACGACGTGGACCACTCGCATCCTCGAACCGTCGCGAAGATGGACGTGAAGAACAACACGGCCATGATGGATCAGTTCGCGGTCGTCGAGGAATTGAAATACAGCCCAACCGGCAACCCATCCCTCCAGGCCAAGCAGATGGGCGAACTGACGATGGCTTACGAGGATTGCGACACCGTTCCCCTGCTCTGGGCGTATGCCGACCGGTTCGTTCTCTACGACAACATCTTCGAATCCATGACCGGACCGTCCACACCCGGCAATCTCAGCATCATTGGGGCGCAGGCCGGGCAAACGCAATGGGCTCTGCACCCCACCAACACAACGGCGACCGTACCTTTGATGGTCGATGACGATCCGTTCTGGGGGTCGCCTTCGGATAAGTCGGCTAATCCACTTCCCGTGAACCCCACCGACTATCCCGGGTACGTCACTGCGTCCAATCTGACGTTCGCAACTCTACCTCTTTCTACACTGCTGAGCACCGCGGCCGCAGTTACCGCGACGGACCCGAGCGCCGCCACGGACCTGGTGGATGTTCCCGACGATGTGGCCTTCCTCAGCAAGTTGTCACAACCGGCAGTCGGATTCGGTTGGTATGAGGAGGGATACGACCAGGAGTCCACGGACACAGCCGGGCCGGTGACCGCGAACGGATCGCACGCATCCTACATCACGCACCACAACGGTCCGCAGTACTTTGGGTATGTTGCGAACACTCCCGCGCTTCGTGCGGAACTGCACGGCCTGGGCGATTTCTACACGGCCATCGCGAACACCAGCCTGCCGAAATCCGGCGGCGTATTCTACGTCAAGGGCGGCTACACGAACATAATGGGCTTGACCCCGGCCGATCCCGATCCTAAGGTCCAAAAGAATTTTCTGGGCGATGACGACCATCCCGCCTATTCCGACGCGCAGATCAGCGAGGCCATGGTGGCCACCACCGTCAACGCGATCGCGAAGAGTCCGTACTGGGGACAGAGCGCGATCATCATCACCTGGGACGACGCGGAAGGCGATTACGACCATGTCCAGCCGCCGATCGTCAATGTCGGGCCCGATAAACTCGCACTTAGTTTTGGACCGCGCGTGCCGCTGATTCTGATTTCTCCGTATGCCAAGCTCGGCTATATCTCGCACGATCAGGGAAGCCACGCTTCGGTGGTGAAGTTCGTCGACACCGTGTTCGGTCTTCCGCCACTTGCCACATTGCCGGACGAACTGCTGGGCCGCTATCTCGGCCTCGCTATGCTCGGTCAGGAGGACCTCGGGCCGCAGGACGCGATCACACCTGGGATTTCCGACCTGACGGACGCGTTCAGCGTTTCGCGCCTGATGGGGTCGTCGATTCCGTTGTCGCCCGATTACGCCATCGTGGCCCCGAGCTACATAACCACAATCCCGCAAGTCACTGGCCTCGGTTGTTCGGACCTGGGCATCTTCACCACGGACCGCCAATTGGGCATAGCCAACAACGTCCCTGCGGACTTCAATCCGCGCCCCAAGACCAACCCGACGCCAGTTAGTCAGTAGGCGCGCACCCTCGACCTGTCTTACACCGTGCCACAGTGAAAGCTGTGGCACGGCTTTCTTCTTTTTGGGGAATCGCCGATTCCCCCATTTGTCCACTTTGAATCTGACTCGTAACCAATTGTTCATCTTCGCTTCAACGATAGGATGGGAAACTCGGTAATACTCATGCCACTCATACCTCGACTAGCGCCGTTTGTTCTATTCCTCTATCTCCAGCCGCTCGGTCAGATTGCTCTGCATGGTCAGGTGGACCGCACCGCTATCACAGGAACCGTCACCGATCAGCAGGGCAATCGGGTCCCCGAAGCGAGCGTTCGCGCCACCGGGAGCGCCACCGGCTTTCAGCGGGAAACGCTGACAACGTCACAAGGCACTTATGAACTGCCCAGCCTGCCGCCTGGCGTTTACTCGGTCCAGTTTCTCAAAACCGGATTCTCGGTCTCTAACGTGACGGGCGTGGAACAGTTGGTCGGGCAAACCAGAACGTTGAACGTCCGCTTGGAACTGGCGCAGGGGAAACAGCAGACGACCGTCACGGAACCTCTGGTGCAACTCGACAGGGTGGACGCCACGGTCGGCGCTGCCATCGAGCGCGAGCAGGTAAGCGACCTTCCCATCAACGGCAGAAACTGGGCGACTTTGACCGCGCTCGCGCCGGGCGCCATCGATAACGGCGCCGGCGATCAGAGAACCATTCGCTTCGCGGGGCACGGATTGGACGACAACAATCTGACGCTCGACGGAGTCGATGCGACCGCTGTTTACAATCAGGAGCAGCGGGAGTACATGCGCCTGAACATTCCTCTCGATTCCATCGACGAGTTTCAGGTACAGTCGCAGAACTTCGGCGCGGACTCTCAGAGTGGGACGGCGGGCGGCCAGGTGTCCGTGGTCTCACCCTCCGGCACGAACGCTTTTCATGGGCAGGTCTTCGACTATTTCCGGAACAACGCCCTGGACACGCGATCGCCGATCGCGGCATCTCCCTACCCTTTTCTGTTGAATCAGTTCGGCGGCGCGTTTGGCGGGCCCATCGCTCCCGACAGGACATTCTTTTACGTCAACTATGAGGGTCTACGGCAGAGACTGGATGGAACCCAGAACGGGCTGGTGCCGAGCCCAACCTTCGCCGCACAAGCGGCACTTGCCTCGCCCCTGTTGGCGCCGATCCTGGCGGCTTACCCCGCGGGCACCTCGCCGACTTCCAACCCCAGCGTATGGAAGTACAGTGCGCTGGGCAGACAAGTCGACAACGAAGACTCGGGGATGATCCGGCTCGATCACTATTGTTCCGATCGCACAACTGCATTTCTTCGCTTCAATTCGGATGAGGCCGTCCAGTCGATTCCGAGCGGCCAACTTATAGTCAGGACGCTCTACGATACCAAATTCAACAATGGGGTCGTCGAGCTTTCGCACGTGTCTAGCCCATCGCTCATCGACGAGCTAAGAGTCGGCGTAAATCAAACGATCTACCATACGGCAAACATATCGCCCGTTCCGATCGGAGTGGCGGTCTCCGGTTTCAGTGCGCTGACTGGATCTTCGACTACCGACTATCCGTCGAAAACCGTCGATCTCATCGACGACCTCTCGTGGGCCAAGGGCAGACACATAATCAAGTTCGGGTTTGAAACGCGGTGGATCTTTCTCAACCAGGGCACGTCGCAAAGCGGGACGCTCACCTACACGTCGACGGCCAATTTCCTGAACAACAGCATGGGCTCCGCCTCCTATACCGCGATTCTTCCTCTAGTCCGGCAGCGCAAGACTCAGTATTGGGGCTACGTGCAGGACGAATGGAAAGCGACTCGCAATCTCACGATCACAGCCGGAATCCGCTATAACTTCTTCAACGCGCTGCATGCATTAGGCAACGACGATGTTCCGTTCGATTTCGGCACTTGCGGCGGGTATTGCCCCCGTACCGATTCCTTCTTTCATCCACGATACGACGACTTCGATCCCCGTCTGGCCATTGCCTGGTCGCATGGCGACACGGTTCTGCGCGCGGGAGCCGGCATTTATCACACGGACGGCCAGGAAGACGATCAGAACCTTCCGATTTCCAATACCGTCGATCGCTACTCTTTCAGCAACACGGCGTTCCCCACCCTTTCCTATCCTTTGACCCCATTCCTTCAGTACGCCGAAACTGGGGGGCTGGGCGTCGTCTCCCCGCGCGATCTGGATCGCAACCGGAAAGACGACTACGTTGCCTCGTGGACCGCGTCAGTTCAGCGAAAACTGCCATTCAAGATCCTCGGAACTGCCAGCTATCTTGGCAACAAGGGAACCGATGTTCTGACCACCACTTATACGAACCTCGTGAATCCACAGACGGGTGTTGCGCCCTACCCGGCATTCGGTCCCGTCTCGTGGCGCGGAGACGTTGGGAACAGCACGTTCCATGCGTTTCAAGTGAACGCTCGCAGAGCCTTTCAGAACGGATTGCTGCTCTCGGCGAATTACATGTGGTCTCATTCGATCAACGACGGAAGCATTGGCGGCGGCGAATCGGACACGCCCCAGGATTCCTTCTGCAGATCGTGCGGCAGGGGGAGCAGTGACAACGATGTTCGCCAGCTATTCAATCTCTCCGCCGTTTACCAGTTGCCATTCGGAGCGGGCAAGCGCTACCTGAGCACTCCGGGAGTCGTGCGGACGGTGTTAGGCGGCTGGACGCTGAGTTCAATCGGAACGTCTCAAACCGGTCTGCCCTTCAACATCACCATCGATCGTTCGAATGGGTCCGTACCGGGCGGCTACGCCATCGGCGGGCAGGAACGGCCGAATTATGTATTTGGTGTCTCGCTCACGCCGTCGAACGGATCGACTCCGGCTGAGTGGGTGAACCCCGCCGCATTCTCCACACCCGCCTCCGGAACCTTTGGCAATCTGGGTCACAACGCCTTTCGCGCCCCTGCGATTTCGGAGGTGGAACTCGCGTTGGCAAAGGATGTCTTTCTCGCGGAACGCATGAAGGTGCGCCTTCGGGCGGATGTGTTCAATGTTCTCAATCGCGCTCAGTACGGCGCTCCTAATGCCGACGTCTCGCAGACTAACTTCGGCACCATTACCACTACGATCAGCAACTATGCGACGGGACGAGGCACGCCGCGCGAGTTTCAGCTTTCCGCCAAGATATCCTTCTAGGCGTCGGGCTGGGAAAGCCTCGCTCCTACTAATGGGGCGGGACGGCATCATCGATTCTGGAGTCGACAGGAGGTGCGTTGGAGTACGGTCGCGCCTTCGAGTTAAACAAGCAGGTTAGCTTCAACAGTCATCGTCCGTTAGCACAGTTATGACAATATTCCGTAGTCGGGAGGATTCGCATGTTACGCCTAAACGTCTTTTGTCGCATTTCACTGATTGCCATAAGTGCAGCAGCTATCGTCTCCGCTCAGCACAGGCCCGCGTTCTCAGGGGATGACGCCACTGTAGCGGGACAGGAACTGCCTAACTCCAGTCAGCAGATCACGCCCACTGCGCCCAGCGGCGCGCGATTTGAACCCCTCAATCCGGGGCTGTCGGATTTTCCGGAGTATTTCGTCGGACAGGCTGTCACGACGGTTACGAGTCCGGATCACAATACGCTGCTGATTCTAACCTCGGGTTACAATCTAATGAACGCCGCCTCCGGCGCGAATCAGGGCAACCAGATTAACGCCGATTCAAACGAATACGTTTTCGTTTACAACATCTCGAAAGGTAACCCGGTCAAGAAGCAGGTCATTCAGGTCCCGAACACCTATCAGGGAATCGTCTTCGATCCAAGCGGAACGACATTCTACGTTTCGGGCGGAGTGGACGATAACGTTCATGTCTACGACCTGGGCGTCGTCGGTTGGGCGGAGCGTAAGGGAAGCCCGATCGCGCTGGGCCATCAGGTCGCGGCGTGCGCCGGGCTGCTCGGGTGCGGAAACGGCTTGGCGGTGTCTCCCGAGGCCGCCGGCATTGCCGTCTCCGCGGACGGCGCGACGCTGGTCGTGGCTAATTACTATAACGACTCGATCTCGATATTAAAGTCCAACCCGACCACGGGCCTGACGAAGACCGGCGAACTGGATCTGCGCCCCGGAAAGATCAGTTCCGCGAATCAGGGCGTTCCGGGCGGCGAGTATCCCCTGTGGGTTGCGTTCAAGGGAAACGCAACGGTCTATGTGTCGAGCATCCGCGATCGCGAAATCGACGTAATCACTTTGTCGGGCACTCCAACGGTTTCGGCGCGAATCAAGGTCGCCGGACAGCCGAACAGAATGGCGATGAACGCCGCCCAGACGCTGCTATTTGCGGCGGAAGATCAGTCAGACTCGGTTGCGGTTGTCAACACCGCTAATAACGACCTGGTGACCGAGATCCCGGTCGGGCCGCCTTCGCAGATGCTCAACGGAACGCCGAACCTCACCGGCAACAATACCAATAGCGTTGTTTTGTCGCCCGACGAACAGACTCTTTATGTCACCAACGGCAATATGAACGACATCGCCGTGGTCTCTCTGAGCAATGTGTTCGGTAACTCGACCGTGACTGGTCTGATTCCGACCGGCCGGTATCCGAACTCGGTCAGCCTCAGCGGCGATGGCAAGTACATGTATGTTGTGAACGGCAAATCCCCGACGGGCCCGAATTCGGGGAACTGCCACGGCGGCGTGATTACCGGCTTGACCGGGGCCGTGTGCTCCGCATCGAACCAATACAATCTGCAATTGGTCAAAGCCGGCTTCCAGAGTTTCCCGCTGCCGGGCGAGACCGAACTCGCTTCGCTGACCGCACAGGTGGCGAGGAATAACGGCTTCGGCCGGTCCCTGAGTTCCGGGGACATCGTTAAGATGGCTAACCTTCGCAGCAAGATCCAACATGTGATCTTCATCATCAAGGAGAACCGCACTTACGACCAGGTTTTGGGCGATCTGCCGGTCGGTAATGGCGATCCGGATTTGACCGAATTCGGCCAGACGGCGACGCCAAACCTCCATAGCCTCGCGCAGACCTTTGTGACGCTGGACAACTTCTACGACCGCAGCGAAGTCAGCATGGATGGATGGCCCTGGACGGTTTCGGCGCGCTCTTCGGACGTCGTCGAAAAACAAGTTACGGTCAATTACGCCGGCCGCGGTCTCTCCAACGATTCTGAGGGAACGAATCGCAACGTGAATGTCTCGCTGCCAACGCTGGCGGCAAGGCTGAAGGCAAATCCCCTGAGTCCGAACGATCCCGACGTTCTGCCGGGAACCACCGATACGGCGGCTCCCGACGGCCCGGAAGACCAGGTCAACACCGGCTATCTCTGGGATGCCGCTTTGCGAGCCGGACTGACCATCCGGAACTACGGTTTCTTCATCGACCTTGCCCGCTATCAGACGCTGCCGGGAGCGTATTCGGCGCTGCAGATCCCTCTCCTCGAGAATCCTTTCGCGACTGGCACGACGGTCGCATATCCCACCAATGCCGCGCTCTCTCCGTACACCGATCCTTACTTTCGCGGGTTCGACAATAACTTTCCGGATTACGACCGCTTCACCGAATGGCAGCGCGATTTCACTACGAACTATGCTAAAAGCGGACTGCCACAGTTGAGCTTCGTTCGCTTCATGCACGACCATACCGGCAACTTCGCCACCGCCATCGATGGCGTCAACACTCCCGAGTTACAGGAGGCGGATAACGACTACGCCGTTGGCCTGCTCGTGCAGCAGATCGCCAACAGCGTATACAAAAACAACACGCTGATCTTCGTGATCGAAGACGATTCGCAGGATGGCGCCGACCACGTCGACTCCCACCGCAGCATCGCCTTCGTCGCCGGTCCCTACGTGAAGCAGGGCGCCGTGGTTTCCACGCAGTACAACACCGTGGATTTTCTGCGTACCATCGAAGCTGTGCTGAATATCGCGCCGCTCAACATCAACGACGCACTGGCGGTTCCCATGGCGGATGTGTTCGACCTGAGTCAGACGACATGGAGTTTCACCGCGACCGCTTCGACACTCCTGAAGAACACCACGCTGCCCCTAGCGTCCACGTCGTCGTCGACGGACGTCTTGCGGCCCACTCACGACGCCGCCTACTGGGCGAAGGTAACCCGGGGAATGGACTTCAGCGCGGAAGATCGCTTCGACTTCGCCCAATATAACCGGATTCTCTGGCAAGGGTTGATGGGCAACAAGCCGTATCCGGCGACACCATCGGGTCTCGACCTGCGAAGCGACCGCGCGGAACTTCTTGCGCGGTACCGCAAGGCCTTGCAGCAGCAAGCCTCGAACTAAGTCCGGTCTCACCAGCTCCCCGCTCCGGTTCACTCCGGCCAGCGGAGAGCTCCGAGGTTTGGTTACTGAATAGTATCGCTCGTCTTGGCGCCTTTCGTCTTCTGGAAAGGCGCCACTTTTTGTGTCTTGACCACGCGTCAACGCCGATCGCCGGCGGCCCCGCTGACGATCGCCTTCGAGGGGCCCGACGAAGGTTCCTACACCGTTGTTCGCTTGCCCCGCTCGTCATGTGTCTGAAAGCTCTAACAGGTCTTGGTTGTATATGTCGGCCAGTGTTGCACCTCCATCCTGACTCAACCGGCAAGAACCTGTCCGCACAACGGGGGCGATGACCGTCACCGCTCCAGTCGGCGTTAGAATCTGCCCAGGCACGGCGTATGTTCTGCCAAAACAGACAAAGCAGTTCACGGCGATCATTATCAACTCAGAGAGTCAAGCGGTCACGTGGAGCGGCACCCCGGCAGGCGCCGGCAGCGTCGGTCCCGCCAGCGGCCTCTACATCGCGCCTTCGAGTATTATTGCCCAGCAACAGGTGGCGATTACGCCTACAAGTCAGACTGGCAGCGCTAACGGCCTTTTAGGCACCGGTGTGATCATTCTGGTGCCGCCAACAACCTCGCGTTGGTCAAAACGTCGAATGCAAACGGCGTCTCGGTGAGCTATACTTACGGCAGCTTGAATCGATTGGCAACCGTCGTGGATAATCGCTTACCAGCAGGCCAGCAAACCACCACCTATAGCTACGACCCCGCCAGCAACTTGGCGACCGTGACCGATCCAAACGGTTTGCAATCCGCGTTCACGTACGACACCCAGAACCGCGTAACCGGGCTGAGCAACGCCGCGGCGAGTTACACTTACACGCTCGATGGCACGGTAGGCAACCGCACGGGCGTGACCGAGCAACTGGCTATCCAATCCCATCCGAGAATCGTGGCTTGGAACTACGACAAGATTTACCGTCTGACCAATGAAGACATCACCGCCGATCCGAACTCGAAGACCGGCAGCGTAACTTACGGCCTCGACCCGGTAGGTAACCGGTTGTCGCTAGGCCTGTCGCAGGGATCGAACCTCCCTGACATATCGCCCATCCAGCCCGGCAGCATCAGCTACGATCCCGATGATCGCCTCAGCACCGAAACTTACGACGCCAATGGCAACACGCTCACCACCGCCGGCAAGACCTTCGCCTATGACTTCGAAAACCGCCTGAAGAGCATGACCGAGGGAACCGTCACCGTGACCATCCAATACGACGCCGATGGCAATCGCGTCGCGAAGACAGTCAACGGCGTGACCACCCGCTACTTAGTCGATGACCTGAACCCCACCGGCTACGCGCAGGTAGTCGAAGAAGTCACCGCCGGCGCGGTCACCAGACAGTACAACTACGGCCTCCAGCGCATCAGCCAGACTCAGCAAATCGCCAACGCCTGGGCCCCAGCCTTCTACGGCTACGATGGCGGCGGCACCGTCCGCCTTCTAACCGACGCCACCGGCACCGTCACCGACACCTACGACTACGACGCCTGGGGCAACGCTGTCAACACCACCGGCTCAACGCCGAACGTGTACCTGTATCGCGGCGAGCAGTACGACTCAGATCTCAGCCTCTACTACCTGCGGGCACGGTATCTCAACCCGTTGACCGGCAGATTCTTGAGCCGGGATCCTGGACAAGGTAACGCGTTTGAGCCAGCATCACAGCAGAAATACCTGTACGCAGATGGCGATCCGGTTGACCAGATGGATCCGAGTGGGTGGGCGTCATGCTGGGGAGCCCTCGTTTCTCCATTAGCAGGGGGATACCCTCTTCTGGTGATTGGGCCCCTGAACTGGCCTGCGCTCAACCTGCCCAAGCCCGGCGATCTGTGGAGCCGCTGTGGGGGCGGTGGTACGCCGCCTCCCTCGACGTACGGCCTCAAGGGGTTCTCAGAAACGGACCAAAACACGATGAGGAAAGCGATCAATCAGGCCGTGAATACTTTGCTCATGTCCTGCTGCGCTGGCGACGATAGCCCCAAGATCGCCAAAGCGATCTTGGGAGCGACCTACGTGTACAAGAAGAACATGACGGACTTGTGCGGCCTCACGGGTCCCATAACGCCGATAAAGATATTCCATACGATCAGACTCGGGCCTCCCTCGTTTGGGCCAAGATGCTGCTCTCTGGCTTCCACGATCGCCCACGAGGGGAGCCACCTAATCCGATACTCGGAAACTCAAGCTTATGGCCTAGAGGGGAAGTGTTTTGGCTGCCCTGGCACACCACCGCCGTCCAAGCGCCATGGTGGACCAGTGCCCGAATAGCGAGCGAGGATTACAATGAGGATCTCTTGGCGTATAGCTTACGATGACGGGCGGGCGGCTACCGTGCTCGCTGCCCTGGCTCTCGTTGCGTTCTGCATTCCCGCGGGCGGTAAGTGCCTACCAGGCGTAGTTGCCGTTGGTGTGCAAGTTGCCACGCAGGACGGCTCCCCGGTTATGGTGACTGCCCGCTTGCGGACACCCAAAGGAGAGTTCGCGAAGTCGGCGAGTGGGCAGTCCGATTTCACGATCGAGGTGCCGTTTTCGACGTGGAGTTCGGTTTCGGCCCTCTGGGGGTGGGACCGCTGCAGCAATCTGCCGACGGTGGTTTTCATATCCGCGGTCG
The DNA here is from genome assembly GCA_003157745.1 of Bryobacterales bacterium. GTDB lineage: Bacteria > Acidobacteriota > Terriglobia > Bryobacterales > Bryobacteraceae > Bog-375. Next base: position 679 of record PMKM01000080.1, on the reverse strand, counting down.
TCAGCGGAAAGCCAGTAGGAGAGCTTGAGGTAAAGTTCAAGGGTAATGCGCCTGTCTACGGGCCAAAGGAGTACCGCCTGCGGAGGGTCGTGGTCGACGCTGCCGGCGTTAGGCTAGAGGCCAAGGAGGAAAAGGGGGGAGTCGCATTTTCTGACAAGTGACCTATCCAAACGGTTTGCAGTCCACGTTCACATACGACACCCAGAACCGAGTAACCGCGTTGAGTAACGCAGCGGCCAGCTACACTTACACGCTCGATGGCACGGTAGGCAACCGGAAGGGAGTCACCGAACAACTGGCTTCGAAGCCCAATCCCCGAATCGTCGCTTGGAATTACGACAACATTTACCGCCTGACCAACGAAAACATCACCGCCGATCCGAACTCGAAGACCGGTGAGGTGACTTATGGTCTCGACCCGGTTGGCAATCGGCTATCACTGGGCCTATCGCAGGGATCGAACCTTCCAGGCATCTCGCCCATCCAGTCCGGCAGCATCAGCTACGATAAGGACGACCGTCTCTCGACCGAAACTTATGACGCGAACGGCAACACGCTAACCAGCGCTGGCAAGACTTTCACTTACGACTTCGCGAACCGCCTGAAGAGCATGACCGAGGGAACCGTCACCGTGACGCTAGCGTACGACGCCGACGGCAATCGCGTCGCGAAGACAGTC
>PMKM01000113.1 GCA_003157745.1 Bryobacterales bacterium | reverse complement strand
AACGCGCGCAGGATCTGGTGCGCCATGCCGTTTAACAGATGCGGTTCGGAGAAGGCCTCCGTCTTGGGCGAATAGTAATAGAAGAGCGGCCGCGCCGAGTTTCTTTCGAGTGACAGTTTCAGCCGGTCCACGTAATTTGTGTAAACCGAAACCTGGGCGACGTGGTTTCCATCGGTCACCAGGCAGTATTGGCAGGCACACGCGCAGGAGCCCTTGGAAGGTGTAACTTCCAATACATTAGTGGGGCACAACCCGGTGTAGTTGTGGATATCGAGTTCGTCTTCGGCCACCGCGCTCGATTCCACGTAGCTGTTATCGGGCGCCAGTTGCCGGCCGGTGAAAAGCTCGCGGAACCAGCGGCTTCCTTCCGCCAGTTGCCGGGCGACGTCGTCCGCGATGGGGTAGTCGATGCCGGCCCGTTGCAGCAGTTCGCGGTTGATTTCGAGCGGCGCGAAGCCTGGTAGCGCGTAACACAACGGTCGCTCTTCGATTATTTCGAATGGAGTAAGTTTCTGCACATTACATCCTGCCTCTCTCGTCCCCACCTACATCGTCCGAATGCCCGGATCTCTGTAGCCTGCCCCAGATTCTTCAAGTACGTTTTACTAAAGAGAACTCTCACAAACGTGATCTCAGGCCGATCCATGTAACGGAGTGGTCGGATTGAGACAATCGTCCGGAATAAAAATGATCCAATTGCGTGGGGCAGGCTACTTAATGGTGTAGCGGCGGTAAGTCAGATTCGATTGGGATCCTAAAAAGGAGTCAACAACAGTGAGCGAAAGACAACAGAAAGCCCTCAAAACAGTCAAGCACTACATGTGGTGGTCCATGGGAGCCGGCCTGATCCCGGTCCCGGTCCTGGACCTGGCAGCGGTCTCGGGCACGCAATTGAAAATGCTCTCCGAGATCTCGAAGATTTACGAAGTCCCGTTTGTGGAGAACCGCGGCAAGGCGATTATCGGATCCTTGCTGAGCTTCGTCCTGTCGCACTCGCTGGCGTGCGGCGCGGTAGGCAGCCTGGTGAAGGCGATTCCGGTGGTGGGCGCCCTGGCAGGCGCGCCGGCGATGGTGGTGTTCAGCGGAGCATCGGCCTGGGCGCTGGGCAACGTGTTCATCCGGCATTTCGAGGCCGGCGGCACCCTTCTCGACTTCGACGCGGAGAAAGCCAAGGAGTATTACAAGGCCCAGTTCGAAGAAGGCCAGAAGATCGCCGCCACACCGCACGAGGAAAATACGGAGGTCCCAGCCTAAACCCAATGGACGTTGTGGAGCTTGTACTAGTGTACCTGGCGTTGTGCCTGGTGGCGGGAATCGTGGGACGGAACCGGCGCATCGGATTCTGGGGTTTTCTGTTCTGCTCCATCGTCTTCACCCCTGTCATCAGCCTCTTGTTTCTCTATTTCGCGACGCCGCGACGGGCATGACGGCCCGTGCCCGGTGCCGAAGCCGGGCCGTTTTCGCCCGCGGTCGGTTCCGGAGTATCCTGCCGCAGCGTCAGCCGTGTCCGTCGCGGACGCGCCCGGCCGGTGCCGCCAGGGCGCCCGGGTTGAAGGTGTGAGGAATGAAATCGATTCGTGAATGGGCCGCCAGGCAATACCGCCGCTGGAACGCCTTCGCCAGGCGCCAGGCGCCGTACCTGATCCTGCTCGCGTTTCTGCTGGCGTTCTTTACGATCTTCTTCTTTAGCCGGATTGTGATCTCGATCCGTCCCGGCGAATTGGGCGTGCTGTGGCGGCGCCTGGGTGGCGGCACGCAGATCGACACGGTATACCGCGAGGGTATACACGTGATCCTGCCGATCAACACGATGTACGTCTACAACGTGCGCCGGCAGCAGTTCACCGACACGATCCAGGTCCTTACCGTGGACGGTCTCACGGTGGACGTGCGCTACTCGGTGCGCTACTACCTCGACAAGGACACGCTTCCGCTGCTGCACCAACGCGTCGGACCGGACTTCGTCAATGTGGTGGTGCGTCCGGAGGTCCGCTCGGTGATGCGGATCGTGTTCGGACAGTACAAGCCGGAGGAAATCTACGCCACCCAGAAGGCCATTCAGGAGCGCGTGGCGATGCTCGCGAAGGCTCACCTGGAGGCGCGATTCATCGAACTCGACAACGTGCCGATCGAAAGCATCAAGCTGCCGGCTCGCATCTCCGATGCCATCGAATCCAAAATGGCCCAGCAGCAGGTGGACGAGGAGTACGTCTACCGGCTGTCGATAGCCGGCAAGGAGGCCGACCGCAAACGGATCGAATCCGCCGGCATCAAGCTCTATAACGACACGGTCAACGGAAGTCTCACTCCTTCCGTGCTGGCTTGGCATGGGATACTGGCAACCCAGGACCTGGCCAAGTCGCCCAACGCCAAGGTCGTGGTGATCGGCGCGGGCAAGAACGGCCTGCCGCTCATTCTGGGAAATGAGTAAGGCATGAAAAAGCTGATCTTCCTCGGGTTACTTGCCATACCGTTGGCGTACTACCTGTCGCCGCAGTGGCACTCTTTCGATCGGATGGGAGAGCGAAGATTCCGCGCCCTCAACCACCGGCCCAAGGAGATTCTGGTAGGAGTGTGCTGGCCCTTTTCGGCGAACCAGGACGGGATGGCGAACGGTCTCGAACTGGCGCTCGAGGAAATCAACCGGGGCGGCCTGGCCGGCGGAATCCCGGTTCGCCTGGACCTGCGGGACGACTACTTCGATTGGGACACGGCGAAGCGCATCGCCATGGATTTCGCCAGTAACTCCAAGATGAGCGCGGTGCTCGGCTACTACGACGACAGCGAGGCCGTCAAGGCCGCGGCGATGTTCGAGTCCAGCCGGTTGCTGAATATCATGGTCGGCGTCAACAACACTCCCATGACTGCGCGCGGATATCGATACACCGTGCGCACCGTCCTTTCGAGCGACAAGATCGCGCGCTCGCTGGCGAAGACATCGGCGGACCACGGAGATAAGAAGGTCGCCCTGATTTGGGAAGAAGGCGGCTATGGGGAAGATCTGGCCTATCAGTACGATGTGGCGCTGTCCTCGACGGACGCGCAAGTGGTCTACAAATGGTCCTACGCTCGCGAACGAGCCGACTTCCGGCTGCCCGTCAACGAGTTGAAGGGCGTCGACGCCGACCTGATCTTCTTCGCGGGAATGGAACCCTGGGCGGGAGACTTCGTGCGGATGGCGCGCCAGGTCGGCATCAAAACGAAAATCGTCGGCGCTTTCAGCGATACGCCCGAAATGCGCGCGAGAGCCGGCCGGGCGATAGAGGGCTCGATCTATTTCGATTTCTACGACGCAAACTCGCCAAGCCCCGAGAACCGGGCGTTCGTCGGCAAGTACCGCGCGCGTTATGGAAAGACTCCCGACACCTGGGCCGCGCAGGGCTACGATGCGTTGCACATCCTGGCCCGAGCCGTGCGGGCCACCGGTTCCGGCAACCCCCTCGATCTGTCCTATGCCATCCGCTACATGGACCCCTGGGAAGGCGCCAACGGCCGTTACCAGTTCAACGGCCAGGGCGAGATGGAAGACAAGCTGCTTTACCTCTACGTCTATCGAAACGGCGAGCCGGTGGTTCTTGAAGAGAGCCAACCGGTCCCCGCGCCGCTGGTCCAATAGCCGACCGGAACGAATCAGGGCGGGCCCGTCTCTCTACTTATATGGGCCGGCCGATACGACTACGCCGAGCGTGAGCGTATCCATATATGTCTTCACGGCGGCGCCGGAGCCCAGTTCGTAGAACGGCCTGTCGGACCAGTCGTGGCGGAATTCCAAGCGCGTCAGAAGGTACTTGTTCTGCTTGCGCTCGCCGGAGATGGTGACCTCTTTCAGGTTTTGTATCACGCCTGTGGCGAAGCCGGTCCGGTCGCCAAACCATTCGATGCGCGCCGCCAGGGCGGTCTTCGAGCGAAGTTGGAGACGCGCGGCGCCGGCAACGCCGGTCCAATTGTCGTGCGAAACGGCGGTCCCGATGCGGTTGTCGTGGCCATAGTCGAAATTGACGTAGGCGTTGAATTTGTCGTTGGGAGTGAGCAGAACCGTAGTGTCGACCAGGTTCCGATTCCCACCGGTGCTGCCCATGTGGTTCGGGCCTTCGCAGTAATTCACTTGCCAGGTGTAGTGGGGCTTGGTGAGCGCCGTTGTGATGCCGATGTTCTTCAAGTCGTTGTTGCCCCAGACGGTGTTCCAGGCGTTGACCAACTGAAAGCCGGCGCTGAATTCCTTGCTGATGGGCACGTTCGACCGGAAGCCGAACTCATAGGCCGGAATCGCCCAGGCGAACAGCAGCGACCGCGAGTAGTTCCAGTTGGCGTTGCTCTCGATCACCTCCGCGCCGGCGGAAGAGTTGAATTGGCCGAAGTCGAATTCCGCGCCGTGCGTGTGGCCTGGTTTGACGATGGCGTAGGCCTGTTCGAGATAGCGCAACCCTTTGTGATCGATAGCCGCGGGATCGCCCGCGTGAATCAGGCGCAGGGTCTCTCCGAAGCCGGCGTCCACGTGCAGGCCGAAAACCGCGTTGGACTTATCGATCGTGAACTTGGCCAGGCTGAGTTCCGGCTGGTCGTCCTGGGTGTTGAAGTTATATAGCTGATTCGCGCCCGAGGCCGGATGGTTGCCGTTATAAGTGATATAGCCGTCGACCAAGGCACTGAAGGCCCAACCGTCATACTTCAACGCAGGCGCGGGCGCGGGGTTGTCAGCGCCAGTGCCGGTCGTCTGCGCCGCCGCCAACGCGGTCAGCGCGAAGAAAAGTATGAGACGGAACCAGCTCGCTAGTCTTCCGATGTCTCTAGTGTAACGCGCCGTAGTATGACATGGCGGCTAAGACTCGTCAAGAGATAACCGCTCCCTGACGGTCGCGGCTCCGATACGCTTTCAGAGCCGCGACCGTCAGGGAGCGGTTGCCGGCGATTGGACTGGTTATTTCGTTACGGGCACTAAGAACGATTTGACTGAGAATGCTCGAATCCGGCGCGCACTGATTAGAAGAACAGGGTCTTCGCTGCGCTATACCTGCAACCGATGCCGCAGCATCCTGCTCCAAAGAAGCCTAACGGTCATGACTCGAGAGATCCGCGCGCGCTTCTCCGCCTCACTTACGGGCCTGACGCTGGCGGTATGCATGTCAGGGGCACTTTCCTTAGCTCAGCAGCCCAAGGTCGCGATGCCACCCATGCAGTCCAACGTTCAGGCACTGCCCAACATGGGTCAACAGATTACGCCGCTGGCTCCCCTGGGGGCCCGGTTCGAACCGCTGAACCCGGGTCTGGCCGACTACCCGGAATGGCTGGCAGGGCAAGCCGTCACGACCGTGGTAAGTCCGGATCACAAGACATTGCTGATACTGACGAGCGGGTACAACCGCGTCTTCACCAGTAACAGCACACAGTGGTCGAACGCGGACTCGAACGAGTACGTGTTCATCTACGACATCTCGGCGCGTACGCCGCTCAATAAGCAAGTCGTGCAGATCGCGAACAGTTACAACGGGATTGTCTTCGATCCGTCCGGCACGGCATTTTACGTGGCCGGCGGTACCAGTGACAACGTCCACATATTCACGCTCGCCGCCGGAACCTGGGCGGAGGCCGCCGGCTCGGCGCTTGCCCTGGGCCACACCGCGGGCCTGGGCATTGGCGCGCACGCGTGCTCTGCCGGCTTGGCTATCTCGAACGAT
>PMKM01000018.1 GCA_003157745.1 Bryobacterales bacterium | reverse complement strand
GCAGCCGGGGCATCCCTGCTGCCGGCTGACCGTCAATGCGATTTCGATTCACGACAATCCGGAGCGGTGGGTGCACTTCATCCGCGCGTTTCTGAGGGCGGAGAAATTCGCTTACTTCAACCACGAGAAGACGCTCGACGACATCGGCAAGTACCTGAAGCTGGACCGCGGGTTGATTCAGAAGGCCTACTACGAGGGTTATCTGGATCAGGCCTCCGACCCGAACGTGCAGGGCATCGTCCGCTTCTGGAAGACGATGATCAAGAGCGATTTCATCGAATCGAATCTCGACATCACGAAGTTCATCGACACCCGGCTCTACGAAAAGGCGCTGCGCGGCCTAGCCGCGGAGAGCCCGAAGGATCCGTTCTGGCAGCAGCGGCTGAAGACCTTCGCCGAGCGAAATACGGTGCGGTCGGCGGAAGACGTCAAGCCAGGAATCGTGCTGGCGAGCGCGGCGAAAAAGGTCGCGCCGGATTGCCACTAAGCATGTCTGCCAGGGGCCCCGGAATGACCGGACTGGAAGCCAACGGCTTACGCTTCGCATACAACGGCTCGCCCGTGCTGACCGATATTCAACTGTCGATCGGCGAAGGAGAGTTCGTGTGCCTGCTCGGCCCGAGCGGCTGCGGCAAGACTACGCTGCTGCGGCTGCTGGCCGGGCTGGAGAAACCGGGCGCGGGCTCTCTGTTCTGGAAGGGGCAGCCGATTTCCGGGCCGTCCCTGGAACGCGGCGTGGTCTTTCAGGATTACTCCCTATTTCCCTGGTTGAACCTGGCGCAGAACGTATCGCTGGCGTTGGCCAAGGCGCATCCGGAAATGGGCAAGCGATGGCGGCTGGACTTGGCCGACGAGTATCTGGACATGGTGGGATTGAGCGATGCGCGGCGCAAGCATCCGTTCGAACTTTCGGGCGGGATGCAGCAGCGCGGCGCCATCGCGCGCACGCTGGCGCTGGGCTCGCCGGTTCTGTTGATGGACGAACCGTTCGGCGCGCNNGCCGCGCAAGACGGTGGTGTTCGTGACGCACGATGTCGAAGAGGCGCTCTATCTTGCCGACCGCGTGGTGATGCTCGGCTCCTCGCCGGGGCGCATCATTGACGAAGTGGCCGTGCCGTTCCCGCGTCCGCGCCGGCGCCGAAAGCTGGCCGCGTCGCCCGAATTCGCCGCCGTGTGCGAGCGAATCGAAGAACGCTTCCGCCTGGACGTGCTGCAGCGCATCGATTCGGTGGAAGTGGAAAACGCGGAGGGCATCTAGATGCGGATACTGCGCGGCAAGGAAGGCGTGTTGTTCCTGCTCGGCCTGCTGGCAATCTGGCATGTGCTGAGCACGTACGTGCACTTCTCGAGTAAGTACCTGTTTCCGACGCCGCTGGTAACGGCCAGGGCGCTGTGGATCTCGCTGCCGGAGCTGTTCAAAGGCACCGGATCGTCATTCGTGATTCTGGCGCCGGGCTACCTTCTGGCAGTCGCGGCGGCCGTTGCGTGGGGCATTCTGGTGGGCACCACGCCGGTGTTGAACCGCATGTTCTCGCTGTTTTCGCGGATCGCTTCGCCGGTTCCGCCCACCGTCTACATTCCTTATGCCATCGCGCTGCTGCCGGGCTTCCGCACGGCGGCCGGCTTCGTGGTTTTCGTGGGCGCGTTCTGGCCGGTGTTCCTCAGTTCCGCGACCGGCGCGCACACGCTGCCGCAGCGGTATCGCGACAACGCCCGCATCCTGCAATTGAAACGGCCGGAGTATCTCTGGCGCATCGTGCTTCCCGCGGCGCTGCCGCACATATTCTCGGGCATGAGCGTGGGCCTGGTGTTCTCCTTCATCATGCTGACGGTGGCCGAACTATTCGGCGCGAGCGCGGGCCTGGGCCGGTTCGTGCAGCTTTACGCCGACTACGCGGACTATCCGCGCATGGTGGCCGGGATTCTCTACACCGGCCTGGTGGTCCTGATTTCCATGGAAGTGCTGGAACAAATCAAAAAACGCGTTCTCTTTTGGGTAAAATGACAAACCAAACTCTCTCTGACAGCCCCGCCGATCTGTACCAGAGCCTCTCCGACGCCGTCGTCGGCATGGATGAGGACGGGGTGCGGGCGCTTGCTAACGCCGCCGTGGAACGCGGCGTGGATGCGTATACCGCCATCGATCGAGGGCTCGTGGACGGCATGTCGCGCGCCGGCGTGCTATTTGAAACCGAGGAATATTTCATCCCCGAGTTGCTGATCTGCGCCGACGCCATGTACGCCGGCCTCGACGTACTGCGCCCGCACATCAAGCGCGCTTCGACGCGCGCCCGCCAGCGCGTGGTGATCGGCGTGGTCGAAGGCGACACGCACGACATCGGCAAGAACCTGGTCAAGATCATGCTCGACGCCTCCGGATTCGAGGTGATCGACCTGGGTCGCGACGTTCCGCCGCAGCGGTTCGTGGACGAGGCGGTGGCCCACGGCGCCGAGGTGATCGCGCTCTCCACCTTGATGACCACCACCATGGACGCCATGGCCGAAGTGGTCACGCTCCTGCGCGACGCCGGCTTGCGCGACCGCTTTCGCGTGGTGGTCGGCGGCGGCCCGATCTCGCAGAAGTTCTCCGAGCGCATCGGGGCCGATGGCTACTCCCCCTCGGCGCCCGGCGCGGTGAAACTGGTGAAGCAACTGGCGGGAGAAGCGGCCTGATGACGCCCATCGAGCGCTTCGCCGCGTATGGCCGCGGCCAGCCGATTGACCGGCTGCCCTGTGTGCCGATCGTCGGCAACACTGCCGCGCGCGTCATCGGCGTGAAGGTCTCCGAGTTCCGGGGCAATGGAAGACTGATTGCCGATGCCCAGGTGGCGGCCTACCGCCGCTTCGGCTACGACGTGATTCGCGTGTTCACCGATCTCTACACGCAGGCCGAAGCGATGGGCGCGCGCGTGCACTACCCCGAGGACGAGACCGCCTACCTGGAGGCGCCCGCCATCGATTCCGCCGATCGCATCGGCACCCTGCGGCCGGCCGATCCGCGCAAGGACGGCAACCTGCCGCACCACCTGGAGGCGATGGAGCGCACCGTGCAGGCCGTCGGGCACGAAGCCGTGGTCACTGGCGCGCTCACCGGCCCGTTTACCACCGCGTCTTTTCTGATCGGCACCGAGACCCTGGTACGCATGGCGCTGAAGAACCCGGCGGCGGTGCACCAACTCTGCGGGATCGCGCTCGAAGCGAGTTTGGCCTATGCCGAAGCGATTCTCGACGCCGGCTGCACGCCAAGCGTGACGGATGCGATGTGCTCGAGCACCGTCATCAGTCCGAAGCAGTTTCAGGAATTCGGCTTCCCCTATTTGAAGAAGCTGATCGGGTACATCGACTCGCGCGGTCGCGCCGTCACGCTGCATATCTGCGGCAAAACGCGCGCCATCTGGGAAGCCATGGCCGATACCGGGGCCGCCTGCCTGTCCATCGACAACGACGCCAACCTTGCCGAGGCCAAAACAAAAGTGGGCGATCGCGTGCGGCTGATGGGAAACGTGCCGCCGTCGGAGGTGATGTTGCAGGGGACCACGGCCGAGGTGCGGCAGGCAACGCGCCGCGTGATCGCGCAGGCCCACGACAACCCCAAAGGCTTCGTCGTCGCCTCCGGTTGCAGCCTTCCGGTCGAGACCCCGTTCGCCAACATCGACGCCATGCTCGACGCGGTTCGCGAAGTCGGCTGGCCGATTCAAAAGGAGGCACTGGCATGAGCGAGTTGACGCCGAAGGAGCGGCTGCTCCGCGTTCTTCGCAAGGAACCCGTGGACCGGCCTCCGGTGATTTGCACCGGCGGCATGATGAACGCCGCGATCGTCGAGATCATGAAGAGCACCGGGCACACGCTGCCCGAGGCCCATTTCGATGCCGCGCGCATGGCCGAACTCGCGCAGGACGTCCAGGCGGCGACGAGTTTCGAGAACATCGGCGTTCCCTTCTGCATGACGGTAGAGGCGGAACTGCTCGGCAGCTCGATCGACCATGGCACGCTCGAGTGCGAGCCGAAGATCGCCCGGGAGGTGTTCCCATCGACCGGCACGGTCGCCTTCGGCGATGTCGATCAAATGGTTCGCTCCGGGCGCATTCAGGTGGTGATCGATGCCGCCCACCGGCTGGCGCGCAACAACCCGAACGTTCCCGTGATCGCGAGCCTCACCGGCCCGGTGAGCACGGCGGCATCGATCGTCGATCCGATGACGTTCTTCAAGGAACTGCGCAAGAACCCCGCCGGCGCGCACCGCGTGCTCGATTACGTGACGCGCCTGCTGGCGGCGTTCGCCGAGCGGCTGCTAAAGGACAACGGAGCCGGCGCGATCGCCGTCGGCGACCCTTCCGCCACCGGCGAGATTCTCGGCCCCGCGATGTTCGAAGAGTACGCTCTGCGCTACCTGAACCAACTCATAGACCGCGTGCACGAGCTCGGCTTCCCGATCATCGTTCACATCTGCGGCGACGTGAAGCGCGTGCGCCCGCTGCTGGCCCAGCTTCGCTGCGACGCGCTCAGCACGGACGCGATGGTGAACCTGGTACAACTTAAAACCGACTTTCCGCACGTGACGACGATGGGCAACCTGAGCACGTTCGCCCTGCAATGGAAGGAGCCGGAGAGCATCGGAGCGATGGCCCGCCAACTGGTGGCGCAGGGAATCGACATCATTTCTCCGGCCTGCGGGCTGAGCACCTCGACGCGGCTCGACAACATCCGGGCGATGACGTCCGCCGTGAAAGACGGAGGCGTATAGCGATGGCCATGGTGCGCTTCCTTCCGCAGAACGTCTCGGTCTCCGCCATCGCCGGCAGCCGCCTGATCGATGCAATTCTCGCGGCGGGGATACTGATGGACGCTCCCTGCGACGGGGCGGGAACGTGCGGCAAGTGCCGCGCGCGGATTTCCGGCGGCGCGGCCTTCGAGGAAGCTCCGCATGGCCTGCTGGCGGCCGCCGAACGCGAAGCCGGCTGGGTGCTCGCTTGCCAGACCGTGGTGCACGGCGATCTGCGTGTCGAGACGGGCTCGACGGAATCGGACGGTCTGAAGATTCTCAGCGAAGGAAGCGCCTTCGACGCGAAGGTCGATCCGTGGATCACGAAGTCGTTCGCCGGCGCCACCACGGTCGGCGCCGGCGGCGTCACCATCGCCGTCGAAACCGGCGACACCACGGCGCGTCTCTATGGCCTGGCTGTGGACATCGGCACGACCACGCTGGTTGCCGCGCTGGTCGATTTGCGCGACGGGCGCGAACTGGCCGTGGCCTCCAGCCTGAATCCGCAGGCCCGCCAGGCGCAGGACGTGCTCTCGCGGATCAAGCTGGGCTCTTCGCTCGAGGGTTTGCGCGGCCTGCAATCGAGCCTGATCGACGAACTGAATCGCCTGGTGTCCCAGTTGACTCTTGAAGCGGACGTTTTGCCAGCGCATATCTATGAGACCGTCGTCAGCGGCAACACGACCATGCTGCACTTGGCCGCGGGGGCCAATCCGGTGTCGCTCGGCAAGTATCCATACAAGCTTGCGATCGAGGGCGGCAGCCACCTGCGGGCGAGCGATATCGGCCTCGGGATTTCGCCGCACGGTCTGGTCTACCTGCCGCCGCTGATGTCCGCCTATGTTGGCGCCGACATCACTTCCGGAATTCTGGCTACCCGCCTGGCGGAACAGCGCGGTGCAGTGCTGTTTGTCGACATCGGCACCAACGGCGAGATGGTGCTCGCCGCCGGCGGGCGCCTCACGGCGACCTCGACCGCGGCCGGACCGGCTTTTGAAGGCATGAACATCGCTTGCGGCATGCGCGCCAGCCGCGGCGCCGTCGAGCGCTTCGAGATCGAGAGAGGCGGCGCGTGTTTCCGGACCATCGGAGGCGACGAGCCGCTCGGCCTCTGCGGCAGCGGGTTGCTCGACGTGGTAGCGGAACTGGCCGCGCACGAGGGCGTCGATAAGAACGGCCGCTTCCGGACGAACGGTACGAGCGAGCCATGGAAGAAGCAGTTCGACGTGCTTGACGGCAAACCGGTATATCGCGTCGCCGGCCCGGTCTACCTTTCCCAGAAGGATGTCCGCCAGGTCCAGTTGGCCAAGGCTGCCATCCGCGCCGGCGTCGAACTTCTGCTCGCTGTCAACGGCCTCGCGCCCGCGCAGGTGGATCGCGTGCTCATCGCCGGCTCGTTCGGCTTTCATTTGCGAACCGAAAGCCTGATCCATCTTGGCCTGCTGCCGCGTGAGTTCCTGAACCGCGTCGAATTTGTCGGGAACACGTCGAAGACCGGCGCGCAGGCGTTTTTGGTCAATCACCATCTTCGCGACCAGATGAAAGAGACCGTCCGCGAGGTGCAGGTTCTGGAACTTGCCAACGATCCCAAATTCGAAAAGACGTTTCTGCAGTCGCTCGCTTTCTGACCCATGCCGAAGAAAAACAGTTTCACCTGTTCGGAATGCGCGGTGCTCAACTGCTACCGCCGTGACAAGCGCTCGCCGCAATTCTGCCTGACTGAGACCACGGATCCGAAAACCGTACAACAGGCTGCCCAACTCTATCGGGGCAAGGGGCGTTATGCCAAAGCCGCGCGCGCGGCCGCGGAGGTCGAGGGCACTTACTATGGCAAGCTGACGCGGGTGGAGGAGATTGTCGCGTTCGCGAACCGCATCGGCGCGAAGCGCATCGGCATCGCGACCTGCATCGGACTGATCGAGGAAACGCGTACGTTCACCAAGGTGCTGCGCGCGCACGGCCTGGAGCCATACTCGGTGCTGTGCAAGGTCGGCGGCATCGATAAGACCGAAATCGGCATCCCGGAGAAATTGAAAGTCCAGGCGGGCCGGCACGAATCGATCTGCAATCCGATTCTTCAGGCGCGCCTGCTGAACGCGCAGAAGACCGACCTGAACGTGATCGTGGGCCTCTGCGTCGGGCACGATTCGCTATTCATGAAGCACTCCGATGCGCTGGTCACTACGCTCATCACCAAAGACCGCGTGCTTGGCCACAACCCGGCGGCGGCGCTCTACACGTGCGGGTTCTATTACCAGCGCCTGCTGCATCCGGAGGGAAAACTGTAGGAGCACATGGCAGTGACGTCCAAAGAGATCATCGAAAACGCAATTCGACTGCAGCCGACTCCGCGCCTGCCCGTCTCGCTGTTATCGGCCGGGGCCTGGACCCTGAACCAGAGCGGGCTGACGCTCGAACAGGCGCTCGCAGTGCGTCCGGAGAGAATTGCCGAGACCATCGTCGCGACCAATGAGCGGGTTGGCTGCGACATCGTCTGGCCCGGGTCCGGCTATCACAACCTGGCGATTCGCGGCATAGGAGGGCGGATCAAGTTCCGCGCCAAGGGCACGCCCGACGTTCAGGAATCGCTGCTGAGCGATGCCGCGGACGCGGCGCGAATCCCCACCCGCCGCGTGCAGGAGGATGCCGGCATCGGCGTCCTGGTGGAGGCGGCGCGCATCGTCTCCCGGGAGATTGGCGGCCACACGGTCGTCGGCACCAGCCAGTGGGCGCCGTTCACGCTGGGCGGCTTGGCGTATGGCGTTGAGAAGCTCATGCGCAACATCCACAAAGACAAGGCCGCCGTGCATGCGGTGATGGAGTTCGCGACGGAGTTGTGCTTCGACTATCTGGAGCCTTTCATCGACGCCGGTGTCGCCATGATCTCGCTGGCCGATCCGACCGCGTCCGGCGACCTCATCTCTCGCGACCAGTTCGTCGAGTTCGCGCTTCCCTATTTGAAGCGGGTCGCCGAACGGATCCGCGCCCGCGGCGTCTGGGTGACGGTGCATATCTGCGGCAATACGACCAATCGCCTGGATCGCATTCCCGAAGCCGGCGCGCAGATCATGTCTGTGGACTACAAAGTCGATCTTGCCAATGCGCGCCGTACTCTCGGCGGCAGGATCGCCTTCGCCGGCAACCTGAATCCCGTGACCATCATGCAGAAAGAGACCACAGCGGGCGTTGCCGCGGCCAGCCGCGAAGCGATCGGCAAAGCGGGTATCGGCGGCGGCTATGTCCTCATGCCCGGCTGCGACATTCCTCCCAGTGTGCCGATCGAAAACGTCAAAACCATGGTTGAAACGGCGCGTTCCTATTCACTCCAATGAGCAAAACGACTCGTAAGCAATCTAAAAGCAAGACTCCGGCGAGCCCGGGCAAAGGCACTATTTGCATCCAAGCCGGTTACAGCCCGAAGGTCGGAGAACCCCGCATTCTGCCCATCTTCCAGTCCACTACTTATAAGTATGAGGACCTCGACCAGGTGGAGCGGCTCTTCGCACTTAAGGAAACCGGCTACAAGTACACACGCACTGGCAATCCCACCGTGGCTGCGTTCGAGCAGAAGGTCACTCAATTGGAAGGCGGCGTGGGCGCGGTGGCGCTCGCTTCGGGCCAGGCGGCGACGCTGCTGGCCATCGCCAACTTATGCCGCGCGGGGGATCATATCGTCTCTGCCGCGACGATCTACGGCGGTTCCTATACGTTGTTCAATAACACGCTGAAGAAATACGGCATCGAGGTGACCTTCATCGATCCCGAAGCGCCCGAAAAGGAGATTCAAAAGGCGTTCCAGCCAAACACGAAGGTGTTGTTCGCCGAGACTCTCGGCAACCCCGCGCTGGGTATTCTCGACTTTGACAAGTTTGCCAGGCTGGCGCGGACGAACGACGTGCCGCTCATCGTCGATAACACGCTTGCCACTCCGTGCCTGTGCAGTCCGTTCCAACTCGGCGCCAACATCATCGTTCACTCCGCCACTAAGTACATCGACGGCCACGCGACGAGCCTGGGCGGCGTCGTGATCGACGGCGGTAATTATAACTGGGAAAACGGCAAGTTTCCGGAACTAACCGAACCCGATCCCACTTACAATGGGGTCCGCTACGTCGAGTCGTTCAAAAACGCCGCCTACATCGCCAAGGCGCGCACCCAGTATCTGCGCGACTTCGGCGCCTGCCTGAGCCCGTTCAACGCATTTCTGCTCAACCTGGGGCTGGAAACGCTGCACCTGCGCATGGAACGGCACAGCCGGAACGCACTGGCCCTGGCGCAGTATTTGCAGCATCACCCGAAGGTGAACTGGGTGATCTATCCGGGCCTTGAGGGCAACCCCAACCGCGCCCGCATCCGTAAGTACTTCCTGAGTAACTCGGGCAGCGGCGTTCTCACCTTCGGCATCAAGGGAGGTGTGCGGGCGGCCAGGACCTTTGTCAAGAAGCTCAAGGTCGCCGCGCTGGTCGTGCACATCGGCGACGCTCGGACCAGCGTGCTGCACCCGGGCACCAGCACGCACGCCCAGATGACCGCGAAGCAACAGCGCAGCGCGGGCATTACTCCGGACATGATCCGCGTTTCGGTCGGCATCGAGGACGCCGCGGACATCATCGCCGATTTCGAGCAGGCGCTGGGCGGCACCGAGTAAGTCATGACCACCATCGACGTACCGACGGAGGCCTACCTGGGGGTAACCCATCCCAAGCGAATCAAGCCGCATCTCTCGATCGCACTGTCGAATCGCTCCTACCTTCCGCGGGTGGACGATCTCCAGAGCGACTGGGTGGCGCACGTCGCCGCGCCCGCCTTCGCGCTGTACCGGCGCCGGAAAGGCGGCGCTCGCATCGATTCGTTTTGCTCGATCGGAACCGGTTCCGGACTGGACGTGCTGGCGGCGATCGAGTTACTCGGCGCCCAACGCGTCGGCCTGACCGACTTACACGAGGACGTGGTCGCCACCGCGGCCGGCAACGTCGCAAGCAACCACCTGCCCAGCCGTCCGGTGACAATCGAGTACGGCCATGGCGACCTGCTGGCGCCGCTCGGTAACTATAACAGCCGGTATGCGCTCATTTACGAGAACCTTCCCAA
The DNA here is from genome assembly GCA_003157745.1 of Bryobacterales bacterium. Taxonomy (GTDB): domain Bacteria; phylum Acidobacteriota; class Terriglobia; order Bryobacterales; family Bryobacteraceae; genus Bog-375. Next base: position 6,880 of record PMKM01000018.1, on the reverse strand, counting down.
CGTACCGCTTCCGGACGGCGCCGGAATCGCAAACGGGCGCAAGAGTTCCACCCACGTTCCGCCGCGCGTGGAGAGACTGCCGGAGTTAGTGAAGAGGCAGATGCTCGATCTGCACTATCTCGCCCTGGTCCAGGCGAAGAGCTTCCTGCTGCCAGGCGGCGCGGTGCTTTCGACGCTCGGGGCACGGGTGCCGCTGGAGGTGCTTCTCTCCTTAGCAAAGTTGGCCGGTTATTCGCCTTCGCTACTGACTTACACGTGGAAAGTGCAGGCAGTCCCCGACGAGGTTATTCCGGACCACGCGCAGAAGCAAAAGGAGGGGTTCGGTCCGTTCCACTTCTATCTCGCCGAAACGCTCGAAAAGGCGTTCGCTTCGGTCGATCCGGCCAAGTCCCGAACCGATGCCACGGAAATCGAGCGTTCTCTGCAAGCGGTTCGCCTGGATGCGTCCGCCGCAAACGAGGCACTGCAACGCGGCGCCCGCATCGGGCACACAGTCGCGGTTCTCCAATCCGAGTTGCGATGATGACACTGGAAGTCCTTTCACTGATCACGGCGATTCGCGGCACGTTTGCCGAGCGCAGTCCTTCGGACGACCGCGTGGGCCGGGAGATTCGGAAGGTGCTTGCGGGGCTGGAGAAGCTTCCTCCGGCGACGAGCGGCTTCTCGATGAGCAACCATGCGGCGACGCGGCACATCGCGGCGGCGCTGCGCGCGGGAAATGAGTCTACCGCCGGACTGCTGGACCGGATTGCCGCCGTGAGTCACTTCCTTCCGTGGACTTACAGGTACCCGTTTCGTGCCGATGCGCCCGGCCTGGGACAGAGCGTTGCCTTTGCCGAGATCGTCGGTCCCAAGGCCCCGATTGCGAGCGACCGCGTCTGTCTTGGCCTGACCCTGCTCGGCCCCCGGACGCTGTATCCTTCCCACCGCCATCCGGCGATCGAAATCTATTACGTCGCGGCAGGCACGGCCGTATGGATCGTTGATGGCGTCGTCTCCGAGCGCCCGCCCGGCACGTTCATTCTGCACCGATCGCAAGCGGTCCATTCCATGGAGACCAGCGAGGAACCGCTGCTGGCAGTCTACTCCTGGAGCGGCAAAGACGTGCGCACTTCTTCTACTTACACGACGGAATATCGAAAGGAGTTATGACTATGTCGACCACGCCCAGCGGCCAGCCACGCGGCGGCACCGCCGCGAACATTCTCGAAACGGTTGGCGCCACGCCGCTCGTCAGATTGAACCGGTCCGTGCAGGGACTGGCCCCGCAGGTATACGCCAAGACGGAGTACTTCAATCCGGGCGGCAGCACGAAAGACCGCGTTGCGCTCTACATGATCGAACAGGCCGAGCGCCGGGGCGACCTGCGTCCGGGCGGCACGGTGATCGAAGCGACGGCCGGTAACACGGGCGTGGGACTCGCGCTGATCGCCGCGGTGCGGGGCTATCGGTGCATTTTCGTCTTGCCGGACAAGATGAGCGACGACAAGGTTCGCCTGCTGCGCGCCTACGGTGCCGAGGTGGTGATTACTCCCACGAACGTCCCGCCCGATTCGCCGGAAAGCTACAACGGAGTGGCTGATCGCCTGGCGCGGGAAATCGTCGGTGCGTGGCGGCCGAACCAGTTCGCTAATCTCGACAACCCGGAGGCGCATTACCGCACCACCGGCCCGGAGATATGGGAGCAGACCGAGGGGCGCGTCAGTGTCTTTGTGGCCGCCGCCGGCACTGGCGGAACCATCAGCGGCGTAGGACGGTACCTGAAGGAACGCAATCCCGCCATCCGCGTGATCGGGGCCGATATCGAGGGCTCGATCCTGAGCGGCGGCGCGCCGGCCGCCTGGAAGGTGGAGGGCATCGGCGAAGACTTCGTCCCCAGCACTTTGAACGCACAAGTCATCGATGGGTGGATTCGTATCAGCGACGCGGATTCCTTCAGGGCCGCCCGCGCGGTGGCCCGCCAGGAAGGCATCCTGCTGGGCGGCTCCAGCGGCACTTGCCTCGCCGCCGCTTTCCAGTATGCGCAGCGCTGTGGTGCCGGCGATCTGATCGTGGCGCTCTGTCCCGACACCGGTCGCAACTATCTGGGCAAAATGTACGACGATGCATGGATGGCGCACAACGGCTTTACCGACGTGCCGCCGGAACGGACCACGGCCGGCGACCTGATGGCGGCGTTGGGACGCGAAGGCAAGCTGATCTATCTCCTGCCGGAGAATTCCCTGCAGGAAGCAATTGCGATCTTCCGGGCCCACGGTATCTCCCAACTCCCGGTCGTGGAGAACGGCCAACTGGTGGGGGCGGTGCAGGAAATCACGATTATGCGCGCGTTGCATCAGCGCCGCGCTTCACCCGATCTGGCGCTGCGCGAGATCATGGCGCGGCCCATGCCGCAGGTCGATTCGCGCGTCCTGCTGGAGGAGATCTACCGCTTGCTGCTGGCCGGCAATTCGGGCGTGGTCGTCACACGCGAAAGTCGGCCCGTCGGCCTGATCACACGCTCCGACCTGATGGAGTTCTACGCACAACCCGCAAAGGAGCCCGCCGGCGGAATTTGAAACGCGCAGCATCCGTGTCGGACAGGACCCGGATCGAAGCATGGGCGCCACCATTCCGCCCATCTATCCGACCACTACAGCCCAACTTCCACACTTGAACAGGCAAGTCCGTTTCCTGCGACGCGAGTATAGCGAAGTCTTCACTACACTCGTGTCATTTCGAGGTTGGTCGGCACTTGCAGTCCAAGCCGCTGCAGGAGAATTGCCTGATGCTCAGTCGGGCGGCTGATACAGCGCTTGCGGATCGCCGTCCCCGGCCGCGTCGGCATTACGACGTCCACCAAGGAAATCTGCTACGTCTCAGCAAAGACTCTTCGGGGCTCGTCTTTCAACTTGGTCTGATGGCAGAGTCGGTTCAGCGTCTTCCAGAGGATATACGTCAGGAAGCAGACCAAGATATGCGCTTGCACCCGGTGCTCCTTCCAATGCCAGACCGGCCGCTTCACCAGGTCGCTCTTGTGCAGTCGAAACGCCGCCTCCGCTTCCCTCAGTTGAATATAGGCGCGCCATAACGCATCTCCGCTCCAGTCGATCACATTGCTGCGCAGCAGGTAGCAGCCTTCGCTCAGGCGCGCCCAGCCGCGCCATTCTCCGCGCTTGCTCCATCGCACCTGGGCGCGGCCTTGTTCGCCGGTCTGGACCTCGACCTGGAACAATCCGGCGGTACGCGCATTCGCCCGAGTAACATGTCGCTCAGAACTCCAATCGCAGCGAGAACTGGATCTGGCGTGGAGTACCGGTGCCCACTGCCGCTGTAGTGTATGGAGCGGTAATTATGCCAAAATTGGTGTTAGTGGAACCGGTCCACTTCGCACTCGGTTGGCCGATCTGGGCCCGATTAAGCAAATTGAACATGTCTGCCCGGAACCTTATCGCCATGTGCTCACTTATGGGGAATCGCTTCTCCAGAGAGCTATCGATCTGCCAAATACCCGGGGCGCGAACCGCATTTCTGGCGAGATCCCCCCAAGTGCCATTTGCCGGGGCGGAAAAGGCCGCGGGGTTGAGCCAGAGAAGGCCGCCAGTGGAGGCATTGCCGGAGAGATAGAGAGGTTGTCCGGCCACGAGGTTGGGGCGCAAGCCGGCGCTGATTCCGTAGGGTGAGACCGAGGCGGAACTGGAACGGCTGTAGGTGATGTTCATAGGCAGGCCGGTGCGGGCCTGACCGATGCCGCTCAGTTGCCATCCACCGAGCAGCCCATTGAGGATAGGCGACGCGCTGCCCAAGACGCGGTGGTCTTTCCCCACGGGGACGTTCCAGATGGTGCTGGCGGTAAAATTCTGACGTACATCGAAGTCGGCCGCGCCGCGTTCGCACTGACGGCAAAGCACGTTTTGCCACGTGTCGTTTTCGGCGTCGCCGGTAGAGCCGTCGCTGATTTCGTGCGACCACTGATAGTTGGCAACGATGAGTAATCCCGTAGATATGTTGCGCCGCAGGCCGGCCTGCAGCGCTTCCAGGGTTAGGTTTCCTTGGTGGTCGGAGTAACCGATGGTCGAGTTGGTCAGGCTCGCGTAAGGGCGCACGCCCGTAACCGGATCGATCCCGTTCAGGGTAGTGCCGCTCAGCAGGTGCGTTCCTTTGGTGCCAAGGTACGTTACCTGGACAGTGGTCTCGCGGGCCACCGCTTGTTGGATCGAGAGAGTCCATTCATCCACCCGTACGTCTTTACGGCGCCGGTTTCTTCCCGAATAAGTCACAGGAACGGCGGTGGCGGAACCTAGGAACGGAGTAACCGGAAACGACAGGTTCTTGATGTTAGCGGCTGACAGAGTGAAGTTGCCGATGCCAGGCAACGAGGGCGGCCCTCCATTGGGCTGACTGTCGTCGAAGAAGGTGCCATACCCGGCCCGAATTGCGGTCTTTCCGCTGGATGCCTTGGGAGACCAGGCCAGACTGACGCGCGGCATGAAATCGAGCTTATTCGCGAAGTATCCAGGCGAGCCCTGGGGACAATACTGCAAGCCGCAGGTGAAAGGATCGAATACCACCGCGCCGGCCGACTTGCTGATGCCGGAGCTATAAAACTCATATTGCAGGCCGGCGTTCAGCGTGAGATTGGGGCGAAGTTTGAATTCATCCAGGATATACGCGATGACTGGAGTCTTGCGCGGCAAGTTGGCTGGTTTGCCTGGGGCGTTGGTATATGAGTCCAGCACATTGCCGATGAAGTTCTTCACGCTGGTATAGGTCAGACTCTCCTCCAGCCAGGGGTGTTCGTTGTGTTCCTGCATGTGCCGGCCTTCCGTCCCGGCCTTGATGGTGTGGCGCCCACGGTAATAGCTGAAGTCGTCGACAAAGCTGAAGGAGTTGTCGATGCGCTTGGAATGGTCCCCGAGCGCGAGGCTCGTCAACCCGCTGATACTGACCGTATAAGGCAACTTGACGTTGCTGCCCACGTCCATGTAGTCATCTCGATTGAAGCCGATTTTAGCGTCGTTCAAAACCGTCGGCGAAAAAGTATGCTGCACGTCGATGACGGTGTTCGGCGTTTTCGTCGTGGTGATCGTATCTTCCGCCAAAGCCGATGAGGAGGCAAGGTAGTCATCGTCGTTGAAGCGGGCCGCTATCCTGGTATTTGTACTCAGCGTGTAGTCCAGACGAGCGAGGCCGGCATTCTCGGTCTGCGGGGCGGATCGGAGGGCTGTCCAGAGCATTGTGTTGGGGTCCGTCTGTGGGATCGAACCGGTGGGGTAAGCGTTTAGGATAAAGGCCAGAGCCGGCGATTGCGCCATCACCTGGTCCCGAAGGGCTTGGCTGGGCACAGTTGCCTGCAGTTGTTGGCCAAATGACTGCTGGACGCCCTCGTAGTTGATGAAGAAAAACAGTCTGTTGTGAATGATAGGACCGCCGAGGCTAGCCCCGAATTGGTTCATCCTAAACGGTGAGAGGGTCTGGTTAAGGCCCCAGGCGGTAGCATCGAAGTAACTGTTGCGAAGATATTCGTAAAGGCTGCCGTGGAAGGCGTTGGTGCCGCTTTTGGTGACCATGCTGATCTGGCCGCCGGCCATGCTGCCTATGTCTGCGCTGTAAGCAGCGCTACTGGCCTTGAACTCGGCCAGCGACTCCATCGGAAACTCGGCACGCATGGGCGTCTTGACAAATTGGTGGTTCAGGCCGGTGGCATCCACGCCATCGAGACGGAAGTTGTTATCTTCCTGGGAAAGACCGGAAAAGCGGATGGTGTCCTGGGTGCCGGTGCCGGAGCTGATGGCGCCAGGGGCCAGAGACTCCAGGTCTGCCCAGTACCTGCCGTTCACGGGTAGGGCCTGGAGTTGGCTGCCTTGAATGACTCCACCGACTTCCGCCGAAGTCAGATTCAGATCGGGAGTCGCACCGACAACGTTTACGTCCGTGCTTACGGCGGCCACTCGCAAGTTGGCGTTCAGTGTGCGTGTCTCTCCGACGTCAAGCGTGACGTTCTGAATCCGCATGTATTGGAAGCCTATGGCGGTAATAGAGACTTCGTAAGTGCCGACCGGCAAAGCGCTAAACGTATAGACGCCGGCCCCGTTAGTCAGAACGGAGCGTTCGCTTCCGGTAGCTGTCGAGTGAAGAATTACTGTCGCGCCAGGGACAGCGCCCTGGCTCGGGTCCGTCACGACACCCGTGACAGTCGCCCGGTCGGTCTGGGCGACTGCCAGGAACCCGGATGCCAGTATTACGATCAGCGGAACAAGACCACGCATGCACAGTCTCCTTATACCAAGCGGTCGTTTGGGGGAGCAGGAGTTATGATTCCCGGTGTATGAATTCTCTTGACGGGAATCCCTCACCCGGTCGTTGCTCCCCTACCGAGTGACATATTACGGGACCCCGCGCCTGGCGGCCACGGGGCCCGTTGAAACGCTGCTAATCTCACCAAGGTGCAGAACATCCGCGCGAGCAATAGTGTTTCTTACTGAGTTATGCTGGCGACCGCAAACTTACCCGTGTAGTTGATAACAGCCCATGCGGTGCTCGTCTTGGCGTCGAAGCCGTAGGTGCCCAGCTCATAGCCTTCCTTCCACGGTCCGGCGACGTACTTCTTGGTGCCGCCCTGGTTCTTGTCGACCGCGTTGACCCACTTGCCTTTGCTCTTTGAGGCCAGACCCAAGGTGCCTTTCCCCACACTGCCATCTGTCAAGGACAGCGTATAGACATCGGTCTGGTCGCTGTTGAGGTCGGCCATACCCCATAGAGAGAGACTGTTGCTTGCGGCAGCGTCGTCTTTGTCCGTCCAGCCGGTGTCAACCGTCTTGAGGAAGGGGCGCTGGTTTTTGTCCTGAGCTTTACTGCGGTTGGTGCCGCTCAGGATCTTCGCGCTTGTGCCCTTATAACT
>PMKM01000177.1 GCA_003157745.1 Bryobacterales bacterium | reverse complement strand
GAGCCTATTTAAGTGGCATTGGGCCGAGGGCCCGCCCCACTTTGGTGGCGGATGAGACTTCGCAGCGGGGCGGGCGGGGCCGGCCCCTACGATGCGGAAACGTTTCGCGGCGGTGTCAGGGCAAGGTCAGGCTTTCCCTGCGCGCTACCACGCCCGGCAGGCGTTGGGGCTGACCATCGGCTGTCCAACTTTGCAGGAGAAGGCTTGCTGGAACTCGGGCATGTTCTCGAGGGTGCCGATGGCGCGGAAGCGGCCGGGCGAATGCGGATCGGTGAGGGCTCGTTGCCGGGCCTCCTGCGGAGCCTGATTCATACACCAGACCTGGGCGAAACCGAGGAAGAACCGCTGCTCGGGCGTATAGCCGGCGATAGTCGAGCGGTTGCCGTGCAACGCGTTTTCCATGGCCATGTAAGCGATGCGCGCGCCGCCATTATCGGCGGTATTCTCGCCGAGGGTCAGCCTGCCGTTGATCTTCATGTCGCCCACGGCGGTGAAGGCGGAGTACTGGTCGGCGATACAGGCCGTTCGCTTTTCGAACGCCGCGCCATCGGCGGGCGTCCACCAGTCGCGCAGGTTGCCGCCGCCATCGTACTTACGTCCCTGGTCGTCGAAACCGTGCGTCATTTCATGACCGATCACGCCGCCGATGGCGCCATAATTCAGAGCCATGTCGCGGTGCGGATCGAAGAACGGCGGTTGCAGAATGCCCGCCGGAAAATTGATGCTATTGAACGCCTGGGAATAGAACGCATTCACGGTGGGCGTCGTCATGCGCCATTCGGCTTTGTCGGTGGGCTTGCCGATCTTGTCCAGACTGCGCTCGACGGCGGCCCGCGCGATCCGCAAGCCATTGCCGAGGTAGTCGCCGGGGACGATGGCGACGGCGCTATAGTCGCGCCACTTCTTCGGATATCCCACGTTATTAGTGATTAGGGCGAGCTTTGCGAGTGCGGCTTTCTTGGTGTCCGCCGTCATCCAGTCGAGCGTTTGGATGTCCTGCCCCATGGCCTTTTCGAGTTGATCGACGAGTTCGGCGATCTGCCGCTTGGCGTCGGGGCCGAACGCGGCTTCGATATACTGCTGGCCGAGCAGGTCGCCGAGGCCGCGATCCACGGCCTGCACGCAGCGGAATTCGCGCGGGCGCGGCTCGTGGGCGCCGGTGAGGTAGCGGTCCCAGAAATCGAAGTTCTCGTTTTCAAACGTCTCGGACACAAGCTCGGCGTAGCGGTGCAACAGATGGAAGGCGAAGTAGGCGCGGAAGGCTTCCAACGGTCGATCGAAGATGCCGGCCTCGGCGCCGTGCAAAAAATCGGGATTACTGACATTGAGCGCGTCGAAATCCGGCGCGTGCATGGCCTTGAAATAGGCGTCCCAATCGAAGGGTGCGAGCGAAGCCAGTGCGGCGCGGGTCATCCAGTGATACCGCTCGAGCGGGTTGCGCATGGCGACGCGGTCGGTCGAATTCCGCGCCAGGATGGTTTCGAGATCGAGCACCATTTGGGCATGAGCCTTGGCCGCGTCAACCGGCTCGCCCGAAAGCGCCAGCATTTTCGCGACATGTTCGACGAAGCGCTGGCGGATCTCGACGGACTTCGTGTCGGTCTTCAGATAATAGTCGCGATCGGGCAGCGACAGGCCGCCCTGCTGAAGGTTGGCTACGGTGCGGGTGGAATTCTTGAAGTCGGCCTGCGAATCGAACTCGAAAAACGCCGGCACTCCGATGAGGTGCAGGCGGACGACTTCGTCGAAGATGTCGTGGTGGCCGGCGATGGCGCCGATGCGGTCGAGCTCCGGCTGAAGCGGCGCGAGCCCTTGCCGGTCGATGGCGGCCGTGTTCATGCAGCTATTGAACTCGTCGCCGAGCTTCTGGACGGCGCTGCCGGCGGCCGCCTTCGCCTCTGCGTCCCGGCGGAGGATCTCGAGCAAAACGTTCTCGTTGCGTTCGCTCAACTCGGTGAAGCGGGCATAGCGCGAGCGATCGGGCGGCAGCGGGTGCTGCGCGACCCAGTTGTTGCAGGCATATTGATAGAAATCGACGCAGGGATCGACGGACCCGTCGATCGTGCCCGGGTCGAAAGCGGTGGCAGGCGCAACGGGGCCGGCGGCGAGAGCCGCGAGCGGCACAAGCAGAAATGCAACGAGGAGACGCGAATACATAACGGTTAGACAGAGCCTTTCCGGGTCACGGGATTAGTCGCCCAGGAACTTGCCGATGGGGCGCAAGCCTTTGATGTTGTCGCAAACGGCTTTGATGGCGGCCGTCATGGGAATCGCCAACAGCAGGCCCGGCGCATCCCAGAGGAAGCCCCAGAGCATGAGCGAGAAGGTGACAACGAGTGGATTGAGATGAACGCGCGAGCCGACGATCTTCGGGTAGAGCAGGTTGAGCGCGACCAGATGGAGCGCGGCGACCACGCCGATTACCCCGGCGTACACCGGCACGCGATTGATGGCCAGCGCGGAGAATAGCGGCGGGGCCATGGCGAGCGGCAGGCCGACATAGGGAAACAGGCTCAGAAGCCCGCTCAGCGGACCGACCAGCATGGGGTAGGGCAGCCGCATGGCCCAGAAGATAATCGAACTCGTTACGGCCAGCAGGAAGCCGAGCACGAAATTGCCGACCACGAAGGCGCGCACCATTTCGGCCACGCCTTGCAGGCTGCGCGCAGCGACCAGGCGGTCCTCGCCGCGAAAGAATTGGAGGAAGCTGCGGTTGATGTGGTCGTGCCAGCTCAGCATGAAGTACACCAGAAAGGGGACGAAGGAAACCGTCAACAGAATCTGGTAGACGGAGCCGATGTAGGCCGAAACAAAATCGGCCACCGGGGTCCGCTCTTCGTGAATGCGCACTTCCGGGATCACGGCGGGCTGGGCGGCGGCTGGCTGCGTCCGCGCGCGTTTGCCCGTGCGCTGCGGCTGCGGCGGCGGCGGTGGGACGACCTTGCTCGGCGCGACCAGGCGCCAGGTCTGCTGCTCGACGTCGTCCACCTTCTGCTGCACGCCTTCCACGATCTGGCCGATGCGGTCGCCGTAACGTGGCAGATCGGCGGTCAGCACGGCAACCTGCGCGTAGGCGCCGGCGCCGATAATGTAGAGAGACAACAGCGCCAGGGTGCAGACCACGAAGCTGGCCAGCGGACGCGGAAAGCGCAGCCGCGTGAGCAGCGCGACGAAGGGCTCCAGGATGAACGCGATGACGACGGCCGCAATGGAGGTGATGAAGAACAAGCGGCCGTAATAGAGCACGGCGATCACGACGCCGATCGCCACCACGGGTAAGGCAAGCTGGCGGGCTTCGTGCGCGGCCTTGGCCGTGCTGGAGGCGGGCCCGGACTGAGCGATCAGCGCCACTATAGGATATAGACCTTTTGTCTCGAATGTAGCACGCGCGAGTCTATAATGTAATGGAATTGACTGGAACGAATTCCCGCATTCTCGCACTCGACCTGGGCAAGCGGCGCATAGGGCTGGCCATCAGCGATCCGCTGCGCATGACGGCGCAGGGCCTTCCCAACATCGACCGCACCAACAAGCGCGCGGACCTGGACCTGCTCGAACGGCTGGCGGCGGAGCGCGAGGTGGGCCTGTTCCTGATGGGTAATCCGATCAACATGGGCGGCAAGGAAGGGCGCCAATCGGCGTGGGTGCGCGAGTTTTCGGGCGACCTCGAGCGCCGTACGGGACTTCCGGTGAAGCTGTGGGATGAGCGGCTGACCAGCGTGGAAGCGGGGCGCGTGCTGCGCTCGAGCGGCATCAGCATCGCGAAGCGCGCGGCGGCGGTGGACCGGCTCTCCGCGGTGATTCTGCTGCAGAGCTACCTCGATTCGTTATGAAGATCGCGCGTCGTTTGGGCATAGTGGCGCTGGTCGTGTTGGCCGCCGCGGCCTGGTGCGGTTGGCGGATCACGCAACCTTATAAAGGATTCGGCGAGGAGGCGTTCGTCGAGTTTCCGCGCGGCGCGGGCTCGCGCACGCTGGCGGCGGAGCTTGAGCGGGCGGGCGTCGTCCGCAGCCAGTGGGATTTTCTGCTGGTGCGCGCGCTCGGGCCCGCGCGGCGGCTGCGCGCGGGAGAATACCGGTTTACGCAGGAGGCGTCGCCGGTCGAAGTTTTCGGCCGCATCGCTCGCGGCGAGGCGTTCTATTACACGCTGGTGGTGCCGGAAGGCAAGAACATGTTCGACATTGCGGCGGCGGCGGCGAGCCTGGGGCTGTTCCCGGCGCCCGATTTTCTCGTTGCCGCGCGCGATCCGGCCCTGGTTCGCGATCTCGATCCGGCGGCGCCCACGCTCGAGGGCTATCTCTTCCCAAGCACCTACCGGGTGGGGCGCCACGCGACTCCGGCCGCGCTGTGCCGCATGATGACGGCGCGATTTCGCGAGGCCTGGAGCGGCCTCGGCAGCGCGCCGGCGGTGCATCGCACGGTGACGCTGGCGTCGTTGATCGAAAAGGAGAGCAAGCTGGCCGAGGAGCGTCCGCGCGTGGCCGCCGTGTTCGTCAACCGGCTGCGGCTGGGCATGGCGCTCGATTGCGACCCATCCACGATTTACGCGGCGCTGGTCGAGCAGCGCTACCGCGGCGCCATCCACCGTTCGGATCTCGATAGCGATAACCCGTACAACACCTACCGGCACGCGGGCCTGCCGCCGGGGCCGATCGCCAACCCGGGACTCGACGCGATTCGCGCCGCCCTGCATCCGGCCGATACCGACGCGCTCTATTTCGTGTTGCGGCCGGACGGCTCCGGCGCTCACCAGTTTTCGAGCAACATAGCAGCCCACCAGACGGCTGTCGCAGTCTACCGCCGTGGCAAGAAGCGATAATTCCGAGCCCATCGAGCCGATGCTGCCGGGCGAGGTCGAGACGAATCCCGACCCTGCACGCAAGAATGCGCGCGCCACGGGGCGGCCCTCGACCAAGCGCCGGTTGGGCGAGTACCTGGCGCAGCGGCAGCCGCCGCGCATCACGGAAGAGATCTGGACCGAGGCGCGCGCGGAACTGGCGCCGGTTTCCGATAGCTACCTGCGCGACCTGCTGCGGGCGACCGGCATTCCCTTCGATCAACCGTGGGCGGGCATCCGGCAGCACACGTTCGAGGAGTTGGAAGGCTCGCTCGGCGAGATGCTCGACGTATACGTGGCGGCCCAAGCGGCGGGCGAGCGNNGAGATGGCGCAGTGGATGCTCGTGTGGCTGGAGAATCCCGAACTGTTTCCGGCCTGGGTGGACGCGCGGAAACGGCTGCAGGCACGCGGGTAGACGGGCATTCCGGCCGCGCGGGAAGGCTATTTGCCGATAGGAAGCCGCCAGATGGCGGCGTCCAATTTCTCGATCACGCTCAGGCGCTCGGCCGCTGTGGTGTGCAGACTCAGAATCAGGCTCTCTTGCTCCCGCAGGCTGGCCGTGGCCCGTTCCAATTGGGCGCGCGCGTCATCGAGGGCGTCGGCCCTCAATCGCATGTCGTTGATCGCCGTCGAGTTTCTGAAGACGTTGAAGACCAGCTCCCGGTTCAATAGATCGCCCAGGAGGGAACCGGCGGGTTCACAGCGCGGGACCTGAATCGCGGCGGCCGGCGGCTTGGACAGGAACAGGGACGCCACCGTGTAGCCGACGGTATCATCGTGGAACAAGCTCCCGGGAATGGGCTCCTCGGTGAACGCATTTCCAGCGACGGCCAATCCCGCCTGCTGGTAGCGCCGAACCGCGGCGGCTGCGTCCGGCGGCGGGTCGTGGGGCGGCGGCAAGTGTTCATTCGCACCGGGAGCCGCCGGACCGAAATCGAAGGTAAGCGCGACATGGCCCCCTGGCTTGAGAACCCTGGCCACCTCCCGCAGGGCGATCTCCTGGTCCCGTTCCGTCAGGTGCTCGAGGACGGAGCAGGAGATCACGGCATCGAAGCTCCCATCGGCGAATCGGGAAAGGTCGCGCATGTCTCCCACGCGTGCGTCCAGGCCGGCGATCTGCAACGATCGCGCGGCCTCTTGTGACGCTTGGACGAACGCCGGATTAATGTCCAGACTGGTGACGCGGCAACCGGCCAGGGCGGCCAGAAGACAAATATGCGACGCCGGCCCGCCGAGGTCCAGCACGTCGATGCCACCCCGGGAGAGACCGAGCGCCTTGTACAGCCAGGCGTATTCCCAGATCCGGAACGGCCGCAGTGCCAGCGCCGCGGCGGGCTCCACCACGCCCGTCGAAGTGAACGGCACGCCGGCCGCGGTTCCCAGCACATCGAGCGTCAGCAGGTCCCGGACGTCCTTGTCCGCCGCGAATTCGGTGAGAAAGGCGGCCAGACGGGCGCGGTTGAGAACCAGGTTCAGCTTGTCGATATCGTCGGGGAGGCGTTCGTCTTCAGCGGACACTTCCGCCATTTCTTGAGCAACGGGGTGCAAAGTCGAGACCACCATTCCAGTATCACACGCGTTCCGAACGGCGCGAATGGACCGGGCCGCCGCCCGTATTCCGTCCGTAAGCAGGCGTGATAGGAACCAACGGTCCTGCCACGCAACCAACCGCCGCCCGTGTCAGCGCACCTGTTGGGAGCGGTCGTAGGTGGCGCGCGCTAACGGACGGATTACGGGCCGCCGCGCCGCCCGCGGCCGGTTAGACATATAATCGAAGCATCGGAAGTGAACTGGGTTACCTACCCTTGCAGAAGGGATCCTCGACCATGTCATCGCTAGAAGTTACGCCGGCGGAGCCCTTGTCCGTCGATGCCGGCCGGGCGCTCGTCAACGATTTCAGCCTCCAGGTGGCGACCGTGAACGGGAGCGGCAGCCAGACTGCCAACACCGTTCTGATGCGCGCCATTTTTCAGATGGGAATTCCGGTATCGGGGAAGAACATGTTCCCGTCGAACATCGCCGGCCTTCCCACGTGGTTCACCATCCGCGCCAGCAAGCACGGCTATGTGGGCCGCCGCAAGGAAATCGATTTTCTGGTGGCGATGAACGCGGAAACCGCGCGCGAGGACGTGATGAAGCTCGAGGCGGGCGCGGCGGTGGTTTACGACGAACCGCTGAAGCTCGGCGAGCTGCGCACGGATCTGCATTTCTATCCCGTTCCGTTCGACAAGCTGGTGGCGCCGGTGTGCCCCGACGCCAAGCTGCGCAAGCTGGTGCGCAACATGATCTACGACGGCGTGGTGGCGCAATTGCTTGGGATCGAAATGGAAGAGGTGCACCGCGCACTGGTGAAGCAGTTCGGCAAGCGCAAGGCGAAAGCCGCCGAGCTGAACTGGGGCGCCGCGCAGGCGGGGTTCGACTACGCAACGAGCGCGTTCACCAAGAACGACCGGTGCCGCGTGGAACGGATGAATCTTACCGCCGGCAAGATCATCGTCGATGGCAACGCCGCATGCGCGCTGGGCGCCATGTTCGCCGGCGTCACGGTGGTCGCCTGGTACCCGATCACGCCTTCTTCGACGCTGGTCGAAACGCTGATCGGATACATGCGGCGATTTCGCGTGGACCCGGAAACCGGCAAGGCCACCTACGCCATCGTGCAGGCCGAGGACGAACTGGCTTCGATCGGGATGGCGCTCGGCGCCGGTTGGGCGGGTGCGCGGTCGATGACGGCCACCTCCGGGCCGGGCCTTTCGCTGATGGCGGAATTCATCGGCCTGGGATATTACGCGGACGTGCCAACGGTGATCTACGACGTGCAGCGCGTCGGCCCCTCGACCGGGCTTCCCACGCGCACCCAGCAGGGCGACCTGCTCAGCACGGCGTTTCTTTCGCACGGCGATACCAAGCACCCGATCTTCTTCCCGTGCTCGATGGAAGAGTGCTTCTCGATGTCGATCCAGGCTTTCGATTTCGCCGAGCGTTTCCAGACGCCGGTGTTCGTGTTCACCGATCTCGATCTCGGCATGAACAACTGGATGGCCGACGCGTTCGTCTATCCGGAAAAGCCGATGAACCGCGGCAAGGTGCTGACGGCGGAAGACCTGGACCGGCTGGGCGGGTTCGCGCGCTACGGGGACGTGGATGGCGATGGCGTGGGCTACCGCACGCTGCCCGGCACCAACCATCCCAAGGCCGTCTACTTCACCCGCGGCAGCGGCCACAACGCGAATGCGCAGTACACCGAGCGCGAAGACGATTACATCGGTAATATGGATCGCCTGGCGCACAAGTTCGAGACCATGCGCGGCGAGGTTCCCGAACCGGCGCGGGAGTTGCGGGCGGGCGCGCGGATCGGCATCGTCGCCATCGGCAGCTCGGATTACGCGGCGCGCGAAAGCTGCGATCAACTGGAAGCGGAACACGGCGTGCCGGTGGATTACCTGCGCCCGCGCGCGTTCCCGTTCACCACGCACCTGGCCGAATTCATTCGCGGCCACGACCGGGTTTACGTGGTCGATCAGAATCGCGACGGGCAGCTTCTGCAACTGATGCGCCTGGAACTGGAGCCGGATTCGATCGCGCGCCTGCGCAGCGTGCGCTACTACGGCGGGATGCCGATTGACGCGCGCACCATCACCGACGAGATCGTGAAACAGGAGGCGAAATGAGCACCCCCGCCGCACCCCCGCCGCCCCGAAAGACCAACCGCATCGGGCTCGACGTTTTGAGCTATAAGGGCAGCAAGACCACGCTCTGCGCCGGTTGCGGGCACAACTCGATTTCCGAGCGCGTGATCGAATGCTTCTACGAACTCGGCGTCGAGCCCTGGCACGTCGCCAAGTTTTCCGGCATTGGCTGCTCGTCGAAATCGCCCGCGTATTTCCTGGGCATGGCGCACGCCTTCAACGGCGTCCACGGGCGCATGCCGGCGCTGGCCACCGGCGCCCTGCTGGCCAATAGCACCCTGCTCGGGCTGGGCGTCGCCGGCGATGGCGACGCGGCGTCGATCGGCCTCGGCCAGTTCATGCACATGGTGCGCCGCAACGTGCCGCTGATCTGCATCATCGAGGATAATGGCGTCTATGGCCTGACCAAGGGGCAGTTCTCGGCCACGGCCGACCTCGGGTCCACGCAGAAGGGCGGCGCGGTCAACGATCTGCCGCCGTTCGATTGCTGCGCGCTGGCGCTTGAATGGGGCGCTACGTTCGTGGCACGCTCCTTCAGCGGGGACAAGAAGCAGTTGCAGGCCATCCTCAAGACCGCCATTTCGCATCGCGGGCTATCGGTGATCGACGTCGTTTCGCCCTGCGTGACGTTCAACGACCACGTTGGATCGACCAAGAGCTACGCCTACATGAAGGAGCACGACCTGGCGCTGAACGAGCTCGATTACGTGCCGGCCTACGAGGATATCGCGGTCGAGATTGCCGAGGGCGAAGCGATGGACGTGCCGCTGCACGACGGTTCGCACCTGCGCATCCGCAAACTCGGGCACGATTTCGATCCCACCAGCCGCCTGGCCGCGTTGGCTGCCATCGAGGAAGCCGAGACCAAAGCCGAGGTGCTGACCGGCGTCCTCTACGTCAACACCGGCAAGCCGACTTTCCTCGACCTGCTGAACCTGCCGCCTGAGCCGATCGCCACGCTGCCCGAATCGCGCGTGCGCCCGTCCCGCGCCGTGCTCGAAGAAGTGATGGAGGAACTGCGGTAGGACGGACGATCGCTTTTTGTCGTCTGTCGACGCCCGTGTGCTCCCTGCATTCGGGCGACGGGCCACGAAAAACGATGGCCTGTCCTACCTGCAAAAACCAAACGGCCGATGCACCCGGCGGTGCATCGGCCGTCTCGAAACCGTGGCTGCGCGGACTAGGCGCGGCGCTTGCGAGCCAGGGCGGCCAGGCCAATGAACAGCCCACCCACCATGGCCATCGTCGCCGGCTCCGGGGCGGCAGTTGAGGCCAGCACTCCCTGAACCGTCGTGGTCCCGGGATTGGTGCCGGAATTGGGAGAGACGATCAACGACGGAGTGCTGATCGTGAAAACGCTGGTGCCGAAATTTCCGCTAATCGCGCCGGTCGTTCCCGGACCGAGCGAAACCGGCAACCAGGAGATCGAAACGCTGCTCTGGTCGCTCCAGACGGTGCCGCCGCTTGAGGTGCCGACAAACTCGCCCACGGCGGTATCGTCGGTCGGCGTGTCGTCACTGACGATCAGGTCGAAGGTGAACGCGCCGAAAGACGTGCCGAGCCCGGAGGCTTCCGTCCCGCAACTCGGGCACGAGAGCGTAAAGCTCCCCAGGTTGATGTTGGTCGGCACGCCCACCGTGGTGTCGCCAATCGGGTGGTAGGCCAGTGTGGCAGCGGCGCCGCCGGTGCTGTTGAGCGTAAGGCCGCTGCCGACGAAGATGCTGCCTCCGTCCGTCGTGTCGTAGACGATGGAGCTGGCGCTCGCGCTGGCGGCCATCGTCATGATTAAGATTGCCGCGACCGTAAACGGTGCGGCGTGGATAGGTCGTTTGATTGTCATTCGTGTTTTCCCTCCGGGTGGCTGTTGCAGTTCTGGCTTACCCAAAGCCAGGACAAGCACCCATTTCCCTTGTGCTCTCCGATCCTAGCCCGAGCCGGGACCGAATACAATAGGGTCCGGGTAAACTCTTTCGATAGTTGTACTTGAAGCGTTAGATGGAGAACGTTCAGGACGAAACTATTTGAATCCCTCGCAAGCCATCGCAAATGCCGCTCTCTGTTCCTGACGAAACGCGATCAACGTACTATTTCCGAGGTCAAGATCGTGCCGGGACCTGCGCGGAGTGATACGGAACCACACAAAACTGGCCGTTGAAGAATGGTGTTCCCTGCGCCATTGCCGGAAACGTAGGGTGGGGAAAAGCTGACGGGAGTAAAAAGAAAAAGGCCGCTGCACCTTGTGGATGCGGCGGCCTTTCGGAAAACGGTTTTCGATGCGAAGAACTACGCTTTGCGGCGCTTGCGAGCCAGCCCAGCCAGCCCGATAAACAGCCCGCCAACCATCGCCATGGTGGCTGGCTCGGGGGAAACCGTGGAACCGACAAATCCTTGAACCGACGTGTCGCCACCACCGGTACTGGGAGCCACGATCGGCGTGCTTGCGGGCGCTGTGAAGTAAGTACTCCCCAGAGTGCCGCTGACCACATGGGTCGTCCCCGGTCCGAGCTGCGCAGGCGTCCAGTTGATCGTGATGTTACTTTGGTTGCTGTAGACCGTTCCACCGACCGAATTGCCGATAAACTCGGCATAGCCGCCGTCAGTCGAATCGTAGATGTACATGTCGAACACGAAGGCGCTAAAAGTAGCGTCGGCCGTGTTCGCTGACGCGGTCGAGCAGGAATTGCAAACTATGAAGAAATCGCCGAGAGCCGTGTTGGTTGGCGTACCCAGCCCGGTGGTCGTGACCCCAGCAAAGCGGAGGGTCGCGCTGGCGCCACCGACGGCACTCGAGTTGTCGAGCGTCAGGCCGCCGTTCACGATCGTGCCCCCGCTGACGAACGCGGTGACGTAGGGGCTCGTTACAGCAGTTGTAAAGTTGATGCTGCTGGCGCTTGCGGTCGAGACCAGCAAAAACCCTGCCCCGACGATCATAGCGGCTTGCAGAATGCGTCCAAGTTTCATGCTTTTCGATCTTCCTCCGTCAGCGGGAAAGGTCCCCCGCCGTCCCAGGTCGGCTACCGTGCCCATGGTTGTCTTTTTTAGTTCCTTACCATAGTACTGATCTGGCCCACGGATTTCAACTGAAGTCGGGACTTTTTGTGGCTTATTTGGTACCAAGAAAACACGCCGCGTACTGGTACCGAGGAGGTTGTTTACCGGGCGTCATCACCAGCATAAACACAATTAAATGTTCTATTTGTGTATGGTTGCGACAGTCGAGCCGGTGCCTACGGCTCCCGTTTGAGCCGCAATAGGCGTCGATAGCCGTCAACCAGATTATGTGTGATAGAGCACATTGCCCAGTTGGTCTCCACCTCAGTGCGGGCGCGGCCAGCCATGTCGGAGGCGGCTGCGGGGTCGGTGAACAACCCGGCGACGCGCGCCGCGAACGCTTCCGGCGAATCGGCCAGCGCGCAGAAGCGGCCATCGGCGGCGGCCAACCCCTCGGCGCCCACCGCGGTCGAAACCACCGGAATGCCGGAGGCGAACGCCTCGAGCAGCTTGACCCGCACCCCGGAGCCGCTCAACACGGGACAAACGAAGACCGCGAAGCGCCCGAGCGGTTCGCGAATATCCTCCACCATGCCAAGCATTTCCAGGTGGCTGGCGACATCGGCGTAGGCGTGGACGGGCGGCGGATCTGACCCGGCGACCACCAGACGGGCGCGCGGCTCGCGGGCGACAATGAGCGGCAGCACCTCGTGCACGAACCAATCGAGCGCGGCCCGGTTCGGCTCGTGCCGGAAGCTGCCGACGAAGAGCATCGTGAACGGCTCGCGGCCCTCGCTGCGAAACGCATAGCGCGCGATGTCGATACCGGCGCGCATGCCCGTTGCGATGCGCGGGGCCATCCGCGGCAGGAAGCCGAGCAGGTATTCGCGATTGGCCGCGGTACACACCTGCACCTGGTCGAAATGCGGCAGCGCGCGCAATTCGTAGCGCAGGGCACGCAGATATTCGCCGCGCGCCTTGACCTCGGCGGCGATCCCAGCCATGCGGCCCAGACCGCGGCCAACCGATTGAAAATACACGTCATGCTCGAACAGCGCCACAGCGATGCGGCGAAAGTCGCAGCGGTATTGCGCGAGCACCGTGTATTCGAGCTGCACTACGTCGATTTCGCGCAGGTAGATCTGGCGGTGGATCAGCCATTCCAGATCCTCGTCGTGAAACTCGCGCACGGCGAACGGCGTGAGCGCGCCGCCGCCTTTAGGGTGCCCGCCGGGGCGCACCAGCCATTCGGCCGAGGCGCAGAATGTCCTCAGTTCCAGATTGGCGTCCGCCTGCCAGGCGAAATCGAGCAGACCGGCGACGTGCACCTCGGCCAGCCCGGCCAGTTCGCGCAGCGTCTGGTACATGAAGACGCCGCCGCCGTGGGTGGGCGGGCAAATCGGGTAGGGCGAAACGAACAGCACGCGGAGCGGCTCGGGCGCCGCAGGCATGGTGGCAAAACGGTCGCGGAAATAGCCGCCCAGCGGACGCCGGAAGGCCTCCGCGTCGTCGATCATGGCGAGCCCCTGGGCCCGCCACCGCGAACCGAGCGCCGCCGGCAGCTTCAGAAACGCTCGCCCCAGCGCGGCGAAAGTGGGCCGCCCCGTGACCTCGCCGAAGATCACCGTGAGCGCCGCGCCGGCCCAGGCGTAGGCGAAATGGCCGCACACGCGCCGCCACTCGTGAATGTTCTTCCAGGCGAACAGCAGCGCGTTTCGCTTCACCACGCCCTGAATGTATTCCGCGCGGAAGTTCTTGCCGATAGTGCCGCGGTGCTCGTGGTAGACCACGCTGCGCGCCTGGTAGAGCACTTTCCAGCCGCGCTTCCAGGCCAGATAGCCGAGGTCGGTATCCTCAAAGTAAAAGGGCGCGAAGAGA
>PMKM01000127.1 GCA_003157745.1 Bryobacterales bacterium | reverse complement strand
GACGGTGGAGATGCAGTTTCTGGCCGATGTGGAATTGCTCTGCGAGGAGTGCAAGGGGACGCGCTACAAGAGCTCGATTCTGGAGATACGCTACAACGGGCTGAACATCCACGAAGTGCTGGGACTCACGGTGAGCGCGGCGATCGACTTCTTCGCAGCGGTGCCGCGGCTGGTGGAGCGGCTGCGCGTGCTGGACGACGTGGGGCTGGGATATTTGCGGCTGGGCCAATCCGCCACCACGCTTTCCGGCGGCGAGGCGCAGCGCGTGAAGCTGGCCGCGCACCTGGCGGCGGCGAGTTGCCGCGGCACGCTGTTCATCTTCGACGAGCCGACGACGGGGCTGCACTTCGACGATATCGCCAAGCTGCTGGCGGCCTTCGAGCGGCTGATCGAAAACGGCGGCAGCCTGGTGGTGATCGAGCACAACCTGGATGTGATTCGCGCCGCGGACTGGATCGTCGATCTGGGACCCGAGGGCGGCGCGGGCGGCGGCGAAGTGGTGGTGGCGGGAACGCCGGAGACGGTGGCGCGGGCGGCCCGCTCGCACACCGGGCGGTATCTGGCCGGGCTGGCGGGGAAGTAGAATCGTACAGGAGGAAACAATGCGGCTCTTGCTGCTCGCTTCGCTCGCCGGCTCGGTGGCTTTCGCCGCAGCCGAGCCTTTGGCCCTCGTGCGGCCCGTGATCAGCCAGGTGGAAGAAGGCACGGCGCCGCCCGCGGGCTTCTTTTACACGCCGGGCGAGGCGCTGTTTTTCACATGCCGCGTGTCGCACGTCACGAAGGGCGCGGACCAGAAGATTCGCGTCGCCTACTCAGTGGCGGCGTTCGACCAAAAAGGCGTGCAGTTGAACGAGACTTATAAGAACGAATTCAACGACGAAGTTACCAGCGAAGACAAAGAGTGGATGCCCAGGATCCAGACGCAACTAATGATACCGCCGCTGGCCGGTTCGGGCACTTACAAAGTGGTAGTGACGGCCGAAGACGAGATAGCCAAGACTACGGCGCGGATCGAGGTGCCGTTCGACGTTCACGGGCGCGCAGTGGAGCCGAGCGACACGGTAATCGTGCGGAACTTCCATTTCTATCGGGATGAAGAGGGCAAGCAGCCGGTGGAGAGCGCGATCTATCACGCGGGCGAAACCTTGTGGGCGCGGTTCGATATCATCGGATACCAGTTCGGCGAAGGCAATAAGATCGACCTGAGTTACGTGGCTTCTATCATACTGCCCAACGGCAAGGTGGTTTGGACGCAGCCGGAGCCGGCGGTGGAACAGAGTCAGTCGTTTTATCCCAAGCGGTATATCTCGGGCGAGTTCAGTATTAACCTGAAGGCGGGAGTCCAGCCGGGATCCTATATTATCGGCGTGCAAGTGACAGACACGATCGGCGGTAAGACTCACGACAGCCGCCATCCGTTCACGGTGGAGTAGGAAGGCGGCAACGGAAAAAGCCGAGATGGCTCTCGGCGAAGAGCGGGTCCAGGGGGACCCGCGCAGACCAGGGGGTCTGCGCCACGCGGCGCCGGCGTTGCTGGAGAAGCAGGTGACATTGGCCCGGGCAGACTGCGCCCCGTGCCACGCGGGAGCTTGATACTCTACCAGACATGGCGGATCTATTCGAAATCGGCGAAGGGCGTTTGAGCATCGAAGACGCGGTGCGCGTGGCGCGGGAAGGCGCCGAGGTGCGGCTGGCGGCGGGGGCGCGCGAACGGATTGCGCAAGGGCGGCGGCGGCTGGACGAAATGCTGGGGCGCGGCGATCGTATATACGGCGTCAATACAGGAGTGGGCGGCAACGTGGGCATTTCGCTGCCGGCGGAAAAGATGGAACTGCTGCAGCTCAACCTGGTGCGCCAACTGGGCTGCGCGACCGGGCAGCCGCTTCCGAACGACGTGGTGCGTGGCGCCATGCTGCTGCGGTTGGCGACGTTCACGACCGGCACATCGGCGGTGCGCGTGGAACTGGCCGAGGCGCTGGCCGCGCTGTTGAACCGGCGCATCACGCCGGTGGTGCCGCGCTATGGCTCGGTGGGCGCGTCGGGCGACCTGATGCCCTCCGCGTATATCGCGCGGGTGCTGATGGGGGCGGGCGAGGCCGAGTACGACGGACGGCGGATGGCGGCGGCGGACGCGCTCGAAGCCGCCGGATTGCAGCCGATCCGCTTCGCGCCGAAGGAAGGACTGGCGCTGATCAACGGGACCACGGTGATGACGGCGTGCGCGGCGCTGCTGTGGGTGGATGCGCGGCGGGTGCTCGAGGCGCTGCTGGCCGCGGCGGCATTGGCGATTGAGGCGATGGAGGCATCGGCGCAGCCATTCGACGCGTGGGTTCAGGAACAGAAGGGGCATCCGGGCCAGATCGCGGTGGCGGCGTATCTGCGCGAGATGCTGGACGGCTCGGGGTACACGCGGGTGTCGAGCGGGCAGAGCTGTTATTCCCTGCGCGCGATTCCACAAGGGCTGGGGCAGGTGTGGGAAGGCAACCAGGACGGCCGCGCGGTGATCGAGCGGGAGATGAACTCCGCCAACGATAATCCGCTGATCGATCCGGAAACCGGCGCATTGCACAAGGCCGGCAATTTCTATGGCGGCCACATGGCGCGGCTGCTGGATACGTGGAAGATCGATTTCGCCGCCATGGCCAATTGGGGAAACGCGCTGATGGCGGTGGTGGTGGACGACCGGTTCAACAACGGCCTGCCGGCCAACCTCACGCCCGAGCCCGGCGTCAATTCCGGTTTCAAGGGGATGCAACTGAGCATCACGAGCCTGGCCTGCGCGGTGCGGCAGATGGCGGGGCCGAGCTCGATTCACTCGCTCCCGACCGAGCAATATAACCAGGACGTGGTGAGCCTGGGGATGCACGCCGCGGCGACGGCGATGGACGCGCTCGAATGCGTGCGCAACGAGACGGCGATGCTGCTGCTGGCTGTGGCGCAAGCGGCGGACCTGCGCGGCGGGGAGGCCAAACTGGGGCGCGGCGCGCGGCGCGTTTACCAGAGCGTGCGCCGGTTGGCGGAGTTCCAATCGGTGGACCGCCCGATGGAATACGAAGTCGCCGCGGTGGCGGCGCTGATCGTCTCCGGCGGACTGGCGGGCTGAGGGCGCGGCGAGCGGATTCCGTTTCGACGGGCCGGAGGCGCGAGTGCGCTCGCTTCGAGGCAAAGAAAGGTCGAGATGACTCTCGACCCTGCACACTGGACAGCGTGCGCCACGCAAGGATGTGTGCGACTGAGGGCGCGGCAGGCGTTTCTCAGTCGGAATCGCCGAGGAGCGTGATGGAGCCGATGCCGCCATGCACGTCGACGTTGACCTTGACCCCCGCGGTTGGGTAGGCGTCGTTTTCCCAGTGATCGCCTTGCTTCTGGAGCCCGCGGGTCTTGACCTCGCCGATGCCGCCGGTGGCAGTGGCGTAAACGCCGGCTGTCGAGGGCAGCCGCACCACGGCCTCACCGATGCCGCCGTCGATGTGAACGTCGTAATCGTGTTGTGGGCGCCCACGCAAGTCGAGCTCGAGTTTGCCGACGCCCATGTGGACATGGACGGAGCGCAGGTTGAGCGAACCGAGATCCAGTTGCGCTTCGCCGGCGCCGAAGTTCACGCCGAAATCGAGTGGCGTTTCGCGGCCGAAGCGCAGGTCCCATTCGTACTTGACGTTGCCCGGGTGGAAGTTGACGTGTTCGGTCCTGCCCTGGTCGATCGACAACACGCCCGTCTGGTACTTCACGATTGGCTTCCAGGCGGCGACATTGTAAGTAAAATAGGCTTGCAGCAGTTTGTCCGTCCCGCTGCCGGCTTGCAGCTTGCCGGCGCCCATATTGAGATTGACTTTGACGACCTCGGCGCGGTCCCGTTCGAGATGGAACGAATCGTACTGCAGCGGACCAGTGGGTGTGGGATTGATAACACACCCCGCCAGGCACAGTACGTTTGCCGCGAGCAACAGGCTCTTCACGATCATGGCGTCTCCTCGCACCGGTCCGGATGGCATGCGCCGTCCAGCTCTGTGCAGCAAGATCTTCAGGATACGATACGCTCGGAGACCGGCGCATGTTCCTCGATCCGGCTCCAGAGCGGCCGGCTGCGTGTCTGCGACAGCTCGTAAGGTCAATCAGATCAGCAATATAATGCAAAACTCTAGTACTAGCGCTGAGGACTAAGAAAACTATTGCAAATAAATCATTTGTTAAGTATCCTGGTTATGGATGGTCTAGTACCGGATTAACATCAACAGCGCCTGAGTTTGTATGGTTGTGAGCATCCTGATTATCGCGTTCTCGTTCGGACTGCTCCTTTATTGGTTCCGCTATAGCTGTATTTTGCTGCTGCGGAGTTCCATGCTGGAGGTCGGGGCGAGGGGCGGAAACGCCCAGTTCAGCTTCCGCGAGGTTCGCGAGCAATTGCGCGGCGCGATGCCGATGGATGGTTTCGAGCGGGCGCTGGAGCGGGACTACCACTTGCTGACATACCTCATCGAACATGCCGCGGGTCTGGACTTGAATTCCGTCGAAGACCGGCTGCTGGTTGTCGATTATCGCGTCATGCAGCTCTATTATCGTGTGATGCGAAGCGCCGCACCGGAGAGTGCGCGAAGCGCGTTGGCCGAAATGGCGGACGTACTGAGCGTCCTCGCGGGCCGCCTGGACAAGCGGGCGGGCGTGCGATCCGAAGCTTGAGTTTCCCTCCAGTTTGCGCGTCATCCTCATCAATAATCCGCGTGATGCATTAAGAACGAAGAAGCGTCGAGACGATTCGACGCTGCACGCAGGACTGCGCGCGCCAGCGACACCGAACGCGCCCGCGATTAAAATGGATGTTCTATGCGCGTGGGAATCATTGGCACGGGAGCGATTGCGCGGATGCACGCGCGGGTCTACAAGAACATCGGCTATGAGCTGACGGTTTGCACCGACACTCACGAAGCCACCGGGCGGAGGTTCGCGGAGGAGTTCGGCGTCGAATTCGCGCCCCATTATCAGGACGTTTGCACACACCCGCGAGTGGACTACGTGGACGTCTGCACGTTTCCCGACTTCCGGCTCCAACCGGTCGAGATCTGCGCGCGATCAAGCAAGCACGTGCAGGTGCAGAAGCCTATTTCGACCAACCTCGACACCGCGCGGCGCATGATCGACACCGCACGCGATGGCGGCATCCTGCTGGGCGTGGTCAGCCAGCACCGTTTCGACGACGCCAGCCTGTTCCTGGCGCGGGCGCTTGCCGCCGGCCGGTTGGGCAAACTGCTGGAACTCGATGGTTACACGAAATGGTACCGGTCGCCCGAGTATTACGCACGGCCGATTAAGGGAAGTTGGCAAACCGAAGGCGGCGGCGCGCTGATGAACCAGGCGATCCACCAGGTCGACATTCTGCGCTGGCTGGCGGGACCGGTGAAACAGTTGTTTGGGGTCTGGCAACTGGGCGCGGTGCACAAGATCGAATCCGAAGATGTGGTGAACGCGGTGGTCGAATACGCCAGCGGCGCTACCGGCGTGATCCAGGCGGCAACCGCGTTCCTGCCCGGGTACGCCGAGCGGATCGAGATACACGGCAGCCGCGGCACGGCCGTGATCACGGGCGACAAGCTGACCACGTGGGACGTGGCGGACGACTCGGGCGAAGCGGCGCCGCTGGCCACGGCGGTGGCTTCCGGCGCATCCGACCCGATGGCGATTTCGCTCGCGCCGTTCGAGCGCCAGTTCCTGGACTTCGGCGAGGCCATCCGGCAGGGCCGCCCACCGCGCGTGAGCGGCGAAGAGGGCTACCAGGCGCTCGAAGTGGTCGATGCGGTTTACCGTTCGTGCCGGACCGGGCAGAAGGTGGCGCTGTAGAGCGGCTCAGCGATGGTTTCGCGCGGCGCCGACGGCATCGGACTGCGCGCTGCGCGGGCGCGGGGCGCGGCCGACACCGATATAGTCGAAGCCGGCGGCGGCGGCGGCCTCCGGCGCAAAGAGGTTCCGGCCGTCCACCAGAATGGGCGACGCCATGCGCTTGGCCAGACCGGCAAGATCCAAGTCGAGGAATTCGCTCCACTCGGTGACCAGCACGAGCGCATCGGCATCGTCCGCCGTTTCGGCGGCGGTGCCGCAGTAGCGAATGCGCAACTCCGGGTGCAGCGCGCGGCAGGGTTCGATGGCCACCGGGTCGTAAGCTTTCACGCGCGCGCCCATTTGCAGGAGGCGCTCGGCGATGTAGAGGGCCGGCGCGTCGCGCAGGTCGTCGGTGTCGGGTTTAAAAGCCAAGCCCAGCAAGCCGATGGTGCGGCCTTTCAGGATGAACAGCTTCTCCTGCAGCTTCTGGATCACGGTATTGCGCTGCGCGGCGTTGACTTCAAGCGACGCTTCGAGCAGCCGCGCGTGGTAGCCGTACTCGCGCGCGGTGTGGAGCAGCGCGCTAACGTCCTTGCCAAAGCAACTGCCACCCCAGCCGACGCCCGGATTCAGGAACCGGGGGCCGATGCGCGAATCGAGACCGAGGCCGGCCATCACTTCAGTCGCCTCCGCGCCCACCCGCTCGCAGATGTTGGCGATTTCGTTGGCGTAACCGATCTTCAGTGTGAGAAACGCGTTGGCGGCGTACTTGATCATCTCGGCGCCGGTGAGCGAAGTGATCAGCAGCGGCACTTGCTGGAGCGCGGCAGGCCGGGCCAGCCCCGGCGGAGGTTCAAAGGTCTGCTCGACGAGCGGCGCATACAGCTCGCGCATGATCGCGATCACGCGTTCGTCGCCGGAGCCGACCACGATGCGGTCCGGATAGAGCGAGTCCGCCATCGCCGAGCCTTCGCGGAGGAACTCGGGGTTGCTGGCGACGCCGAATCGAATGCCGGGCCGTTCGCCGGATAGCGAGTCCGCCATGCCTTCCCGCACCAGCGTTTCGACCAGATTCGCGCTGCCCACCGGGACAGTCGACTTGTTGACCACGACGCGAAAGCGCGAATCGTCGAGAGCCGCGCCCACGGCGCGCGCTGCGGCTTCCAGATACTCCAGGTTGGCCTCGCCCGATTCGAGCGGCGGCGTGCCCACGGCGATGAAGACGACATCGCTTCCCGCGGCGGCCTCGGCGAGCGACGTGCGAAAATCAATCCCACCGCGCCGCGACGCCAGTTCCAGGATCTCCGGCAGCAGCGGTTCGTAGATGGGAGCTTCGCCGCGCGAGAGTTTGTCGATCTTGTTCGCGTCCGTATCGACGCAGGTCACGCGGTGGCCGAGGTACGCCAAACACGCGCCTGTCACCGTTCCGACATATCCGGTCCCGATTACGGTTACCCTCATAGATCCTGTCCGAGTATAACAGTTCAACGGTTTTTTCGGCTGTGGCGGCTGCTGCTCTCTATCACGCGCGTCAGCATCCGTGGGAGTTGGTGTGCAGGCTGCATCCTAACGACGAGAGGCCCAGAAAGCCTGGACAAAAGCCCATTCGCGCCGTCGGGTCGACCGGGACAAGATCGAAAGGTTGGCGATTGCGCTCGTTCCACGTTCTTTCCAATCTCGTAGCGATCGAGAAGATCCGCAACGAGGCCGCCTGCTTCGACAGGAATGGAGAACGCATGAGCTACCCCAAGTTCCGCCGCCAGCACCTGTTTGTCGCACGGGGATGATCGAAGCCAGATGCAAAACCGGAGTCGGCTCCCGGCTCGAACAGCCGGCATGTTCCAGCAGGTTTGGGAAGCCAACGCGATCGTCGCCGTCCGATGCTGCCACCGCAACGGCCGATTCGAGGACCATTAGGAGACGCGCTGGGCGGCGTGAGCTTTACTTCTGCGCCGCACAGCGCTGAGAAGTCCACCGGCGAAACGCCGGAGTCAGAGCAACCCAGCACCCCTCTCAACAGGGAGGAGCACACCGATTCCAGCGGTATCTCCGTTTTCAGGATCGCGTACTCAGTATCGCAACCCAGATGGGGCCCTCGGCAGATTGGAATGCGATCCGCTCGCGAAGCACGGCTCCGCAGACTCGCAAGCAGTAGTCGCTCCCATCCACTACTGAGGGCATGGTAAGCTGAATTCCCGGCGCCAACAGGCACTTCATATTGCCGCCAATCATGTTGACCAGTTCACCGAGCACGTCGCGCACGTCGTTGTCCACTGCGTTGGGCTGGTCGATTGAAAGGAAGCGGCTCGCGAAATGGCAGGCCTGGGTCCGGTCGCACTCGAGCAGCACGACTCCGTTCCATTCACCGGCCATGTGGAGTACAGCGGTCAGGTGTTCGCCGTTGGGGAACCAGGGCAGTTCGCACTCGCGCACTTCCAGTGCCAGCATGGTTGCAAAGACGGCCTCGACGACCTTCGCGATCTCGGCCGCCGGTATCCCGTCACGCGATTCAGTTGGCATACGTACTCCTTCAGCGGGCAACATAGACAATCGCGTTCCCGACGGCCTGCCGTTCAAACCACTCCTCGACACCGAATGCGGTCTCGACGCCGCCCAGCAACAACCAGCCACCCCGGAACAGAGTGCCATGGAGTTCGCGCAGTATGTTCTTCTTGGTATCGGCGTCGAAATAGATCATGACATTGCGGCAGAACACCAGGTCGAAAGGCCCGAGCGCCCGCATGCTCTTACGCAGGTCGATGGTCTCGAAATGCACCATCCGGCGCACTGTGTCGCTCAGTTGCCAGTCCACTCCGGAACGACGGAAGTATTTTACCAGCAACGCCGCAGGCAAACCGCGATTCACCTCAATCTGCTGGTATTTGCCGGACCGGGCACGCTCCAGCACCTGAGAGGAGAAGTCGGTACCTAGAACATCGATATTCCAGTCGCCGAGACCTTCCTGAAGGAGGAGCATGGCCAGACTGTATGCTTCCTGCCCGGTCGACGCCGCAGCCGACCAGAAGCGCAGTTTCTTCAAATCACGGCGCTCTTCTTTCAACCGGGGCAGCAGGACAGTTCGGATGGCATCGTAATGCGCCGGATCGCGAAAGAAGTAGGTCTCGTTTGTCGTCATGGCTTCGACGACCTGCCGTCCGACTTCCGGTTCGCATGTAGCCCGTAACAGCGCGCACAAGTCGTTGATCGAGCCGAGACCGAGTTGCCGCACGATCGGCGTGAGGCGACTTTCGAACAGGTAGTGCTTGTCGTCCTCCAGCACGATGCCCGCCTGGGAGTAAACATGCTGCTGAAGGAACCGGTAGTTGTCCGAGTGGATCTCCGAGGCTATGGTTTGGCTCTCCATTCGACTCCTCTCAAGCGAGGTTCACCATCCGCAGGATCTCCGGCACGACTTGATTGAGGGGCAACACACGGTCGGCGAGGCCCGCATTCACCACGGCACCGGGCATCCCCCAGACCACACTCGATGCCTCGTCCTGTGCGATGACGCTTGCCCCTTGTGCCTTGAGAATCTGGGTCCCACGCAACCCATCCTGCCCCATGCCAGTCAGGATCACGGCAATCACGGCACCGCCATACACATCTCCGATCGAAGCAAAGAGCGCGTCCACGGCGGGACGACACGAATTCAGCGGCGGCGCCTGGTCCAAGCACACGCGCACTCCACCGGCATTCGAGGCCACCTTGAGATGAAAGTCTCCGGGCGCAATCAGGATCTTGCCGGTTTCCACAGGGGCACCCTGACTGGCTTCTTCGACCGGGAGCCGGCACGTTGCGTGCAGACGCTCGGCGAGCAAGCGGGTGAACAGCGGCGGCATATGCTGCACCACGAGGATCGGCAAAGGGAACCCGGCGGGCAATTCGGGTAGAATCGCGCCCAGCGCGGTCGGCCCCCCCGTGGAGACTCCGATCACAACAACTTTGGGCGCCAACCCCTTGGGTCGAAAGACCGGCATGAAGCGTGCGGCCGGTTGCGCTGAAGCTTGCACCAACCCGGATTGGGCCCCGCCGCTCCACTGGGCGGGGAGGTGGAAAAACTGCTTGATCTTGGGGACCAACTCGTCCCGCAATCGCGCCATCGAGCGATCGAGCGACCCAGCGTTGGAAGCCTTCGTGACATAGTCGTCGGCTCCCAGGGTGAGTGCCTCGAGCGTCACCTCCGCGCCACGCTCGGTCAGCGTGCTGAACATGATGACCCGCAACTGGGGATACTCGCGCCGAACGCGCCGCAGCGTTTCCAGGCCATCCATCTCGGGCATCTCGATATCCAACGTAAGAACATCGGGGTTGAACTGTGGAATCCGCTGCAGGGCGATTGCGCCATTCGACGCAGCCCCGACGACCTCCAGCGCGGGGTCCTGTTCGAGAGCATGGGTGACCAAGCGCCGGATAACGACGGAATCGTCCACCACCAATACGCGAATCCGCTCTCCAGCCCGGAGTATTCTCTTGTTCACCGCAGGCATGCCTTGTGTCCCTCAGGAATGAACTCCCGCAATCTGAAGTTTCTCGACGAGGATGTCCTTGGTGAACGGCTTCATGACGTATTCGTTGGCGCCGGCATCGAGGGCCGCCGCCATCTGGTCCAGCTCCGTCTCGGTGGTGACCATGACCACCACCAGCGAAGCGAGCTCGGGTTTCCGGCGCAGCTGTTTGAGCAGCTCCAAGCCATTGATCTCCGGCATGTTCCAGTCCGCCAGGACCAACGACACGGCGTTCTTCTCGGCTTCGATCACGTCCAGGGCCTCTCTTCCGTTGGCCGCCTCAAGAACCTCGAAGCCGAGTTCCCTCAGAGTCCTCGAGAGGATCATCCGAACGGCCCGCGAATCGTCCACAACTAGTGCTTTGGCCATCATTTCACCTGTGTTCGCTA
Organism: Bryobacterales bacterium; assembly: GCA_003157745.1. Taxonomy (GTDB): domain Bacteria; phylum Acidobacteriota; class Terriglobia; order Bryobacterales; family Bryobacteraceae; genus Bog-375. The sequence continues at coordinate 2,294 of PMKM01000127.1, read as the reverse complement.
ACTGAAGAAAAGCCCGGCGAATGGATAACACCCGCCGGGCCGCGTGCAAATCAGTTTTCAGACACTAAATTGCGAGACGACTTGCTGTAGCCGGGCCGCCATCTGGCTCAACTCTTGCGATGCTTTCTGCGTATCGTTGGCATTCTGCGTGGTGTTCTTGGCCGCCACAGCCACACCACCAATATTCTTAGCGATATCGCCGACCCCCTTAGCAGCTTCGGTCACGCTGCGGCCGATCTCATTGGTGGTCACTGTCTGTTCTTCCACCGCCGACGCGATGCTATTGGAGATGTCATTGATTTGGTTGATGATGGCGCCGATCTCCTCGATCGCCTTGACGGCGCCCTTGGTATCGCCCTGGATCGCATCGATCTTTTGGCCGATGTCCTCGGTGGCTTTGGCGGTCTGCTTGGCCAACTCCTTGACTTCGTTGGCCACCACGGCGAAGCCTTTGCCCGCTTCGCCGGCGCGTGCTGCCTCGATAGTCGCGTTGAGCGCCAGCAGNNGCCGATCTCCTGGCTGGACTCGCCCAGCTTCTTCACGGTCTCATTGGTCGAGTGCGCCACGCTGACCGCGTTCTTGGCCACACGCGCCGACTCGTTGGCGTTCTTGGCGATCTCTCGGATGGACGCCTGCATCTCCTCGGATGCCGATGCCACCGACGAGACGTTTCTTGACACCTGCTCGCTGGCCGCGGAGACGACATTGGCCTGCGTCGCGGTCTCCTCCGCGTTGCCGGACATCTGTTGGCTTACCGCCGACATCTCCTCGGAAGAGGAGGCCAGAGCCTGCGCATTCTGGCCGAAGTTTCGCATGCTGTCCTGAAGGTCAGCCGCCATCTTGTTGATGTCGTTTTTCAACTCCGCGAAGTCGCCCTGGTGCTCACCCTCCACGCGGGCCCTGAGGTCCTTGGCCGCGATCTTACTGAGGACCAAGGAAGCCGCCCGGATGGGCTTTACGACCGCGTCGAGAGTGCTGTTGACTCCTTCGACGATCTTGCGGTAGTCGCCCTGGTGCTTGGTCACATCGGCGCGGGTGGCGAGCTTGCCTTCCACCGCCGCTTTCGCCAGCAGGCCGGCATCGTTCACCAGCGCGTTGATGTTGTCGATACAGTTGTTCAAGTTGTTCTTAACGGAATTAAAGTCGCCGTTGTAGTTGTCGGTGATCTTAGCCGGGATAGCGCCCTTGGATATTTTGTCGACGTAGTCGGCGGTCACATTCAACGGGCCGATCACCGCTTCCAGCGTCTTGTTGACTCCTTCGACGATCTTGCGGAAATCGCCCTGGTGCTTAGTGGCGTCGGCGCGGGTGGCCAGTTTGCCTTCCACCGCCGCCATCACCAGGAGGCCGGTCTCGTCGACCAGCGCGCTGATGTTGTCGATGCAATTGTTCAGGTTGTCTTTCATCTTGGTGAAATCGCCGGCGGTGGTCGTAGTGATCTTGGGCGGAATGTCGCCCCTCGAGATGCGATCCAGGTAATCGGTGGTGACGGTCACCGGCTTGATCATGGTGTCCAGGGTCTGGTTGACACCCTCGACGATCTTGCGATAGTCGCCCTGGTGTTTGGTCGCATCGGCGCGGGTAGCCAATTTGCCTTCCGCTGCGGCTTTCGCCAGCAGGCCGGCCTCGTTGACCAGCGCGTTGATATTGTCAATGCAGTTGTTCAGGTTGTTCTTGATCTCATTGAAATCACCATGGTATATGTCAGTGATCTTGGGCGGAATGTCGCCCTTCGAGATGCGGTCCACGTACTCGGCGGAGACATTCAACGGGCCGATCACCGCGTCGAGCGTCTGGTTGACGCCTTCGACGACTTTGCGATAGTCGCCCTGGTGCTTCGATGCGTCGGCGCGTGTGGCGAGTTTGCCATCGGCCGCCGCCTTGGCCAACGCGCCGGCGTCGGCCACCAGCGCACTGATGTTCTCCATCATGAAGATCATTGCTGGCACTAGTTCGTCGCGTTCCGACCGCTGACCGATCTTCTTAATATCAACAAGGTCGCCCAGATCACCCTGCGCGACCTTCTTAACGATGCGGACGACATTGATCACTCTCTGTTCGGTGGCATTGACCGCGCCGGCAACGTCTGAGAAGATGCCCAAATAGTGTCCGTCGACGGTCTTGGTGTAGTCGTTGACCACCATCCTCTGCAGAACGGCATTCGCTTCAACCAAGCCGCCCAATCCATCGATGCAGTTGTTCAGGTTGTTCTTGATTTCGTTGAAGTAGCAGTTGTAGCTGTCGGTGATCTTCGCGGGGATGTTTCCCTTGGAGATCCGATCCACGTATTCGGC
>PMKM01000216.1 GCA_003157745.1 Bryobacterales bacterium | reverse complement strand
TAATGGGGGTCGACCTGCGCGACACGACCGCGCGCCATCTTCTATAATGAGCTTTCTCCATCTGAAACCAATTCTTCTCATCAAGGAGCAGTCATGTCTTCGAAGCGTATCGGCATTCTCACTGGCGGTGGCGACGTCCCCGGCTTGAACTCGGTCATTAAATCGGTTGTATACCGTGCTGCTGAATCGGGCTGGGACGTCATCGGCATCCGGCGAGGCTGGGAAGGGTTGACCCACGTCGACCTTCAGGACCCGGTCAGTCGCAGCCGCTATATTCTCCCGTTGAATCGCGAGAACACGCGCACCATCGACCGCACCGGCGGCACCTATTTGCACAGCTCCCGCACCAATCCGTCGAAGATGGCGAAGCTGCCGCCCACGCTCGAGAACCGCTCCTTCCCCTCCCGCCAGAACACCAAGAAGGGAGTCACTTCCACCGTCTACGACGTCACCCCGGCCGTGCTCCAGAACCTGGAAGCGCTGGGGATCGATTGCCTGGTCGCCATCGGCGGCGACGACACGCTCAGCTACGCCGCCGAACTCGATCGCTGCGGCTTCAAGGTCGTCGCCGTGCCGAAGACGATGGATAACGACGTTCAGGGCACAGAGTATTGCATCGGGTTTTCGACCGCCATCTCGCGCGCCATGGACGCCATCGAGCGGCAGCGCACCACCGTCGGCTCCCACGAGCGCATCGGCGTCTTCCGCGTGTTCGGCCGCGACGCCGGCTACACAGCCCTCTACACCGCCTACGTCACTTCCGTGCGCTGCTGCATTCCCGAATACAAGGTGAGCCTGCCGAAGCTGATCGAAATCCTGGTCAGCGACAAGAAGCACAATCCGAGCAATTACTCTCTCGTGATTCTCTCCGAGGGCGCCGAGTGGGAAGGCTACAAGGTGAAGGAGTACGGCGAGGCCGACGCCTTCGGACATCGCAAGAAGATGAGCGTGGCCGAAGACCTGTCGAGCGAAATCAAGTCGGCCACCGGCGAGGAAACTATCGTCAGCGATCTGACCTACGACCTCCGCTCCGGCAGCCCTGACTTCGTCGACCGCCTGGTGGCGAACACCTTCGCCGGCATGGCCATGGACGCCATCGAGGCGGGCAAGAGCGGATTGATGGCCGCCATCAGCGGGGGCTGCTACGCGATGGTGCCCATTCCCGATCCCAAGCTCGGCCCGCGCCACGTCGAAGTGGCCACCATGTACAACACCGAGCGCTTCCGGCCGATCTACGATCACAAGCTGGGATTGCCCATCTTCCTGACCAGGGCCTAGGCCTTGGACTGGCGCCGTTGGTTTTCTCGGAGCGGCGCGCAGCTCGATCCCGAGCTGCGCGCCCGCATCCGCGCCTCGTTCGACCTCGCCGCCGGCGACGAGGAACATTTCCCCTCCACCATCGATCCTCGCATTTATCATGTCAAACTGATCCGCCGCCACCTGGGCGCGCTGGCCGGGCGCCGCGTGCTCGATGTCGGCTGCGGCAAGGGACGCTTCGCGCGCATTCTGCACGACGAAGAACCGGCGGCCAAAATCTGCGGCTTGGATCTCTCCGTCGAGATGTTGCGATACGCTCCGGCCGGCGTCGGCGTCTGCGCCGGCTCGATGACCGAGCTGCCCTTCGCCGATTCCACTTTCGATGCCGCCTACGCCACCGAGAGCCTCGAGCACGCCGTCGAAATAGCCAAGGCCGTCGCCGAAATCTGCCGCGTCGTGAAGCCGGGCGGACGGATTGCGATCATCGACAAGAACGCCCGCGCGCGCGGCCGCCTGGAGACGCCCGCGTGGGAGCGCTGGTTCGGCCGCCGCGAACTGGCCAGCCTCTTGAAGCGCCACTGCCGCCAGGTCGAAACCCACGACATCTCTTATTGGGAAGACGTCCCGCCCGACGGCCTCTTCCTCGCCTGGCTGGCGGTGAAATAGAATAAACCCCGCCCGCATCGCCACGTCGGTCATGCAATGCATATACAATCAAAGAGGCGTGTTCGATTGGGATCGGAGCAACCTCGGGAAGATCGCGGTGCACCGGCTTAAGGCGTCGGAAGTGGAACAGGCGCTGTCCCACGAGCCGATCTCGATCTACGATCAAACCGCGGATGACGAGAACCGATACGTGTACTACGGGGAAACGAAACGCGGCCTCCTTTTGGCAATTGTTCTGACGGAGCGAGACGGCAAGATTCGCGTAATTACGGCCTACGATCTGGACGCGGGCCAGAAGCGGGACTACCTGGAGCGCCGCCTGCGCGGGGAGTGAATCGATGATCGCAACGAAGAAGCGAAATCCGGCGCCATCGAAAGCGCCCAGGTTCAAGGACGAGGATGAAGAAGCGAAGTGGTGGGCCGGCGCGGCGGGCCGCCAGTTTCTCAAGCGGCAGTCCGCTACCGGGAGCGCGAGGAAACCGAAGGGCTCGCCCCTCGTCACGGCCATCAACCGCGCGGCCAGCGTGCAGATCGCGCTCCGCCTGCCGGCGCCGGATCTTGCCAAGGCTCGCAAGATCGCCGGCCACAAAGGCATCGGCTATCAGACCCTGATCAAGATGCTGGTGCACGAAGGGCTGCAACGCGAGGCGAAACGGGCATGAGAATTTCGACTGCTGCAAATTCGAAGGCTCTGCCATCCGATGTGAAGGTTCCCAATGAGACGACGGTTAAGGCCATGGCAGCCGCCGACCGGCGCGAAGGAAAGCGATACCGTTCCGCCGCGGCCCTGTTAAAGGACCTGGGGATCGGACGCGGCCTGCCCAAGCTTGCCGCGCCTGCCCCGCGGCGGTAGCCTGGAATCGGAATCACTTATGAGACACCGGGCGAAGATCGATTGGTGGATTGCCTTGGCGTTCCTGGCCGGAATGGTCCTGCCCAGCGTGAGCGCCTTCGAGAGGTCGTCGCCATGGATGTACGGCGTGTCCGTGTTTATGGCGTTGCTGCTTTTGGGTTTCTGCGTACCGCAGTGGTACGAAACCACGGCCGACTCGCTCGTCGTCCGCTCCGGAGTTACCACGCGCCGCATTCCCTTTTCGACCATCACGGCGGTTCGCCCATCATCGAGCACCCAAAGCTCATTCGCGCTGTCCATGGATCGGGTCGAGGTCGGATACGGCGGCAAGACGCTCATCATCGCTCCGAAGGATAAGGAAGCGTTCTTCGCCGACATCGGCAGCAGGGCGCCTCACCTTTCCCGGCCAGGGCTGGGCGAGGCCGTCATGTTCGACCGCACCGGCTGAGCGCCATCCGCCGCGACGCGACAATCTCCCCCATACCCCACATTCTTGACTGGGATTAGGCAGATGGTACAATGAGTCGATATCCGGAACCTGGCATCTCCTTTGCCTGCAATCGCATAGTTACTGAATCCAAAGCGGTTGGCTCGGAATCCATTGAGGTACAGCATGGCTCAGGCGCTTCCCATTCCGCATCTCGCCCGCACTCAAGCAGAGCCGCTGCTGGCGACCATCGGCAACACGCCGCTCTTGCGTCTGGACCGGGTCGCGCGCGAGTTCCCGGACGTCGAAATCTTCGGCAAGGCTGAGTACTTCAATCCAGGCGGTTCGGTCAAGGATCGCGCCGCGCTCAACATGGTGCTCGATGGCGAACGCTCCGGCCGATTGAACCACCAGCGCACCATCCTCGATGCGACCAGCGGCAATACCGGCATCGCCTACGCCATGATCGGCGCCAACCTCGGTTACCCGGTGAAGCTGTGCCTGCCGCGCAACGCCTCCGTCGAGCGCAAGCGCATCCTGCGCGCGTACGGCGCGGAGATGGTGTTCAGCGATCCGGAGGAAAGTTCCGACGGCGCCATCCGCCTGTGCCGCAAGCTCTACATGGAAGACCCGGACGCGTATTTCTATCCCGATCAATACAACAATCCGGCCAACTGGAAGGCGCATTTCGAAGGCACCGGCCCCGAGATCGTCGAGCAGACCGGCGGCACGCTGACCCACTTCGTTGCCTCCATGGGCACCAGCGGAACCTTCACCGGCGTCGCCCGGCGGTTGCGGCGCGACCTGCCGGAAGTGAAGTGCTATTCCGCCCAGCCATCGAGCGGCTTCCATGGCCTGGAGGGTTTGAAGCACATGCCCACCGCCATCGTGCCCGGCATTTACGACGCGAAACTGGCCGACGGAAACCTGTGGATCGAAACCGAGGACGCGTACCGCATGGTGCGCCGCCTGGCACGCGAGGAAGGGCTGCTGGTGGGAATCTCTTCCGGCGCCAATGTTCGCGCCGCGACCGTGCTGGCGCGCGAACTCGCCAGCCGCGGCGAATCGGCGTCGATCGTCACCATTCTCTGCGACAGCGCGGACAAATATCTGAGCGAACAATTCTGGAACGAGGAATGATCCACATTGAATCCGGCCCCTGGCGGGCCATCGAAGCCCACGCCGTCGAGGCCTATCCGAACGAGTGCTGCGGCGCGATGCTGGGTGTCACCGATGGCGACGCGAAGACCGTGCGCGAAGCCTTGCGCCTGGAAAACTCGTTCGCCGGCGCGCAGGCGGCGCGCTACGAACTGCGGCCGGAAGATCTGCTCGCCGCCGATTCCGCCGCACGCGCGCGCGGTCTCGACCTGATCGGCATCTACCATTCGCATCCCGATTGCGACGCCTATTTTTCCAAAACCGATCTCGAAAATTCCTGCCCCTGGTATTCGTTCGTCGTGCTCTCGGTCAAGCAGGGCGCATTCGATCACGCCAATAGCTGGCTGCCGAATGCCGACCGCACCGAAGCCGCAAGAGAGGAGTTGCAGTTCTGACATGCCGAAGATTTTAATCCCGACGCCGCTGCGCCAGTTCACCGCCAAGGAGAACTCCGTCACCGTGCCCGGCGCCACCGTGGGCGAAGCGCTCGACGCGCTGGCCGCCCGTTACCCCGACCTGCGCCAGCAACTCTTCACGCCCGAAGGCAAGGTGCGCAGCTTCGTCAACGTCTATCTGAACGACGAGGACATACGCTACCTGGGCAAAACGGCGACGCCCACCGCGGAGGCCGACACGATTTCGCTGGTGCCCTCGATCGCCGGCGGAGCCGCCGTCGCCGCGCCGTCTGAAGCCCCCGCGCTCTCGAACGAAGAGATCCTGCGCTACAGCCGCCACCTCATCATTCCCGAAGTCGGCATGGAGGGCCAGCAGAAATTGAAAGCGGCTAAGGTGCTGCTGGTGGGAACCGGCGGCCTGGGCGCGCCGCTCGGGCTCTACCTGGCCGCGGCCGGCGTGGGCCGCATCGGCCTGGTGGATTTCGACGTGGTCGATTTCACCAACCTGCAACGGCAGGTGATTCATTCGACAAAGGACGTGGGCCGCAATAAGATCGATTCGGCGGCGGAGAAGATGCTGGCCATCAATCCGCACATCTCGATCTCGCGGCACGACGTCGCGCTCTCGAGCGAGAACGCGCTCGACATTTTGAAAGACTACGACATCGTGGTCGATGGCACCGACAACTTCCCCACCCGGTATCTGGTCAACGATGCCTGCGTGCTGCTCGGCAAGCCGAACGTCTACGGCTCCATCTTCCGCTTCGAGGGCCAATCCACCGTGTTCGCGCACGAAGACGGCCCCTGCTATCGCTGCCTGTATCCCGAACCGCCGCCCCCCGGACTGGTGCCGAGCTGCGCCGAAGGCGGCGTGCTGGGTATTCTCCCCGGCACCATCGGCCTGATCCAAGCCACCGAAACCGTGAAGTTGATCCTCGGCATCGGCGAGCCGCTGGTCGGCCGCCTGCTTCTGTACGACGCGCTCGGCATGCGGTTTCGCGAGCTGAAGCTGCGCAAGAACCCCGAGTGCCCGGTGTGCGGCGCACATCCTACCATCACCCGGCTGATCGATTATCATCAATTCTGCGGAGTGCCCCGGCAACAGGCCGCGCCCGCTCAGGAGGCCAAAGTGAACGAAGGCGAAATCGACGTGACGGAGCTGAAGCAGAAACTCGACCGCGGCGACAAGTTCGTGCTGCTCGACGTGCGCGAACCGCACGAATACAAGATCGCCAAAATACCCGGAGCGAAACTGGTCCCGCTCAGCGAGTTTGCGAGCCACGTGGGCGAGTTCGATAAGAACGCCGAGATCGTCGTGCACTGCAAGATGGGCGGGCGCAGCGCCAAGGCCTGCGCCATCATGCGCCAGGCCGGCTTCGCCAACGTCCGCAACGTGGTCGGCGGCATTACGGCCTGGAGCGAGAAGGTCGATCCCAGCGTGCCGAAATATTAACTTGGCGGGGCATGCTGTAGCTTGCCCGTTTTCCGCTCCGCCGCCCTACGCTCCTCGCTCGAAAATGATCCAGAATAGATCATGAACAAAACCAGAGGCTATGCAGCCGCGGCCGTGAAGGCGCCGCTCGGACCCTTCTCTTTCGAACGCCGCGCGCCGCGCCCGCACGACGTTTCCATCTCGATCAAGTTCTGCGGCGTCTGTCATTCCGATATTCACCAAGCCCGCGACGAATGGGGCGGTTCCATCTTTCCGATGGTGCCCGGGCATGAGATCGCCGGAATCGTCACCGCTGTCGGCGCCGAGGTCACCAAGTTCAAAGTGGGCGACCGCGCCGGCGTCGGCTGTCTCGTCGATTCCTGCCGCACCTGCGCACAGTGCCACGAGGGCCTCGAACAGTATTGCGCCTCGGGCGCGGTTTGGACCTACAACAGCCGCGACCGCGACGGCACGCCGACCATGGGCGGCTACTCCGACCAGATCGTGGCCGACGAAAACTTCGTGCTGCGCCTGCCGGAGCGCCTGCCGCTCGATGCGACCGCGCCGTTGCTCTGCGCCGGCATCACGCTCTATTCGCCGCTCGCGCATTGGCACGCCGGCCCCGGAAAGAAGGTCGCCATCGTCGGCCTGGGCGGGCTCGGGCACATGGGCGTCAAACTGGCGCACGCGTTGGGCGCGGAAGTGACCGTGCTCAGCCACTCGATGAAAAAGCACGACGACGGCCTGCGCCTGGGCGCGGATCATTTCTACTCGACTTCCGATGCCGCCACGTTCACCAAGCTCGCAGGCGCGTTCGACCTCATCGTCAACACCGTTTCCGCGCCGCTCGATTGGAACGCGCTGGTTTCGCTTCTGCGCGTCGATGGCTCGATGGTGGTGGTCGGCATTCCGGAAGGGCAAGTCGCGCTCGGTGCGCTGGGGCTGGTGCACGGCCGCCGCAGCATCGCCGGCTCCGCTATCGGCGGCATCGCCGAGACCCAGCAGATGCTCGATTTCTGCGGCGAGCACAACGTCACTGCCGACATTGAATTGATCCCGATTCAAAAGATCAACGAAGCCTACGAACGCGTCGTGAAGAGCGACGTCCGCTATCGCTTCGTGATCGATTTGGCGTCGCTCGGTGCGGAGTGAATGGGCGCACAATGCGGACAACGTCATTGGTCGTGTTGACGCTCGGGATACTCAGTGGCGCTGCTCTCGCCAGTGACCACGCGTCTAACGCTGAGGACCTGCGTCGAATAGCCGCTCTCAATGGCCCATCCCAAACGAAATCGATCGACAGGGCGCTCAAGTACATCGATTCCAATCCGCCGTCATTGTCAGGCGAGAATCTGGAAGAGTTGGCTGCGCGGGTAGCCCAGGTGGTCATGCCGTGCCGCTCTCTTCCCGAAACTTCTTCTCCGGGCCCCTTTCTCCCACCTTCCCGGCAGGGCGGACTGGACGTTCCCGCGCTCAGTTCGGCGTCGGCGTGGCCTCGACGCGATCAATCACCAGCATGGGAAACATCTCCCTGCGCGGCTCCAGCTTGAGTCCGCCAATCAGCGCGGGCGAAAGGTCGCCTTCCCCGGCCATCGCGAGCAGGGTGGCGGCCATGGCTTCGGCGCCCTGCGCCGCCGCGTCACGCGCCAACGCTGGTCCCAACCGCGCCATTCTAGCCTGGGACATCGCACCCGTCGGAAGCATGTACGGGCCCTGTAACCCGGTCCTGTCGATGACTGGCCGATTCGCCCCCTCAGAGAGCAACTCGGCATAGGTCTCCAGGGTGCATGGACTCAGAGAAGTGCCGGGCGTCCAGGTGAAGTCGTCACGGGCCGGGGTAAGCTTGGAGCCGCCTTTACCGAGGACCAGGGCATAGACCGGCATCTCTTTCGACTCGCGGTGGGCCTTGAGGTGGAACCGGTCCTCGATCAGCGACTGGAGCATCTCCGGCACGGTATCCGTGGAAGCGCCCGCCGGCAGTTTGCCGACAACCTCGAAGAATCGGATGTTCATCCAGTCCGGACCCGACACCTGGGAAGCCTTCACCCGGTAAGCGTGACAGATCAGTGCCAGGAGTGTGGCTCTGCTGAAGCGGGCGTACGCTTTGTCGATCTTCCAGGGTTCGAACGCGCGGGATTGCACCATGGCCGGGCTAAGAGCCTTGGCGCTGGTAACTTCGAAAGCGAGCCGCGGCGGAGTCTGACAAAGCGCAACGGCGCCCGCTACCAGGGCGGCGACGGCGCCGAGAAGAAACGCGGTCCTCATAGAAACCCACCTTCCTCAAACTGACCGAGCACGGCATCAAGAAACCCAATCCCCATCGGCTTCACCTGCGCGAAACCAAGCTCGGGTGAGAACATTCGCGGCGGGAAACGTTCTCGCCAGATATCTCGCACCTCGGGATCTCATACGGCGCCAGCGCCTCCACCTAGTCATGATACTACCGGTCATCGTAGGGCTCGCCAGGCGAAGACTGGCCGCATTTATGAAGGCACCAGCAACATGCCGTTGCCGACTGGGCCGAGAAACGGTTGAGCCAGGGAGCGCGTCTTGCTGTATATTGAGGTGAAATGCGAGTACTGATTCTATCCACTGCGCTGGCTGCGCTGAGCGCGCCCGTTTGGGCCGCCGACGATACGGTGAATGCGGCGGAAATTATCGCCAAGTTCGCCGCCAAGGAAACGGAGTTTGCCGAGGCGCGCAACAACTACACCTATCGGCAGAGCCTGAAGATGGAGGAACTGGATTCGGGCGGGAACCCGACGGGCGGGAAATGGGAGGAAGTGGACGACATCATTTTCACGCCGGAAGGCAAGCGTTACGAGAAGGTGGTGTACGCGCCGGTGATTTCGCTGAAGAACATCAATCTGACGCCGGAGGACGTGCAGGACCTGCGCGAGGTGCAGCCGTTCGTCCTGACAACGGCGGAGGTTCCGGAGTACATCATCAACTACGTGGGGCGGGAAAAGGTGGATGAGGTCGGGTGCTTCGTGTTCTCCGTGAAGCCCAGGAAGATGGCGCCGCACAAGCGGTACTTCGAGGGCCAGGTGTGGGTGGACGATCGCGATCTGCAAATCGTCAAGAGCTATGGCAAGGGCGCGGGGATCGCGAAGGGACAGGAGTTTCCGAAGTTCGAAACCTATCGCGAGCAGATCGACGGCAAGTACTGGTTTCCGACCTACACGCACGCCGACGACACGCTGCACTTCAAGGAGATGAGCCAGCGCATACGGATGGTAGTGAAATACCAGGACTACAAGCGCTTCGAAGGCAGGTCGACCATTAAGTACGGCGATACGGTGGAACCGAAGGCGCCGGCGAAGAAATAGGCCATCGCGGCGGCGGGTTGCCGGCGCGGGCGAAATGCCGCGGGTTCTACACGACCCGTCATCCGGGGCGAGTCCGTTCCAGTCGAGCCGTGCCGTTGGCTGGCGAGCGCCCGCCCTCCGGAGGTGCGCGCTGTCTTGCGAGTGGCACTACACCGCTCTCTGACCGGGTGATGTAGTGTATTGTGCCGGGCACGGCGCCCCATGGTCGCCGCTCCGGGCGTGGTTTCGATGAAACGGAGCGGCTATTCGATCGAGCCGAATCCGCCGGTCGACGAACTAGGGCAGCGTCATATCGAGCGGAACCGATTGCGGCCCTTCCTTGCCGGTGGTGCCGACGGCGGCGACCGAGTAGCGGTAAGGCTTGCCGTGCTCGGCGGTGTGGTCGGAATAGATGGGGACCGCGCCGGTTTCGGCGATGCGCTCGAACGCGCCGCCGGCGGAAGCGCGGTACACGCGGTAACCCTTGATGTCGGACTCGTCGGCGGCATCCCAGGTCAATTCAATGGAGTTGGGCGCGGCGACGGCGCGCAGTCCGGAGGGCGCGGCGGGCGGGATTGGCTCGGGGGTGACTTCGAGCGGATCGGAGAGATCGCTCTCGGCGGCGCGGTGGTCGTTTTGCGGGACAAAGGTCTGTACGAGGTAGCGGTAGTGGGCGCCGATTTGGGCGGCCTTGTCGGTCCAGGCGGGGTCGGTCACTTCGGCGACCTGATCGTACTTCTCGGCGTTTGGCAAGGCGCGCAGCACGCGGAAGTGGCCGCCGCTGGCTTGCCAGGAGAGGCGGAGGCCGTCGCGGGTCATCCCGGCGCGGAGGGCGGCGGGGCGGTCGGGCGGCGCGATGACTTCGGCAATGGCGAAGTTGGACCAGCCGGCGTCCTTGCCGTTGGCGCCGACCACGCGCACGGCGATGGAAACGCCCTGGCCGGTCCATTCCGCGCAGGGGATTTCATAGCGCGCCGTGCCGGATGCGGTGGCCACGTGCGGAATGCGCTTGGCATTGGCGGCCCAGCCGGCGTCGTTGAAAGGAATCGGGCCGGGGCCGACGCGGAGGTCGAACGTCGGCGGCTGTTTGATGGCCACGCCTTCGGTGGTGAGGACCGGCACGGTGAATTGGACGACCAGCTTAGCGCCGCGCTGGACGGCGGCGAGGTCGGCGACCCGCGCGGGAATGTTGGCCAGCGGCGGGAGCGGCCCGGCCAGGTAGCCGCAGCCGGAAAGGAAGGCGGCGAGAACGGGAAGAATGCGACGCATGAAACGTCTAGTGTAGCGTCCCGCGGGCGGGTGCGCTGCCGGTTCGCCCAGGCGCGTCCGTAATCCGTCCGTAAGCCGGAGTGATAGGAACCGACGGTCCTGCCACGTACCCAACCGCCGCCTGTGACAGCGCACCTGCGGGGTGCGACCGCTCCGTTGGAGAACCGTCGGAACTTATTGATTCTGTTATGGCGGCCGGCGGGTTCTGCATCACCATGGGTGAGCCGCAGGCCCATAGAGACTCCCCGTGGTCGCGGCTCTGAAAGCGAATCGGAGCCGCGACCAGAGCGGTCGTAGGCGGCGCGCGCTTAGGGACGGATTACGGGCGCGTCCCGGATAAGGTGGGATACGTCGCACCTGGGCTTGCTTGGAGAATGGTGCGTCAACAACGAGTCGCGATTTTCCTGTTGACAGGCTTCCCGACATGATGTAATCTATACTTTACATTTAGTAATGTGTGAGATACAGGAGAAAGAGTCATAAATGAGCGGCAAAAGCGGGCCTGGTTAATACCGGCTACTTCCGGGTTCAGTTTGCCGATCGTAAATGAAAACCTTCCACGGAGAGATCTTATGAACGCGCAACAGAAGCGGGCCTGGTTCGTACTGGCGGTATTCGGATTCACGTTGGCGGTCTTCGGTGTATTGGGCTTGATTTGGGGGTTTCACGCGAGGACTTTTGGGGCTCTCGGTCTTTTCGGCTTTTCCGGTTTGACGCCGCTGGTGGCGCGAAAAGAACTGACGGACGAGCGGGACCACGCGATTTCAAGCCGGGCCGGGATAATTGCCTTCGCCGCGTTCTGGGTACTGTTCGTGGCCGGCCTGATGCTGCCGTTCTTCCTCAAAGGGCCGGAAACCATGATCACGATTTCTGCCTTGAACCTATCCTTGATCGTACTGGCGGCGGGAATCCTGGTTTTCGCGATACATGCCATGGCCGTGCTGGTTTCGTATCGGGACGGGCAGAGTGGCTGACGAAATCCGGAACCAGATCCGTCGTTTGCGCTTCGAACGCGGCGAGATGACGCAGGAGGAACTGGCGCGCAGAGCAGGCGTCACGCGGCAAACCATCATTGCGCTCGAAGCGCGCAAATATACGCCATCGCTGCTGTTGGCGTTTCGCATCGCGGACGCGCTCGGGGCCGCCGTCGAGGACGTGTTCGAATACGGGGCCGAGCGGTAGGAAAGACGGCCATGAGGTCGAATCCAATGCGGGATCAAGAAAACCACAGCGAAGAAAAGCAGGCCCGCGCCACGCGGCGACGGGATTCCGCTGGATTGCCAGTTATTCAACGACAACGGTCTTGTCGGCCACCACGGTGACTTTCTTCACCACGGGGGTGCCGTTCAAGGGTTCGATGCGGACTTCGTAGTCGCCGGGCGGGAGCAGCAGGCCTTGCGCGAAGTTGTCGAACTCGTCGTTATGGCCGTAGTACTTGCCGTTGATGTAGACCGCGGCGTACTTATCGGCGCTGTGGGTTTTGAGCACGCCGAAGGGCGGCTTGGCAAGCGGGATCGCGGTCAACTTTTCCGTCACTACGCTGCGCTTGCCGACACCGGTTCAGACCGGCCATCGACGCGCCCTCGGCCTAGCGCGCCTTGACGGAGAGGAACTCTTGCACGTTTTCGCGCAGGAGTTTGGGGAAGGACTTATCCAGGTAAGAGCGGATGGAGACGTAGCACTCGTCGCAGGTGTTGTGAGCGGTGAACTCTTCGACCATGCGGGTGCGGTCTTCGAGCTTGTACTTACCGAACTGCATGGAGCAGGGTTGCAGGGCGCCATCGGCGGTCACGACGAGGAAGCGCAGGCCGGCCTTGCAGCCGGGGGCGGCCGACAGCTCGAAATACTGGCGCGTGGCTTCGAGCGTGGAAGGGGCGTTGACGATCCAGTTGGTATCGTCGCGGCGCTTTTCGACGCGGTCGAACTCGCGGTTGAGGGTGGCAAGCTGGTCGGTGGAATTCAGTAAATAGTCGCGGCAACCGGTGCGGCGCGCGGAGTAGGCGCTGTAGCAGAGGTTGGCGCCCCAGGCTCGGGCCTGGTCGGCGAGGGCGTTGATCTCGCCCACGTTTTCGCTGGTGATACAGGAATTTAGTACGATATCGTCGTGGCCGAGCGCGGTGAGGCGCGGCACCAGGTCCTGGAGGTGCGAGAAGAGACCGGGATGGCCGCGAAATTCGTCGTGGCGGGCGTCGGGAAAATCCAGGCTGACCGAGAACTGGTCCACGCCGGCTGCGCGCAGTTCGAGATAGCGCTCGGCGGTCATGAGCGACCAGTTGGAGACCAGAATCGTGTAGGGGAGGCCGTTGCCGCACTGAATATTGCGCACGATTTCGGTGAGGTCGGGGCGCATGAGCGGCTCGCCGCCGGAGACCTGGACGACGCAGGGGCGCAGGGCTTCCATGTAGCGGGGATAATCGGCGGGCTTCAAATTGCGCGATTCGTCGCGCGCGCCGCCATGGTCGCAATGCTTGCAGAAGCAGGTGCAGGCGTCGGTGACCTCGAAGGAGACCACGATGGGGCGGCCTGCCACCCAGTTGCGCGTGCCGCGGCCGATGATCCGCAACGATTCGGTGAGTGGCACTTTGCGCATAAGATTCGTCAGTCGCTCAGAACGCCGCGCAGACTCTCGCCTTTTGCACGTGGCGGCTTGGTTTTGAGGACTAATGCCATTGTAATCGAATTCGCCGGGGCGAGAATCGAATGGGCACACCCGGCGTTGGCAGGCGAAAGCGCCTGCCCCACGGTTTTCGAGGCCAGTGATGAGCCGCACGCAGGTCCGCCGATAAAAAATCGGCCGCCGCGGCGTCTAATATGGGATATGGCGTTTGTTCGCCGGCGGGGCGCGAGGCCCCGGAAGCGGACGGCGCCCCAAGTTTTTCGAACCGCCGCGGTGGGTGCTTCGTATCCAACTCAAGAAGCGCTTGCAGCGGAAGAAGTGAAGGCGGCGAAATTGCCGCAATTTACGCTAATCGAGGTTTTGACTCTACTATGCGCCGTGTTCAGCCGATTGTCGCCCTCCTTGTTTGCGCCCTGGTGGCGCTGCCCGGATTCGGGCAAACCGAGTCGTTCGCCAAGGACCCCAGCCATGGAGCGCTTGCCGGGGCGACCCGGCCATTCCGAGCCCACACGGTAGGCGTTGTGTCGTTCGCCGATTCCCCGCGGATGGACAAGCTGATGCGGGCCGGCTCGATCTACCTGTCGCTGCGCGATGCGATCGCGCTGGCGCTTGAAAACAACCTCGATATCGAATCGGTCCGCTACACGCCGAAGCTGGAGGAATCGAACCTGCTGCGCGCCAGCGCGGGACAGTTACTGCGCAATTTCTCGACCAGCATCACGCAGGCCCCCTCGTCGGCGTCGCTGAGCGTGCTGGCCGGTAACAGCCAGGTGAATTCGGTTGGCAGCACCAGTTCGAGCGGCAGTTCGAACAGCGGCGTGCTGAGCGGCGTGAGCGTGACGCTGGCCGGGTCGTCGATTCCGAATACAGACCCCTACGCGTATGTGTCCGCCGGGGCGTACCACGCCACCTCGATCGAAACCTCGACCACGTACACCGGCACCAATTTTCTGGTGCAGCAATATAAGACCCTGGTGTACGGCGTGCAACAAGGCTTTTGGACGGGGACCACGGTGTCGCTCGGTCTGAGCAGCACGCTGGGCGCCAGCCAGAACAGCCCGCTCGCGCAATACAACCCGATCGACACGGCCGTGGCCTCCTTGACGATTACGCAGAACCTGCTGAACGGGTTCGGGCTGGCGGTGAACAAACGCGCATTCCACGAGGCGCAAAACAACCTCAGGGTGGGCGACCTCACCTTCAAGACGCAGGTCATCACGACGGTGGCGGGCGTGGCGAACCTCTACTGGGATCTGGTCACCTACAATGACGAATTGAAAGTGAGCCAGCAGACGCTGCAACTCGACACGCAACTTTACGAGGACAACAAGAAGCGCGCCGAGCTGGGCGCCATCGCGCCGATCGACATCATCCAGGCCGAAGCCGATATGAAAGCCGCGCAGCAGGACGTGGTGCAGCGCGAGAGCCAGGTGTTGCAACAGGAGATGACGTTGAAGAACTACATCACGCGCGGCGGCATGGATGTGCCGGCGATCGCCGTGGCGCGCATCATCCCGACGGATCATATCGACGTTCCGGCCCAGGAGAAAGTGATTCCATGGCAGGACCTGGTGGCCGAGGCGATCGCGCACCGGCCGGAGATCGAACAGAACCAGATTGCGCTCGAGAACTCGCGTCTGGAACTGCTCGGCACCAAGAACGCCCTGTTGCCGACGCTATCGGTTTCGGCGACCCTGGCCAATTCCGGCCAGGCGGGCAGCATGAACAACAACGGCGTGGTGACGACCGCCAACGGGTATCGTCCGCTCACCCAGGCCGACCTGAATCCGTTCCTGTTGGGCGGGTACGGCACGGCGTTGAGCCAGGTGTTCGATCGCAACTTCCCGAATTACAACATCAGCTTCAGTCTGTCGGTCCCGCTGCGCAATCGCTCCGCGCAGGCCGACCACATCACGGCCGAGTTGAACTACCGGCAATCGGAGATTCAGGATCACCAGTTGCACAGCAGCATCAAGCTGGCGGTGATGAACAACTGGACCGCGCTGCGCAACGCGCGGGCGGCGTACGAAACCAGCGTGGTGGCGCGCAAACTGCAGGACGAGACGCTGGCCGGGACGCGCCGCAAATACGAACTGGGGACGTCGACGATTCTCGACGTGGTGATCGCGCAGCGCGACGACACCACGCGGCGGCTGAGCGAGGCCGACGCGCTTTCGCAGCTCCAGCACGCGCGCACCAATATGGACTCGGCGCTGGGCAGGATTCTGGACGTCTACGACGTGAGCCTGGACGAGGCCGTGAAGGGGCAAGTGGGACGCGAGCCCGACCTAACGGTAATCGCGCCCAAACCGTAATTGGTATCCTGGGGCTTGGCTAAAATATTTCCCTTCCAAGCCCTGCGCTACACCGCGCAAGCCGGCCCGCTCGCCAACCTGGTGACGCAGCCGTACGACAAGATTACGTCCGCCATGCGGGAGCGCTACCTCTCGCTCAGCCCGTACAACCTGGTGCGGATCATCCTCGGCAAGATTGAGTCGCCGTCGGATACTATGACCGACGTCTACGCGCGCGCGGCTGCACACTTGAGCGACTGGACCGCTCGCGGTATCCTGGCTCGCGACGCTGCGCCCGCCATCTTCCCTTACTTCCAGGACTTCACGGTTCCCGACACGGGCGAGCGCCTCACGCGCAAGGGCTTCATCGCGCTGGGTGCGGTGGAAGATTATGCGGCGGGCGTGGTGCACCGGCACGAGCAGACGCTGGCCGGGCCGAAGAAAGACCGCCTGGAGCTGCTGCGCCACACGCATGCGCACTTCGGGCAGATTTTCATGCTGTACCCGGATCGCGCGGGCGAGATCGACGCGCTTCTCGACGAAGCCGCGCAGGCCGCGCCGCTGGCCGAAGTAACCGACGAGTACGGAGCTGGCCACCGCATGTGGCGCATCGACGACGCGGCGCGCATTCAGGAGCTGATGGGCGACAAGAAGCTGCTGATTGCCGACGGGCATCATCGGTACGAAACGGCGCTGGCATTTCGTAACGAGAACCCGCAGCTTGCCGGAGCGGACCGCGTGATGATGACGTTCGTCAACATGTATTCGCCGGGGCTGAAGATTCTGGCGACGCACAGGCTGGTGAATGGCATCGATCGCGGCCAATTGCCGCAGGACTTCCTGAACCGCGCCGCTGACGACTTCAGGGTCGTCGAGATCGGCTCACTCGAAAGGCTGCGGAGCGCACTCGAGCGAGCCGACGGCCCAACTGTCATCGGCGCCGCCATCGGCAACCGCCTCTTCCTGCTCGAATCGCGCCAACCGGCCGGCGAACTCGACGTGCGCGTGCTGCACGAGCGGCTGCTCGGGAAGGCGCTGGGCATTGGCGAAGAGGCGGTGCGCGACGAAAAGAACCTGCGCTATATCCGCGGTATCGAACCGGCGGTGGCTGAAGCGCGCAGCGGCGCGGCGCAGATCGCATTCCTGCTGCGGCCGACTTCGATCGAACAGGTCGCTAACACCAGTTTCTCGGGCGGCGTGATGCCGCAGAAATCCACCGACTTTTATCCGAAGCTGCTGTCGGGGTTGGCAGCGTACCGGCTGGGGTAGGCGGTATTTCGCATACGCCGGTTCGGAAAAGCCGAGACGCATCTCGGCTCTGCAGGCCCGCGCCACAACGGGTTGATGCAAGCTTTCTATGCGGGCACCGCTCCGTGACGGTCGCGGCTCCGATCAAGGCACTCGCGGCGCTTTGCGCGCCATGCGGGACAGACGACGGAAGGCGATCGTCCGTCCTACCTGCGCTATTGTTGGGGCGGTTGCGATTGGGGCTGTTGTTGGCCGCTGTCGGGGTCGCGGCGCTTGAGCGTGGGGCGGTCGCCATCGTCGGTGGACCCGCCGGAGCCGGTGCCATCGTCGACCGGGCCATTGCCGCTGCCGGGAGCGCGGCGGAGGCGCGGGCGGTTCGGGTCGCCCTTATTGTCCAGTTTGTGGCGGTTGTGGAGCATGGCCAGGCGGGCCTTGACGTCATTGAATTCCGAGGTGTTGACCACGTACTCGTCCTTGGCCTTGAACTCGTCCTGGATTTCCTTCTGCGCGGCCTTGATACGGTCGTCGTTCATCGGGTGGGTGGCGAAGACCTTCTCGAGCGAACCCGGCTTCTTCTTTTCCATGGTCTCGAGTTTCTCGAAGAAGTCGACGAAGGCGGTGGGATCGTAGCCGGACTTGTAAAGGTACTGTAAGCCGAAGTGATCGGCCTGTCCCTCTTCGGCGCGGGTGAACTGCAACATGGATAGCGGAATCGCCAAGCCCATGCCCTGGCGAATGGCATAGCCGGTCCAGGTCCAACCGGTGAAGATGGAACCGACGATCTCGCCAATCTCCATCAAATCGCCCTTGGTTTGCTGCTTGGTGGCATGGCGGCAGGCGACGTGGGCGATTTCGTGCGCCATCACGCCGGCCANNGCGTTCACCACCTCGGTATCGAGCACCTTGATGGTGAAGGGAACCTTGGCGTCGGAGTTGCGGACGATATTCTGGCCGACGCGGTTGATGTACTCGGCGACGATCGGATCGTCGACCACCTTGGCCTGTTTTTCGACCTCGGCGGCCAACTGCTTGCCGATGGCGATCTCCTTTTCGAGCGAATAGAAGTTGATGCCGCTGCCGACGTCGCGGTCGCCGATCGCGTCGGGGTTGTTCTTCTTGTTGTCATCGGCATAGGCGCCGCCAGCCAGGAGGCTGAGGGCGGCGAAAGTCGCCATTAAGGACGTGGATCGGCGGTTCATGGGTGGGCTCCCTCTACCTACACTATACGCCCGGACGACTGGCCCGGACTTGGTGCTCATTGATTAAACGCGGCGGAGCGGCGCGCGGTTTCACTCGGACGGGCAGGGGTTTTCAATAGAGGCCGAGGCTGATGACTTTGCCGGCCGCATCCACCAGGACGTCCAGGCGCCGGTCGACGTAGGAGTAAAACTTGCGCCCCTTGTCGGCATCGGTGGCGCTGACGCCGCCGCCCCACTGCTTGCGGCAATCCTGCCAGGTCATGTTCTGCGGATAGACGAAGACGGTGCGCAGCAGGCCGCTGCCGGATTCGAAGTCGAGTTCGAGCTCGCGATAGCGGCCGGTGGGATCGGGGAAGGCGTAAATGCGGCCGTTGACACTGCGGTTTTCGCCGTAGGCGGGGCGTTCGCGCCTCGGCTCGCCGAGCAGAAACCGCGCGTCGTCGGTGGTCCACTGGCCGATCATCGACTGGCAGAAAACCGCGCTGTTCTGTTCGAAGGACGGGGGGAAAGCCGCCTTGGCGGAAGCGTGGGGAACGCTTGGGGGCGGAGGGGCCGGTTTGGGTGCGGGGCTGGGCTTGGGCGGTTCCGGCTTGCTCTCGGGCGCGCCCGGCAAGACCACGATCACGTCGTCCGGAGGCAGGTCCTGGTTGCCGCGTGCCGGCGGATCGGCCGCCATGGCGATCCGGCCAGCCATCAGGCAAATCAGGACACACGTAACGCTTCTCATGTTCTCCTCGACGAAACTTCGTCCAAGCTACTTTGAAAATAGCTCACGGAGGCTCGTGTTGCGATCCCGAATTTGGCAAGCGTTAGCATATTCACAAAAGTTAAAGGCCGCGGGGAATTCGTCACACGGGGCCGCGAATCATGGGTGCGGGGGGCCGAAGAGGTTTTCGACGAAGCTCGGTTGAATGGGCCAATAGCCGTGGACCCGCTTGCCATCGCTGCGAAAAGTGCCGGAGGAAAGCACGCCGCTCAAGTCGGCCGGATTGGGGGTTGCGTTTTCGCGGGCAATCAACTGGCGCAGGAGGTTGGTGACGCGGGCGAGTTCGATGGCCGAATCGGCGGCATCGATTTCGGTGCGGCAGAGGACGTCCAACCTGGCGGCCAGGCGCTGGCCTTCGGGCGCGAAGGACAGGGTGACGCTTTCCGCCTCGCCCAGACTGTGGGCGAACATGCGGGTGCCGGCGGGGAGGTTGTCGCCGGAACGGAGCATGGCGACCGGGAGCGAAAGCCACACGGGGGACGCGGGTTCGACGGCGGGCGGGCCGGGCGCCGGGGTGGCCAGGCGCAAGGCGGCCGAAGCATCCGGGCTGACGGCCAGCGCCATCAGGCCGGGGCGCAGGGGGAAAAAGGAGATGCGGCGTTCGGGCAGGCTGCCTTGCATGCGGCAGAGGTCGCCCTGGCAGGCGCCGCCCTGCTCGGCGGCGTAGGCACGGAGGCGGGGCCAATCGAAACGCCCCTCGACCAGCAGGAACTTGCCGGTGGGCGCGAAGGCGGCCAAAACGCGATCCAGGTCGCGCTGATAATTGAAACCGGTCTTGCTCACGAAGGTCCGATACTCGGGGTCCTGGTTGGCCGGGGAGGCGTCGAGCAGGCGCAGCACACCCGCACGGCGCAGCTCGCGGAAATCGACCGAGAGGAGCAGGGCGTTGTCGGCGGGCAGGCGTTCGAGCAGGCGGGCGGAGGTAAACGGCTGCGCGCGGTACCAGACGATGCCGGCGATCGCGGCGACGGCGGCGGCCAGCGCCGCGCCCACCAAATACAAACGAGTCTTCGGGCTCACCTCACCAGTATCACACCACGTCGCGGCCGGGATGGCGCGGGCGAAGTATAATCGGCGGATGGACCCGGGCGACTATAGCGAGCAAGCTCCGGCGCCCGCGCTGGCGGGTTGGGTGGAATGCCTGTGGCAGGCGCGAAGGGACGCGCCGGCGACGGAGTGGGTTGTGCCGCCGGACGGATGTCTCGACATTGTGTATAGCCGCGAACTGGGCCTGCGCGCGGTGGGCGCGATGACGGTGGAGCAGCGGTTCGAGTTTGCGGGCCCGCTGGAATCGGTGGGCGTGCGGTTCCGTCCGGGGATGGCGGGCGCGTTCCTGAAGCTGCCGGCGGATCTTTTGACGGACGATTGGGCGGCGCTCGAAGACCTGTGGGGAGCGAGCGCCCGGCAACTGCGGCGGCGTCTGGAAGATGCACCCACGGCGGCTGGCCGGCTGCGCGCGTTGGCGGACGCGCTGGTACCGCCGAAAGATGCGGCCGGCCCGGTCGAGCGGGCGCTACACTTCCTCACCGCGGCCAACGGGGCGGGCGATGTGGACTGGATGGCGCGGCAAGCCGGCTTGAGCCCGAGGCAGTTTCGCCGCCGCTGCCTGGAGCAGGCCGGCCTGGGACCGAAGCGGCTGGCGCGCGTGCTGCGTTTCCGTTATGCCAGCCGGCTGGCGGCCGCCGCGGGCCGGCCGGATTGGAGCGCGATCGCGGTAGAGGCCGGCTATTTCGACCAGGCTCACCTGATCCGCGATTTTCGCGAATTCACCGGGCGCACGCCGGCGGCTGCGGGAGCGTCTTTCCAATTCCACCACTTAAGCATGCCGGGTTCCGGGTTGGTGGTGGAGGCGTAGTAGACGGCGCAGCGGAAGACGTAGAGCAGGCAGCGATCCTGCTGGCCGGCCCGATCGCACATTTCGGCGAACAGCGCTTCCGGGCTGCGGCCGCGCAAGTCGGCGATCTCATGGACGCCGAGCAGATAGAGGTCGGCGGCAATCGAGGGTCCGACGCCGGGGATGCGCGAGAGATCGGCAATCACGGACTTTGGCGCGGAATTGCGGATCGTCTGCCATGCGAGAGAATCGGCGAGGTCGAGGGTCTTGGCTTGTCCCATGCTATCGACAATAGCGCGAGCCGGGGCGGCTCGGTGGCCGATTCGTACAATGGCCGGCGCGGGCGGACGGGCAACCTGAAGGATGCCCCACCCGAAGCGGTGCGGTGGCCGATTTGTGCAATCCCGCGGGCGCGCTTCCGGTTAAAATCTGTTGCATGAAGATTACTGCGGCGCTGATGCCGGAAGCGATTGAGACGTGTCTGCCATTTTGGGTGGACCGCATGGGGTTCGAGAAGACGGTGGAAGTGCCGGAGGGCGACCGGCTGAGTTTCGTCATCCTGGAGCGCGACGGCGCGGAGCTGATGTTGCAAACGGCGGAGAGCGTGCGCAAGGACGAGGTGTCCTTCGCCCCCGACGGGCCGCCGCGCGGTACCGGCCTGTTTATCGAGGTGAAGGATTTCGCCGACACGCTGAAGCGGCTGCAGGGCTATCCCGTGGCGTTGCCGGAGCGCACTACGTTCTACGGAATGCGTGAAATCGGCGTGTTCGCGCCGGGCGGCCACATCGTGGTTTTCGCGGCGCCGATTGGCGCGTCCGTGGCCGAAAAGGCGGACCCGGCCGCGGCGCAAAAACAGGTGGCGGCGGAACGTGCGGCGGCATTGGTCGAAGACGGCATGATCGTGGGATTGGGAAGCGGCAGCACGGCGGCGCTGGCGGTGCGCGTGTTGGGACGGCGGGTGGCGGAGGGCCTCAAGATCATCGGCATTCCGACCTCGGAGAAGACGGCGGCGCTGGCGCGCGAGCTGGGCATTCCGCTTTCGGACCTGGCGCAGCACGAACGGATCGACCTGACGATCGATGGCGCGGACGAAGTGGAACGCGGCACGCTGCACCTGGTGAAGGGCCTGGGCGGCGCGCTATTGCGGGAGAAGATCGTGGCCAGCGCGACGGCGCGGCTGGTGATCGTGGCGGATCCGAGCAAGGTTGTGGAGCGGCTGCGCATTCACGAAGGCCCGATTCCGATTGAGATCGCGCCGTTCGGTTGGGAATCGACGGCGCGGCGGCTGCGCGCGATGGGCGGCGAATTCAAGATGCGCCTGGGCGCCGATGGCAAGCCGTTCGTCTCCGACGGCGGGCATTACATCGTGGACGCGGGCTTCCAGGGATTCGGCTCGGCCGAGGAACTGGCGCTGGCGCTCGACCGGACGGTGGGCGTGATGGAGCACGGGATGTTCCTGGGTATGGCGGAACGGGCGATTATCGGCGGGGCGGCGGAGGTGACGGTGCTGGAGCGGAAGGGCTGACGGCGGGCGCCCGAGCGGCCAGCGTGGCTGCCGGGCGGTCTGACGAGTAGGGTTGGGACTTTTGCTGGCGCAGGCTCGTGCATCAGGCGCTGTGCGTCGGCACGAGTGCGTGTGCAACGGGGGCGAAGGGCGGGGAGTGCGCGATTAGCGGGCCAGAAAGCGGCGGTCGCCACGCAGGTCCCATTCGGCGCGGACGGTGGAGACGACGCGGGCGACGCCAGCGGTCCAATCGGGAAAGAGATCCACGTACTGCCACTCGCGCTGCACGGAACGGGGCACGCGGCAGGCGTCCAGGCGCACGGGGACCAGGAAGATTTCCTCGAGCGGGACGCGGCGCGCGCAATCGAGCGCGTAGCGGATCTCGGCCTGGAATCCGCCGCGTTTGTCGACCGAGCGCGAGGAAAAGCACGGCACGCAGAAATCCGAGGTCTCGATGGCGGCCTCGAGCGCGCGCGCCCAGTTCTGCCCCGGCAGCAGTTTCTTACTGTCCATCCAGGGTTTGAAGCCGGCGCGCTGGAAGGCCAGGTAGAGGGCGGCGGCGGCGTCCTGGTCCTCGGCGGCATAGGCGATGAAGATGCCGGGGTGCGAGTGCGGGACGAAACGGAACCCGAGGGCGGGATGGGGATAGAAGGTGCCCAGCCCGTCGATATCGACCGACCTGCCCTCGGCCAGGCTGGCCAGTACGGCGCGCGAGAACAGTTCGAGCAGGGGAGAGTCAATCACGGCGGGGGGGTCCTTCGCGATCGATGGTCAGGTCGCCATTGGGCCTGACGGTGAGCTTTCCAAGACCGGGCAGGGTGGCGTCCTGGCCGTGGCGGAGGCCGGCGACGATCTCCTGCACCAGGCGGTCGAGGCAGTCGGCGGCCTCGCCGACGCTGGTCCTGGACTGCCGCGCCATCCGTTTCGCGATATCCGACTTCTTCATCTCGATTCGAATCTAGCAGGCGGGAGGTCGGCCGGGCCGGGCGCAGGCGCGCTGGGTTTACGTTAAACGATTGAAAGGAAATCTGGATGGGCGCAATTGCGCAGGGCGGCAACGGAGGTGAACCGGGACATCACTGAGGCGCGATCCGGATCTTAAGGTATTTTAATCATTATTCGGACGCCATCGGTTCCGCAGGTGGCTATTATAAGCCCCAGACGGGTTTTGCCCGTCCAACCTCCAAAGGAGAATGGGAAGAATGAAGAAGTTGATGAGTCTTATGCTTGGTCTGGCTTTCATGGGCTGCACCGCGACCGTTGCTCTCGCTGACGATGCCGCAGCCGCTAAGGACACCACCAAGACGGCGGCGAAGAAGACCACTGCCAAGAAGGCGACCACAGCAGCCAAGGCCACCGACGAGAAGAAAGCCACCGACGCAAAGTAGATTGCGCGGAAAGACGCACCTCTCTGAAGGTTGTTAGAAAAGAGCCGCGATGCAGCCTTTGCGCTGTCGCGGCTCCTTTTCCGTCTGCGGCTTCTTGAGCTAAATAATTGAAAATAAAACATAAACGAGATCTGGAGCTGCCCGCGAGGAGCTGTAATCCGGATCTTAAGGTATTTTAATTATTGTTTATCGCGATTTGTTCCGCCGTTCCGCTCAGATGCGCCTAATATATGCATCGGGCGGGGGTTTCTGACACAACCCGCTAAAGGAGAGTGGCGAAAATGAAGAGGTTGATGAGTCTGATGCTCGGCTTGGCCTTTATCGGAAGCACCGTTACGGTTGTTCTCGCCGATGATGCGGCGACCACCCAAACCACGGTGAAAGAGACCGTCAAGAAGAAGGCCAAAGGAAACAAGACCGTGGAAAAGAAGACGATAAAGAAAGAGACCGTAGAACAGAAGACGACCACGTAGGAGAGCGATCTTCGCGAGTTGCAAACAGAGCCGCGACGCAGCTTTCTGGCTGTCGCGGCTCTGTTTGTCTGAAACTGAGTCACACATGAACGCGTTTTAATTTGCGTTTAAGGTCGGGTTCATGTGTGAGAGGCTATGATGGCTTCAGGACGAGGTAAATCGTCCACCACCTTTAAAGGAGAACCGCACAAAATGAAGANNGCCACCACCGCCACCAAGGCCACCAAGGCCACCAAGGCAAAGGCCACGAAGGCTGCCAAGACGAAGGCCACCACCGCCACCGACGCGAAGAAGACCAGCTAGTTTTCGTTTCATCTTCAGTTGGGATTGTTCAAGAGCCGCGCGCAGCCGAAAGCTGTGCGCGGCTTTTGCGTTGTTGTAGTCCGCCTCACCACCCACTCCCCGCGCGTGTAACCTTCGTTAGGGCAGCGACGCCCTCAACTTTGGAACCTTCCAAGTGTCGATCAAAGCGATGAAATTACTGACAGTTACGGCTCTAGCTATGTCGTTCTGGGCGGGTGCATACGCGCAGGCACCAACGGCGGCGGCTCCCGTGAGAGCGCGCGTGACGGGAACGGTGATCCGTGTGGACATGGCCGGCGGGCGGATCGAGTTGCAGACGGACAAGGGCGATCAGGCGACCGTGACCGTGGGCGAGAAGTCGTTTCTGCGGCGTCTGCCTCCCGGCGAGACGGACACGAAGAAGGCGACGCCAATCGGTTTGGCCGACATCGCGGCGGGCGACCGGGTGGCGGCGATTGGGCAGGCTGGGGCCGATGGGAAGGTGTTCGAGGCGCGCACGGTGTACGTGATGAGCAAGGCGGACGTGGCCGAGATTCACGCGAAGGAACAGCAAGACTGGCAGAAGCGGGGGACGACGGGAATCGTCACCGAAGTGAACGCGGCGGCGAAGACGATCGCCATCAAGGCGGGGCGCGGCCAGTACACGGTGCAAACGGCGCCGGCCACCGGGTTGCTGCGCTATGCGCCGGATTCGGCGAAGCTGGCCGATGCCAAGGCGGGAACGCTGGCCGAGATCCGGGTGGGCGACGAACTGCACGTTTTGGGCGATAAGAATGCAGAGGGAACGGCGATCGCGGCGGAAAAAGTGGTTTACGGTTCGTTCCGGCAGATTGCGGCGATCGTCGACGCGGTGGATGCGGCGGGCGGCACGTTGACGGTGAAGAACCTGGCGACGAAGAAGCCGGTGGTGCAGGTGCTGAAGATCACGCCGGACACGGTGATTCGCAAGCTGCCGGAACAGATGGCGGCGTTCATGGCGCGACGCTACACAGCCGCGGCGGGAGCGGGAGCGGCGGCCGGGCAGCGGGTCGGCGGCGGGAATGCGGCGCCAGGGCAGGGTGCGGCGCCAGGGCAGGGTGCGGCGGCGGGCGCGGGCGGCGGCTACGGTGGGCCGGGCGGCAATGGCGGGCGCGGTGGAGACCTAAAACAGATGCTGGACCGGCTGCCAGCGTTGCCGTTGACGGAGTTGAAGCGCGGGGACGCGATCATGGTATCGACCACCGAAGGCACCGACGGGACGCACCTGACCGGCATCATGATGCTGGCCGGGGTGGAGGCGCTGTTGACCGCGTCGCCCAACTCGACGCGCGACATCATGGGCGGCTGGAATCTGGGTGGCGGCGAGGGAGCGGAAGGGAATTAGCGCTCGTCGCGGCGGCATTGTGCGCTATTGGGGAACCGCTCCGTTACGGTAGCGGTTGGCACGAGGGGCAACGGAACGAACTTCGGCGGGTGGTGGGCGCACCACGGATGCTCCGCTGCAAGAAGACAAAACAGAGGCGGCATGGCAAGAACACGAGTGACATTTTTCCTTTTTCTAGTGGCGCTGCTGGGGGCCATCGGGCTACCGGCGCAGACGGGGACGGGCGGCGTGCGCGGCGTCCTGATGGACGATTCGGGCGCGGTGATCCCGGCCACGACGGTGACGGTGGCGGGCGCGGGCGTCGTCAAGACGGCGCAGACGCAGGCCGACGGCACGTTTTCCGTGGCAGGCCTGGCACCCGGGCTGTACACCGTGTCGGCGCAGTATCCGGGCTTTGCGGCTTTTTCGAAGGCGGTGAACGTGGGCGCCGGCGCGCAGCTGCAATTGTCGATCAAGCTGGCGGTGAGTGCGGAGAAACAGGAAGTAACCGTGATGGCCGAAGCGGGGCCGACGGTGAGTGTGGAGGCCGACAACAACGCGACCGCGATCGTGCTCAAGGGAGAAGACCTGGAGGCGCTGCCGGACGATCCGGACGATTTGTCCGATGCGCTGCAGGCGCTGGCCGGGCCGGGCGCGGGTCCCAACGGCGGGCAGATCTACATCGACGGCTTCAGCGGCGGCCAACTGCCGCCGAAGGATACGATTCGCGAGATTCGCGTCAACCAGAATCCGTTTGCGGCGGAATTCGACCGGCTGGGCTTCGGCCGCATCGAGATCCTCACCAAGCCGGGCACGGACAAGCTGCACGGCTCGCTGATGTTGAACGATTCCAATGCGGTTTTCGATTCGCGCAATCCGCTGGCGGCGAACAAGCCGGATTATTCGAACCGCATGATTGGCGCCAATCTGGGCGGCAGTCTGAACAAGAAGACTTCGTTCTTCCTGGACTTCAACCGGCGCGATATCACGGATAACTCGATCACGCACGCTACCTATGTGGACCCAACCACGCTCGAGCAGGTAGCGGTGGGGACGTCGGTAGTGGTTCCTTCGACATTCACCACGCTGTCGCCGCGCATCGACTACCAGTTGAACAAGAACAATACCTTGACGGTGCGGTTCGAGGAGCGGTTCAATTCGCGGGACAACGCCGGCCTGGGCGGCACCAATCTGCCGCCGCCGTACACGAACGCTCTGGCTTACAACTCGAGCGGCAATGGGCAGAACCTGATGATTACGGAGGATTCGGTGCTGGGCCCGCACGTGGTGAACGAAACGCGGTTCCAATTCTCTCGCAATTACAATGCGTCGGCAGGCAACGAGATTCCGTCGATCAATGTGGCGGGCGCGTTCGTAACGGGTGGCAACGGGGTCGGCAATGCGCACGACATCGGCCACCATTTCGAGCTGACCAACTTCACGTTGATCTCGCACGGAACGCACACGATCAAAGTGGGCGGGCGCGTGCGGCGCGATAGCGACCAGGACGATTCTCCCTCCGGGTTCAACGGCTCGTTCAGTTTTCTGGGCGGTTTGGCGCCGGTGCTGACGGCCGCGAACACGGTCGAAACCGGTGCCGACGGCAATCCGGTCACCGAGAACCTGACCTCTATTCAGCAATACACGCGCTTTCTCGCGCTGCAGCAGGATGGGTTGACGGCGGCGCAGATACAGGCGCTGGGCGGAGGCCCGTCGCGGTATTCGGTGAAGACCGGGCTCGCCTACGTAAGCGCGGAGCGGTGGGACGGCTCACCCTACTTCCAGGACGATTGGAAGGTGAAACCGAATCTGACGCTGAGCCTGGGATTGCGCTACGAATTGCAAACGCTCGAGAGCGACCACAGCGACGTGGCGCCGCGGCTGGGATTCGCTTGGGCGCCCGGCGCGGCCAAGAAGGGGGCGACGCCGAAGACGGTGCTGCGCGGCGGGCTGGGTATGTTCTACGACCGCGTCGGCGTGGGCAACTTCGAAAACGCCTTTCTCGACAATGGCGTGAACCAGCTCCAGTACACGGTGTACAATCCGGCGTTTTACGCGGGCAGCGTTCCGTCGCTTTCCAGCCTGAGCACGGGAGAGATCACGAAGTACGTGGTGGACCCGAAGCTGCGCGCCGGTTACAGCATGCAGTTTGCGCTTGGCGTGGAGCGGCAACTGCCGCACAACACAACGGGCTCGATATTTTACACCTACAACCGCTCCGAGCACCTGGCGCAGACGGTGCCGATCAATTCGCCCGAGCCGGGGACTTACAATCCGCTCCAGCCGCTGAGCGCAGCGAACGGCGTGTTTCCGTATGGCTACGGCGCGGGCAACATTTTCGAATACGAATCCGGCGGGTACATGCGGCAGCGGATGCTGATGTTCAACTTCAACACGCGTTTCAGCCGGCGGGTTTCGTTGTTCGGGAATTATTCGCTGACCTACGCGAACGATCTGCCGGGCACGCCGACCGATCCATACGACTTCCGGCTGGATTATGGACGCTCCAGTTTAGACCGGCGGAACAACTTCATGCTGGTGGGATCGGTGACGGGGCCGAAGAATATCAAGGTGGCGCCGTTTGTCGCGGTGCGGTCGGGGGCGCCGTACGATGTGCTGGCGGGGACGGACCTATACGGCACCACGTATACCAACGCGCGGGCGGCCTTTGCCCCGGCCGGCTCATGCGCGGGCGCCACGGGTGTGGTGCTCGAGGGCGACGTGGTCTGCTCGCCGGCGGGCAATTTCACGACCTCCTACAATGTGGCGAATCCGGCCAGCCTGGTGCCGCGGAATTACCTGACGATGCCGGGCCTGGTGTCGGTGAATCTGCGGATCTACCGGGTCTTCGGTTTCGGTCCGGAGCGGACCAGCCAGGCGCAAAGCGGCGGCGGCTGGGGCGGACCCGGTGGGCCTGGGGGCGGCGGACCTCCTCCGGGCGGTGGTGGGCCGGGCGGCATGAGGGGCGGCGGACGCGGCATGTCCGGCGAGACGACGCCGCATCGCTTCAACCTGACGCTGGGCGCGAACTTCACCAACATCCTGAACCACTTCAATCCGGGCGGATACCAAGGCGTGATTACATCGCCCTACTTCCTGCAGGCGACCAGCGTGAATACGGGTTTCGGCGGCGGGTTCCCGGGCGGTGGCGGCATGGCGGGATCGACGGCCAACAACCGGCGCATCGAGTTTCAGACCAGGCTGACGTTCTAGAAGAGTGGGCTGGCGGCAGCGGCTGTCCCGCCGTGCCAGACGGGCCGTTGGCAGGCGAAACCCGGAACGAACCCGAAAACCGGGGCGCCTGCCCCACCTTGTTCTAACGCTTGTAGCCGATCATGCGCAGGAAAGCGCGACGGTGTTCGACATCTTCGGCGTTTTCGACGCCCTTGGGGCTGGAGCCGTCGATGACGCCCATCACGCCGCGGCCGAGCGGGGTCTCCGCTACCACGACTTCGGCCGCGTTGGCGGTGGCGCAGTAGATGTTGCAGACCTCCGGGACTTCCCGAATGCGGCCCAGCACGTTGATGGGGTAGCCATCGCGCATCGCGACGACGAAGATGTGGCCGGCGGCGACGGCGGTGGCGTTGCGGACCGAGAGTTTCACGAGTTCGTCGTCGTTGCCATCGGCGCGCGTCAGGCAGGGGCCGGACGCTTCATTGAAGGCGATGCCGAACTTCATCTGCGGGACGCTGGTGACGATGGCTTCGTAGACGTCCTCGACGGTCTTGATGAAGTGGGTTTGCCCGAGGATCAGGTTCACGCCGTCGGGTATTTCGAGCGGCACTGTTTTCAGTTCCATAAGCAATCAACAGCATAGCAGCCGCCGGGCTGGCAGGGTGTTTCCGCTATGCAGGGGCGTTGGCAAGCTAAAGCATGCCCCATCTATGCGGGCTTCCGCAAGAGCGGGCGCAGCGCGAGGTTCACCAGGATCATGACCACCGAGAAGCCGGGCAGCAGCAGCAGCGCGGTTTCGAGGTGGGCAAAGCTGCCGATGATGCGGCTGCTGACGGCGAGGCCGACCCAGCCGCTGGTGAGGACGATGCCCATGGCGGTGGCCGTCATGCGCGGAAACGCATCGCCGACCAGGGCGAGCGTGGTGGGAAAGACGGGGGCCATGGCGAGGCCGGCGCAGAAGACGACCACCCAGGCGGCCGACGGGCTCGAGACCTGCAACATGGCGAAGGTCGCGATGGCCATGGCGACCGACGCGCCCAGCGTCACCGAGAGCGCGGATGCTTTCAGCAGGATTCGCGAGATGGCGAGGCGTCCCACCATCAACCCCAGCGCGAAACCGAGGGCGAGGATGTTGAGCGCGGTGGATCTGTCCAGCCCACGCACTTCGGTCAGATAGCGGGCCAGCCAGTTCCAGACGCCCATTTCGCAGGCGACGTAGAGGAACAGGAACAGCGAGAGCATGTACAGCGCGGGACGGCCCACCACGGCGCCGATTTCGGAGGCTTTGAAACCGCGCTCGCCGGTGGGCTTCGGCATCGGCGTGAAGAAATTGATGAGCAGCGCCACGCTGGCCAGCACGGCGGCGACGTAGCACATACGCACGGCGCTGCCGCCGAGGATGTTGGCGGTGACGAACGGGGTGATCAACCCGCCCAGCCCGAAGAAGAGATTCAGGATGTTCAGCATGCTGCCGCGGCGCGATTCGGAGACATCGGAAACGAGCGTGTTGGCGCCGGTGACGACGATGCCTCCGCCGAGGCCGAGCATCGCCAGCGCCGCCAGGACCAGGGTGAAATCGTGGCCGGCCAGGGGCAGCAACCAGAACGAGGTCGAGATCAGCGCCAGGCCGCCGACGAGCGCGACCTTCTTGCCCTTGAGGTCGATCAGCGGGCCGACCGAGATGGAGGCGACCACCAGGCCGATGGCGTTGGCGGCGGCGATGGCGCCGGTTTGCGAGTCGGTAAACCCGAGTGTGGGATTGAGCGTCCCCCACGTAGCGGCGACGATGCCGTAGATCAGAAGGCCGAGAACCGAAGCAAGCATCAGCATGGACCGTTGATCTTATCACTACGCCAAATCGGTTGCTGGCGCGGCCAGTTCGGGCAGGGCGGCGGCGCCGACGGCGGGAAGCTTAATGGTGAAGCGGGTTCCTTTGCCGGGTGTGCTTTCGACGTCGATGACGCCGTCGTGCGCCCGGACGATCCAGGCGACGAAGCTCAAGCCCAGCCCCAGGCCCTGTTCGGGAGCCGGCGCCGTGCCCGAACCGGGAACCCGGTAGAAGCGGTCGAAGATGTGCGGCAGGTGCTGGGCGGCGATGCCGCGGCCGGTGTCTTCGACCACCAGCTCGACGCTCGCGTCGAGCGGCCGCGCGCTCAGCCGTATGGCGCCGCCGACGGGGGTGAACTTGAGGGCGTTAGAGAGCAGGTTGGTGATCATGCGCTCGATCTGGACGCGGTCGGCGTCGATAAAACAGCCCGCCGCGCACTGCGCGGTAAGTTGCACGCCGGCGCCCTCGGCGGGGATCTGGAACTGCTCGGCCAGGTCTTCGAGCACGAGGCCGAGGTCGAGACGCGCTCTCGCCAGCGCCAGTTGCCCGCTTTCGGCCTGCGAGAGCAGCAGCAGCGCACGCACGATTTGCGAGAGGCGGTCAATATCCTGCAGCGCGTTGAACATGGCTTCGCGATATTGATCGGTGGTTCCGGCCGTCATCAACGCTACTTCGAGTTGGCCGCGAATGGCGGTGATGGGCGTGCGCAGCTCGTGCGAAACGTCGGCGGAAAACTGCTTCATCTGGCCGAAACTGGCCTCCAGCCGCTCGATCATGCGATTGAAGGTGAGGATCAGATAGTCGAGCTCGTCGCCGGAATGGCGCGACGGAATGCGCAGCCCGAGGTTGGAGCCGGTAATCCGCTGCGCGGTCTGTGCGACGTCGCGCACGGGAGTGAGCGCGCGGCCGGCCACCAGCCAGCCGACCAGCCAGCCGAGCAGCGTCGCGCAAGGAATGACGCCGGCGAACGTCATCACCGAATACCGCCGCAGGATCTCTTCGTTCTTGGCGAGCGAGGTCCCCAGCTCGACGTAGAACGGATCGTGCCGCTTCTCGTCCCACATCACGGCGGCGCGAATCTGAAATAGCTTTCCGGCGTGGTCGCGCTTCTGCATCCAGAACGGCTTGCCGGCCTGGCCGGGTTTGTGAGCGGTCACCCACTGGCGCACGCGCGCCTGAATCTGGGCGGGGGTGTCCTGCGGCAGGCCCTGGTAGACGGTGGATACGGCGGGCGCCTCGGTTTCGTGGTCCTCGATCACCTTGCCGGCGCTGTCGGTAATGAGCAGGACCTTCTTGATGTCGAGCACGACCGTGGTTTCGTCGGGATCGTCCTTATCGTAATACCAGTAGGCTTCGTAGGCGCCCGAGTCGGGATTGCGTTCGATGCGCAGAATGTTGCCCTTGAGCGCGGTCCAGTCCTCGTCGAGCGAATCGGTGGCGAGCGTTTCGAGGCTGCCGGCGAGCTGGGCGCGGGCCAGCCACACGGCGCCCACCAGCATCAGGACGAAGAGTGCGGCATAGGTCGCGGTGAGGCGGAAGCGCAGTCCGCGCGAGGCGCGCCGGACGTCGCGGGCGAGCCGGTAGAGGTCGCGCGCGCGCAATCGCATGTTACTCCTGCCGTTCGGAGATCGCTTCGGGCGCCGGTTCCACGGGCTTTTCGGGAGCCTCGATCATGTAGCCGATGCCGCGCACAGTCTGGATCAGCTTCTGCGCGAAGCGGTCGTCGATCTTGCTGCGCAGGTGGCGAATGTAGACGTCGACGATGTTGGTCAACCCGTCGTAATCCATGTCCCAGACGTGCTCGACGATCATGGTGCGGCTGAGCGGGCGGCCGCGGTTGCGCATCATGTATTCGAGAATGCCGAACTCCTTGGGGGCCAGGTCGATGGTCTCGCCCGCGCGCGTGACCTTGCGGCGGATGCAATCGACGGACAGGTCGGCCACCTGCAACTTCTCGATGGTGGGCTGGCCGCGCCGCAGCAGGGCGCGGACGCGCGCCAGCAATTCGACGAAGGCGAACGGCTTGACCAGGTAATCGTCGGCGCCGGTCTCGAGGCCCTTGACGCGGTCGTCGAGCGAACCGCGCGCGCTGAGGATCAGCACCGGCGGGCCGGCCTTGGCGCGGCGGATTCTTTCGAGCACCGTCAAGCCGTCCATGTCGGGCAGCATCAGGTCGAGAACCACCAGGTCGTAGTCGGTCGAGTGGGTGCGTTCGAGCGCCTCCTCACCGTTGCCCGCCGCATCCACGGCATAGCCGGCGCCTTCGAGGCCCCGGCAGAGGAAATCGGCGATGCGTTTTTCGTCCTCGACCACCAGCAGTCGCATGTGCTCTCAGCTTATCAATAACGCAGTGGAAAATGGCGATGCGGAGGGTTGGGGAGGGTTGCGAGAGAAGCGCGAAGAAGAAAAGGCGGCGGGAGTTTTGTCTCCCGCCGCCGAGGTTGTGATGCGATGAATCGAGGTCAGTCGAGTTTTAGGTTACGTTGAGGGTGATGATCACGTTGCCGACAAAGCCGCTGGTGGCGTCGGTGACCGTGACTCCGATGTTGAGTCCGGCCGAGCCGATTGTCGGAGTGCCGGAGAGGATTCCCGTAGTCCCGTCAACTGCAAGGTCGTCCGGGAACGCACTGATCGTGAGACCGTTCACCGTACCGGGGGCTGTAGCGGCGAATGAGTAAACCGGGCCCGCAGCGGCTCCCTGGGTTCCCACCACCGTGACTGCATTCGCAGCCAGCGGCAGAGTTACCCCGTGTCCGATCGTGACCGTGTAAACGGGGTTGCTGGCAACGAAAGCGGGACTGGTCAACATGCCACCAGTGGCGCAGGTAACGGTCGCCAGCAGGCTCTGTTCGACCCAAACGGCGGCGCCAGCCTGGCTGGCTTTCCCACCGGCGGTAACAAAGACTGGCAGAGCGACCACGCCGGTGGCCGGGGCGTTCCCCACGGCGTTGCCGACGGGGTTGGTTGTCGCATAAGTGAAGGCGGCGGCGCCGCCGGGCAGGGTTGGGACTGCGCTGGGGAGCTGCACGTTAATCTGGTACAGTCCGGCCACTGCGCCCTGCACCCAGCCGGCAAACAGTACGACGGCAGGCTGGCCGCCGATCGAAACCGTGGGGATGTTGGCGCCGGCAAGCAGGAAGCACGGCTGAATTGCGCCCGCGCTGAAGAAGCTGGGTACGATGACGAGCCCGTCGTCGGAGGTCGTGCCTGTGTCGTTGGCCCAATAGGTGGCTGCCGGCATACAGTTCTTGGAGGCTCCAGTTCCAACGTCAACTCCGGCATAAGTGCTGTCGGGCACACCGAGGCCTGTCACATAGAGGTCGACGATGTCCGAGTTGGTCGCCGTGGTGCGTACGATGCCCGGGGCGGCCTGAGCGATCAAGGCGTAGTTCGCGTTGGCCAGAGCCGCCGCATCGCCCTGTCCGTCGCCACCGATGGTGAAGACGCCAGGGTCGGTTGCGGCGACGTTCACGGTGTAGGCTTGGCTCTTGAGCAGGGTAGCAGCGGGGGAGACGCCGTAGCCGAAGCTGACGACGACGTCGACCGTGGAACCTGCCTTGGCGGCCAGCGCCGATGGCGCCATCAGGTTGATCTGGTTGTTAGTGGCGAACAGCAGCGGGGCGGCGGCGATCAACGTCGTGGTGCCGTGCTGATAGAAGTTCACGGTGAGGTTGCGCTGCGTGACGCCTGCCGCATCGGGACTGAGCGTGGTCGGATAGGCGAACGTAGTTGTATTCGTCGCTCCGTACAGAAGCGCGTTGGTGGATCCCGCGACACAGCCGGTGGCGGCCGAAACGCAGAAGTTGGTCCCGAAGATTGTCAGGATGTCGTAGGGAGCGATGATCGGCAGGATGGGCGCCGAGGCCTCAATATACGAGGAAGCGCTGGTGACCGCCGAGATGATCGGATTGATGCCGATGGTGAGAATAGCCGTGCCTCCCGCTCCGGGTGAGGAGCAGATGGTGCCGCCGACCTGCGGATTGCAGACGCCGATGATCACCGAGCTCGAGACCGCCAGGTTGAACGGCAGGTATGGGTCCGGGCCGGTTGGCACGGTAATGGTCAGCACGATGGTCTTGGTGTCTTGCACGAATGTCGCGATGTTGGGATCCACCACGAGGACTCCAGCGCTGGGGACGACACCAGCGACGGTTGCGCCGGCACCGGTGACGAATCCGGAACCGTAGATGACGACGGTGAACGGAGCTACCCCGGACGCGGAAGTCGGCAGGACCGACGGCGTGAGGGTGCTGATGGTTGCCGCGGGCGGGTTGACATACAGCTTGATATTGACGGTGATCGTGGCGCCGCCGCCGGTGACTACGACTTGTCCCAGTTGGGCGGTGGTGCTCGGCACCAGGGTTGCGAAGATCGAGATCGGAAAGGACACTGTGAACGGGCTGCCGAAGTTATAGGCCAATCCCTGGGTCGTGCTAGTAACCGGCAGCAATGCGCCCGAGGTGGCGACCGAGAACGCGATCGGCGTATCGCTCGAAACCGGGGTCAGCGCGAACGACGGATAGCTAGAGTTGCCGACCGTCCAGTTGAGATTCTCCGTGTAAGTGTTCGCCGCGGTCATGACCAGAGTCGACGAGGCGTTTTGCAGAAGCGACAAGGTGGCTGCCGCGCTGTTCACCTGGATGGTGACCGGAAGGACATAGTCCAGATAGCCGGAGACCTTGAGGTGAACGTTCGCGGTGTAGTTGCCGCGGTTCAGTGCCGCAACACCGGTGCCCGGCAGGAAGGTGAGGTTAAGAGGGGTGTTAGTCGTGGACGGCGTCACGGAGAGCCAACTGGGGACCGTGTTCCCATCCACTGCAACGTACACACCGGAAGGAGCCGATGTCAGGCCGACGACGACCGATACCCAAGTGCCGGACGCACTGCCCTGGGCGTAGGTGAGCGCGACCGACGTGGAGCCCGGTATGATCGGGCTGGTGGGGCCGACGATGAGGGTTACCGGAACGATCTTGGTAACCTGGGCGGTGGCCGGACCGCTCAACAAGGGAATGTTAAACGTGGTTGTTCCGGCTGCGAGCAAGGCACAACCGGCGCCGGCTCCGCCGGTGACCGTCACGGTTAAATTGATAGCGCTGGCGTTGGCAAGGCCGCCCGGCGATACGGCGAGCCAGGTCGAAACGGCGGCCAAGCTGCCGATCGTGAAGGGCGTGCCACCCGTCGCCGCCGAGGTGACGGCAACTGGTTGCGCCGCAGTAACGGCGCCAGTGGTCTTATTGCAGGTGAACGAGAGCGAACTGGGCGACGGCACCAGTGCGGAACCGTTGCTGGTGGTGATGGTCATGGTCACCGGAATGAAGAGAGCCTGGCCGGTTGACGGCGTAAACGTCAGCCCGGTATTGGGAGCGGTCGTAACGGGGAGCGTGCCCATGCAACCGGGCGCGATCGAGAAACTGAAAGTGGACGCCACCGTGGCCGTGGTCGAGGTGACATTCCGCCCGGCGCTGATGTCGGTCGCAGTAATCACGACCGGGCCACCGGAGGTGGGGATTCCCGACGTAAGCACGGCCGCCAGGCCAGCCGAGGAGGTGACCTTAGTTAGAAGCGCGGTGGTCCCGGACACGAGTGCGATGGGGACGTTCACCACTGCGGCCCCGGTTGCGGTGTCGCAGACTAATGCGATACCCGCCGGGCCCGAAAGTACGGCTGCCGCTTGCATTGTACCCGTGCAGATAACCAGCGCGAGTATCGCAAGGAGCACCTTCAGAGAACGAGATTGAGACATACGCGAACTTTTCTCCTTATGTTTACCCACGCTGAATGCCTGGGTACATGAATCATATCGGTGGGTGGGTGGGAAACTTCAGAGTGAAACCGCGCTATTCCTCAAAACGAATCAGGCGAACCCTTGTTTGCGGGCGCGTATCTGCCCTAGAAACTGCCGCGGGTACCACGTAGACCTGCCGGAACGTGGTGTGGGGTCGCGCCGATGGCCCGCAACAGCCCTCCAAAAGGAACGGGGCTTTGCGAGGGACCAAGGGCGGCGAGCGACGACTTGGTTTACCGCAATCGGACAAGCTACGGGAACTGACAGCGATGGGGATTAGCCTTGGGGGATTGCTGAGGGGAAATGAACGTGGCGCGCGCGGGAACGCGCGCGCCACGGATTACTTCGCTGGCGCGGCGATTAGCGCTGGAAGGCTTTGCGGCCGGCAAAGCGGGAACGGCCCTGCAGGCGCTCTTCAATGCGCAGGAACTGGTTGAACTTCGCGACGCGCTCGCTGCGGCAGCCGGAACCGGTCTTGATGTGGCCGGCGCTGGTCGCCACGGTCAGGTCGGCGATGAAGGTGTCCTCCGTCTCGCCCGAACGGTGCGAGACGAAGCTGCGGTAATTATTGCGCGTCGCCAGCTCGATGGTGTCGAGCGTTTCGGTCACCGTGCCGATCTGGTTCAGCTTGATGAGAAC
Organism: Bryobacterales bacterium; assembly: GCA_003157745.1. GTDB lineage: Bacteria > Acidobacteriota > Terriglobia > Bryobacterales > Bryobacteraceae > Bog-375. Next base: position 12,553 of record PMKM01000216.1, on the reverse strand, counting down.
GGCGTTGGCGATGCCCTTGTCGATGCCCTGTTGCAGGATTTGCGGGTTGGTGCAGAAGATATCGTCGCCCACCAGCTCGATCTTGGAGCCCAGCGCGTCCGTCATCTTGCGCCAGCCATCCCAATCGTTCTCGCCCATGCCGTCTTCAATCGAGATGATCGGGTATTGCTTGACCCACGACTCCCAGAGCTTGATGAGTTCGTCGGAACTGAGCGCCTTCTTGCTCGATTTGAACAGCACGTACTTGCCGTTCTCCCACATCTCGCTGGCGGCCGGGTCGAGGCAAATCGAGATATCCTCGGAGGGCTTGTAGCCGGCCTTGGTGATGGCTTCGAGAATCACCTCGACCGCTTCGTCGTTCGATTTCAGGTCGGGAGCGAAGCCGCCTTCGTCGCCCACGGCGGTCGAGTATCCCTTGGCGTGGAGCACCTTCTTTAATGCGTGGAAGGTCTCGATGCCCATGCGGATCGACTCGGCGAAGCTCGAGGCGTGGTGCGGCGCGATCATGAACTCCTGGAAGTCGACCGTGTTATCGGCGTGCTTGCCGCCGTTGATCACGTTCAGGCAGGGGACCGGCAGTAGAGACGCGTTGACGCCGCCCAGGTAGCGGTAGAGCGGAAGCGAGTGGGCTTCAGCCGCCGCGCGCGCGGTGGCCATGGAAACGGCGAGAATGGCGTTGGCGCCGAAGTTACCCTTGTTGGGGGTTCCGTCGGCATCGATCATGGCTTGGTCGACGGCGCGCTGGCTGGTCGCATCGAGGCCTTCGACGGCTTCGGCCACTTCCTTGTTGATGTGGCCGGCGGCCTTGGTGCAGCCCTTGCCGCCGTAGCGCTTCTTATCGCCGTCGCGCAGTTCGGCGGCTTCCTTTTCTCCCGTGGACGCTCCGGAAGGAACCGCTGCCACGCCGATTGCGCCGCACGCCAGCTCCACCTCTGCTTCGACTGTAGGATTCCCGCGGGAATCGAGGATCTCGCGACCCACCACGCTAACGATTTTGGTCATTGTATGACTCCTTGTGCTTTGTGAATGAACGGCAAACCTGGTTGAAAAGTGAGGAAACCCCCGGCCCAATGGCGGGAGCTTGTCGGAGCCGGCCGCCCGGAACGGTCACAGGTGACGCTCCATCCCCCGGCGCTCTCGAAGCTCGACTATAGCTCATGGCGCCGGTCGCGGGCAACACGCGCCGGGGGCTCGGGCGTTTAGTATCCGACGGGTAGGGTTGCCGTGCGATGGGGGCGACCGGCGGGAACGGCGGGTGTGCGATGGCGGACGGGAGCTCCCGCCAGCAGCAGGAAACTGGCAGTCACCAGCGCCGCCCAAATCAGACTGACGACGATCGCGAAGCGGTGGTTCCAATACATGTAATGCTTGCACTTGGTGCGCTGCCGTGCCGCGACTTGCGCCAACACGCACCTCTGGCCATTGACAGCAAGAACAAGTCGGCCGCGGCGGCTACGAACCGCCGCGGCCAGTGCCGCCCCGGCCTCCGACACCAGGAGCGACAAACCCAGGCGGAAATCGCAGCCGGCCGCTGCTCCCGGGTCAACCGTGGAGCTACGGGACACCACAAGGAGACAATGCCCCGCGCGGAAATCCGCCCGGCCGCCGGAAGGGCGCCGCCGGTACGACTTGTGCCAGCCCACGTCTCCATCCAAGAGCGGGGCATGGAGCGCCTGGGAGCGGCGGGAAGGATGTCCCGAGCCCGCCGTCCAAAAAACATTTCCACTACCGATAGCGTCGGCAGTCTTCGCCAGGCGAAAGGCCGGCCCACCATGGGTTCAACTAACATATCGGACGACGCGCCAGTTCTTTAGCGGAAATCTATAGCGACGCATGCCGATTCGGGCCGGCGACGGCATTATGCTCGTGGCGGGCGCGCCGCCCCATGTCCCGGGCGGCAAGATTTCGGGAAGGAGCTTCCTGAAATCGGTCCGAAACGCCCTTGTTTTCTGCAGGTCTTTGCGTGATTCCGCCCGAATCGGCCAGGCTCAATGAAGTGTAGTAGTATACGGGTTCACCGCTCGCCCGGAGGCTGATTCGATGGCAAACGCCGCGCCGGCTATACAGCTACCCGCCAACGCCTACACGCCGCTCGCTCCCGGCGAGACTTACCTGCCGCTGGTTCCGGCGGCCGAGAGAATCCCCGAATTGACGCCCCGCTCGATCGGCTGGGGCGTTTTTTTGTGCGTGGTGTTCACCGTGGCCTCGGCCTACTCCGGGCTGAAGGTGGGGCAGGTGATGGAAGCCGCTATCCCCATTTCGATCCTCGCCATCGGCCTGGCGCGCGTTTACCGGCGCCGCTCGACGGTGCTCGAAAACGTCATCATCACGGGCATTGGCGGCCTGGCCGGCTCGGTGGTGGCGGGCGCCGTGTTCACGCTGCCGGCGCTCTATATCCTGAATCTGGCGCCGCACCCGGCGCAGACCATTTGCATCTGTGTGGCCGGCGGCTCGCTGGGCGTTCTGTTCCTGATTCCGCTGCGCCGCTACTTCGTGCGCGATACGCATGGCATGTTCCCCTATCCGGAAGCGACGGCCATCACCGAAGTGCTGGTGACGGGCGAAAAAGGCGGGTCGCAAGCCAAACTGCTATTGCAGGCCACGCTGATTTCCGGCGTCTACGATTTTCTGGCAACCACGTTCCATGTTTGGAAGGAGTACGTGGACTTCCAATTCGTGCCGGCCGTGCGGATGCTCGCGGAGCGCGCCAAGGTGGCCGTGAGCTTCGATGCCATCGGGTTCATTCTGGGCCTGGGCTACGTGATGGGCCTGCGCAGTTCGATGATCCTGTGCGCGGGCGGGGTGCTTTCGAACCTGGTGCTGGTGCCGCTGGTATGGATGATCGGCCGCGAGCACACGACGGCGGTTTACCCGGCCACGATTCCGATCGCGCAAATGACGGCCACGCAGATCTTCCGCGGGTATGTGCGTTTCATCGGCGTGGGCGCCATCGCCACGGCGGGCATCTTCGGCATCGTCAAATCGATCCGCATCGTGGCCGCCTCCTTCGGCGTGGCTGCGCGGACGTTCCGCGCCGGGGAGACGGCGTCGGGCGAACGCACGGACCGCGACATAACGGTGATGACGGTGCTGCTGGGTGTGATCGTGAGCGCGATCGCGGTGGGGGCGCTGCTGGGGACGCTTTCGACCGCGCCGGCCGCGATCCTGATCGGCGTGGTACTGGCGATCGTGTTTTCGTTCTTCTTCACCAGCGTGGCCGCCAACGCCATCGCCACCACGGCGCGCAATCCGGTGTCCGGCATGACCATGCTCACCATCATCATCTCGTCGATCGTGCTATTGCGCTTCGGCCTCTCGGGCACCACGGGGATGTTCTTCGTGATGGCGCTGGCCGGGATGGTGTGCACGGCGCTCTCGGTTTCCGGGCAGGCGGTGACGGATTTCAAAGTCGGCTACTGGCTTGGCTCCACGCCGGCGTCGCAGCAGAAAGTGAAGTTCCTGGGCGTGCTGGCGGCTTCGGTGGCGGTCGGGTTGACGATCGTCATGCTGGCCCGCGCGTTCCAGTTCGGCGAAGCGGTGCCGGGCGATCCGCGGGTGGTGCTGCCTTCGCCGCAGGCATCGATCATGAAGGCGCTGGTGGAGGGCTTCATGAGCCGGCAGCCGGTGGCGTACCTGTTGTTCGGCGCCGGGGCGGCGATTGCGGTCTCGATGGAAATGCTGGGCGTGCCGGCGCTGATTTTCGCGCTCGGCATGTACCTGCCGCTCGAACTGAATACGCCGGCTCTGGTGGGCGGGTTCCTGGCCCATCTGGTTGCGAAGCGCGACGCGACGGCGCGCGAGCGCGGCGTGGTGATTGCCAGCGGCCTGATGGCGGGCGGCGCGCTGGGAGGCGTCTTCGGCGCGGCCTGCCGACTGATTCCCGGCTACACGGAAGCCTGGATTCACACGCCGTTCTATGGGAACGATCTGGTTTCGCAATGCGTGTCCGGCGCCATGTTCCTGGGCCTGTGCGCCTATCTGTGGTTGAGTTCCGTCCGCGGGCAAAAGGAGAATCGAGCATGAGCGAGCGATTGGAAGATCTGGTGGGCAACGCCATTTTGGGCATCGACACACTCTGGGGCGGCGATGTAATGTGCGCCTCCGGCACCGGCCGTTTCATTGCCGATTCCTGGTTCGGCGGGGGACCGCTGCCGCACGCCTACACCGTTGCTGAGGCTGCGGCGGTGCGCGCCTCGGGCGGCGTGTCGGCGAAATCGCCCGACGTTGCGGCGATCGACAATTATCTCGCACAGGTCGATATTCCGGGCGCCATCGAAGGACTCGAGCGCGCCGGCGGCGAATCGGGCGGCCTGCGCGGCGAGTACCTGGTGGGTCTGGCGCTATGCTTCGACGTCATGTGGAAGTTGGCGATGGAGGTGCTGGGCCGCGGCGCGCCGGTTCCGTACGAACGGTGCGTGACGGCCTCGACCGGCCGGCCGCCGGAGCCATCGGACCCGGTGGAGAAGCGCGAGCGGGTGGCGGAGCTGCTTGGCGTGTCGAGCGATCTGCTCGAAGCCGTGGACGGCTGGCGCGCGCGCCATCGCGTCCCGATGGCGTCGATCCGCCTGCTCGGTGCAGCCGTGATTGGCCACTTCGACCGGCTTGCCGCGGCCAACGTCGTGCCTTACCTGCCGCCCGAATTCGAAGGTGTTCCGCGCGCCAACATCGAGTTTCTGCCGATCCGCGACGCCTGGTTTTCCGGGTCGATGAATTATATCGGCCGCGCCCGCGGCGCCGATGGCAGCCCGGAATACGAAGCCACTTACGAGATCAACGCCTCGCTCGAAACCTCGTTGCCGGAGTTTCTGCAACTGGTCAGTCACGAAGTCGTGCCCGGCCACGTCACAACGTTCGCCTATTTGCAGAACCTGTACACCCGCGGCGAAGTGGGTTTCGAAGCTACCGTGCTGACCATGAACACGCGTGCCGCGGCGCTGTTCGAAGGCATCGCGAACAACGCCATTCTGATGGCTTACGGAGTTACCGAGGTCGATCAACTGCCCGACCCGGATTTGCAGATCGGCGTGCTGCTGGCTCTCTTGCAGGACGATGCCAAGAACCAATCGTCGTTTCTTACCTGGGGCGAGCGCGCCGCGCAGGGCTCGGTCGCCGATACGTTGCGCCACGAGTATCTGGTATCGCCCGAGCGCGCCGATAAGCTCTCCGGTGCGTGGGGCCGCCATCCACTGCTGGGCCGCATGTATCTTCCCGCCTATCGCGCCGGAACCATGCGCATAGCCGACTTACGCCGCCGCTTCTCCGCCGCGCAGATTCTGCCGGCAATCTATGGCGCACATGGGTTAGTCGATGTTACAACGCTGGAACGTGCGCTGTTAGTGCAGGGTATGTGAATTTGCGGACGGTCGAGAACTGCGCAATTCCGGCGCGGTGACTTAACCGCACGAGTTCGCCAATTGTAAGGCGGCAGATGTTCGCGATGTGACCTCCGGTGCTCAGTGTCTTTATGCGGGTCCACCGGAGCGTTCCAAAATGCCGATCACGGTTTCGGCGAATTGCTCCGGGACGACCGGTTTCTCGATGTAAGCGGCGAATCCCATCCGCATCGCCTTGTCGCGATCGCCGGGTATGGGGAACGAACTGATTCCGACGATGGGAATGTGGGCCAGTTGGGCATCCCGCTTCAGGCTGGCGGCCAGTTCGTAGCCGTCCGTATCGGACATTTGAATATCCAGCAGGATGATGTCGGGCTTTTCGCGGCGGGCAACCTCCAGCGCACTCTGGCCGTCCTCCGCAATCGCCACCGCCAGACCGGCTGCGTCCAGAAGCAGTGTCAGGAGGTGCCGGTTATTCTCGTTATCCTCGATCAGCAACGCCTTCCATTCCATGCGTCCCCCCACTTCGCGAATTCGGCAGTGAGCGTTTGTGGCCGCCCCGTATCCGAATGGCGGGCTCGGCGACGTCGCGCGTCCAGCCGGTCCCCTTTTCGAGTCAGTCGGCGATCGTCAGTTCCAGGAACGGTTTGGAGATCTTAGTGATTTGATCGTCGGGACCTTCGTCGGCGCCCGGGTCGCCCACGAGCGCGAACTCCACGTCGACCTTGACGAACGCGCATTTGCGGTAGGCGTATCGCCGCCACGCCCTGGTCGCTTTGCCGCCTTCTTCCATAAAGACCTTCAGCAGATCGCGCCGGGTCATGCCGGTTTTGATGGATTCGAGCTCCGGCAGGTTTTCGCGCACCCAGCGTGCCTGATCGGAATCGAAAGGTGTGGTGCTTGGCTCGATGCGCAGCAGGCTCAATTGGCGCACCCAGCGCCCGTTTCTCTTCTCACCCGGCACGATCAACTCAAACGGCCCGTCGTTCGCCGCCAGCGGTTTTCCGTCGCGTTGGGTGGCCACGTACACAGCCTTATCGAGGAACGATGGGTCCAACTCCGCCCAGGAAAAGACCGCGCGGTATCCATCGCGCGCTTCGGCCACCAGGTAGTGCGATGCGGCGGTCTTGTGATACCGCTCGCCGGTGGGCGTGGGAACCTTGGCCAGCAGATCGGCCAGCAGGACGCCCTGAAAGTTCACCGAGGCTCCGTGATCGGTGACGGAGATGGTGTGTTGCGGCAGCAGAGCGAGATCGGCGGCGGAGGCCGCGAAGCTGGGGCCGTTGGCGCCGATTCCCTGCACCAGAAGGCGCGCGGGATTCTGAGAGAAGCCCGCGGTCAAGAAAGTACCTATGAGAAGTGCGGCGTGTCGGATAGCCATGTTCCCCATTATCCGCTGCCGGCGCGTCACTTGGCGACGGCGGGCACGAGCCAGATCAGCGTCGCCAAACCGAATAGAAGGGCTACCAGGCCGACGCCGGGCAGCCACAGTCCTTCGGAGTAATTGCCGGGTTCGAGCACGGCGACATCCGGATCGGCCGGGTAATAGTGGACGCGGACGGCCTTGTCTACGGGGTAGTGCGCCGCAATGTCCGCCGCCCAATCCTCGCCGCCGCCCGCGATTTGGCCGAAGCGGCGCCGGTTATTGAAGTGCTTCACGCCGGCGATCTCGTAGGTGTAAACGAACTCGGGCGAGAATGTTTCCACTCGATCGTGTGCTGCGTCCCGCCCGGAGTTCGCGTTCACCCTGGAGAAGAGCACCTTGCCTTCGACGGTCGGCCATTGCTCGCTCGCGCTGCCGCGCCACGTGCGCTGCGCGCCGCTCGAGAGGGCCAGGATGCCAAGGGTCAAGAATATGGCGCCGAAAACGCCGGCGGCGACCGGCATGACCGCGTCCGGCTGGCTCTTGGGAGGCGGGACGTCCGGCGGGGGATCGCCGCGGCGGGCGTTGTCAATCGCCGTCTGCACGGATTTCGCAAAGGCATCGTCTTCCTGCGCCTGCTGCGGCATGGTTTTGACGACGTTGACAAAAACGAACAGGGCGAGCAGGGCGGGCAGCAGGAAGGCGAGGCCGGCGCCGGGCAGCCAGAAGGCTTCGGCATGCAGGCCGGGCCGCGCGGCGGCGATCCACGGGTGCTTGGGATCGTAGCGAACCGAAACCGCGCCGTCGACTGGATAGCGCAGACGCTGTAACTCGGCCTCCGACTCGTCGCCCGAGCCCAGCGTCTGGCCGAAGTGAATCACGTTGGTCGTATACTCCTTCCCGGCGGCCGCGTATTGAATCACGATATCGGCCGAGTAAGTGACGGAGACATCGCGGGTCTTCCTGTCTACATCGTGCGCTACCTTCGTTTCGGAGCGCACGACCTTGCCGGCGGCGGTGGGCCAACGCGCGCTGGCCACCGCCCGGCTGACGCTGCGCAGTCCGATCCCGAACAGATAGAGGCCGAAGGCGGCCACCAGTCCGATGGCGGCCATCACGCCGATCACGCTGAGTTTCATCATGGCGTGCGGACTCCTCTCACAGGTGCGCCAGCAGGAATTCGCGGATCTCGCCGTCGCTGTGCATGCCTTCGGTGCGCAGCGCATAGGCGCAGTGCATTTCGAGCGTGCCGCCGTCGAAGGCGAGGCTCTTCTCCTCCACCTTGGCCACGTTCTTCAACTTCACTTTCCGGATCGACTCCCGCACGGCTTCCTTGCCCATGTCGTCCTGGCAGATGACGCGCAGCGCCATGTTGAGGCGGTGACAGGAGAGATTGTCGAGGAAGTTGAGCGCTTCCAGGTCGTCGCCGAAGCTGGCCCAGTCGACTTCGTACGGGATGGGCGCGCCGCAGATTTCCTCGATCTCCTTCACGCGGCCGGGGAGAACGTTGTCGGTCAGGTCCTTGATCTTCCGTTTGGTTTCAAGCGCCATGGTTGCCCTCCGAATTAGAATTGCGCGGTGACTTCGCGGCTGGCGGTAATAGCGTAGCACCCGAGTCTGGCGTATGGCGCGCCGGATCGAGGCCGCTGGTACCGGCGCCTCTGCAGCTATGTCGCGCGCCGGGGCCGAACGTGACCGGCGGATTCTCCATTACACTGAGCTCCCCCTGGATCCGGCGGTGCTAGAATCATGGAGGCAGTTCCCGCGTCCCTGCTCTGGGAGGCTTCCCTTGCGTCTCATCCCCTTCGTTCTTCTTGCATCACTCGCCGGTTTGGCGGCGGATGCCCACTCGGCAAGTCTCTCTAACTCGCTGCCGGTTTCGTTCGCAACGAGGGCCGCAACTGGCGGTCCAACGCTCGACTTCGACAATCGCTTCGGTGCGGCTGGCACCAGCGCCGCTGCAGTGGCGCTGGACGCGCAGGGCAACGTGTATGTCGCCGGCGAGAGTGGGTTCAACCCGACAGACGGATCGGCCGGCGATATCTTCGTGAATAAGTGGAACGCGGCGGGGGATCAACTGATTTACTCATTTCGTTTCGGCGGGAACGGCACGGACTATGCTACCGGCCTGGCGGTGGACGCGAGCGGCGGCGCTTACGTGACTGGGTCGACGACATCGCCCGCGTTTCCGGTAACCTCCAACGCGATTCAGAAGACGTTGAACGGAACCCAGAACGCGTTCATCGCCAAGGTGAGCGCGGATGGGACGCAACTGGTTTACGCGACGCTGCTCGGAGGCGGTACGGAGCATTCCGGTGGCATTGCCGTGGACGCGGGTGGCGCGGCTTATGTGACGGGCAGCACGAGCGGCAACTTCCCGGTGACGGCCAAGGCGTTTCAAACTACTCCCGGCGGGACCTGCACCGTGCAGGTCGACTACTTCAACTATCCGACCACGGGCGACGCCTTTGTTGCGAAGATCAGCCCCGATGGGGGATCGCTGATTTACGCGTCTTATCTGGGTGGCAGTTGCCACGATGACGGGTACGGCATTGCGGTCAACGGCGATGGGACGGCTTGGGTGGTGGGCGAAACTTCCTCGCCGGACTTTCCGGCGAGCGCGGATGCGCTGCAGCCGGCCTACTCCCGCGGATTCTCGACTGGATTTCTGGCGCGCGTTTCGGCCGCGGGCGACCGCCTGGAATACTCGACGTTTCTAGGTTATAACTATGCCACGATCAGGTCGATCGCACTCGACTCCGCCGCGAACGTATATCTCACCGGCAGCAGCGACGGCTTTGCTCAGCCAGCGTCGGTTGGCGCGTACCAGCCGGAGCCCACCGGAGGCTGCTATTTTCTTAACATTGGGCCACCGATGTACTTCCCTACCGGCAACGCCTTCGTGATGAGACTCAATTCAGCCGGCACGGCTGTTGGCGGCCTGACTTATCTGGGGAGCCCGTGCACGGCATCCGGCACGGCGATTGCGGTAGATGCGGCCGGCGCTCCGTGGATAGTCGGTTCCGGGTCGAGTTCCTTCCCGATGGCCACGCCGCTCGAACTGCAAGGCGGCGGGATCGTCTCGAAGTTCAGTCCGGACTTAACTCAGCTTCTCTTTTCGACCAGCTTCGACCCGGCCGATGGCCTGGCAATCGATGCGGGCGGGACGGCCTATGTGGCCGGCGTGGTAAACAACGCGAGCGCCACCGCCAATGTGGCGTTCGTGGCCGCGATCGATGCCGCACCGTCGGCGGTGTCGCTCGATAATGTGGCCAGCGCCAGTCCGTTCTCGGCGGCCAACATCTCGCCACCGCCCGTGCCGCCGGAGCAACTGGCGCCGGGGAAAGTGATTCGCTTGTCGGGGCGCAACATAGGGCCGAACGTGTCGATGCCCGGGGTAATTAGCGGCGGCGTACTGACGACTCAGGCAGCGGGCGTCGAAGTTACTTTCGATGGCATTGCGGTTCCGCTGCTCTCGGTAAGTTCGACCGAGATTGCCTGTATCGTGCCATACGCTATTGCGGGTCGCTCTACAACGACAATGCAGGTGACTTACAACGGCGTCAGTTCGAATGCGGTGCTGGTTCCCTTGCAGACAACTGCTCCCGAGGTGTTGGGAGTATTCAATCAGGACTTCACGGCGAACTCGAAAACGAACCCGGCGCAGGCAGGCTCGGTGGTGCCAATATATGTAACCGGCGCGGGGCAGACCGTGCCCGCCAGCACAGATGGCGAGATCTATACCAATCCGCTGCCGGTGCCCGCGGCGACGATCACCGTCGGAGATTCGAGCGGACCGCTGACGGTTTCGTTTGCCGCCGCTGCGTATGGGCTGGCCGACGGTATTCTCCAGGTGAACTTCCAACTGCCATCCCAAGTGACGCAGTTGGGGAACTCATTCACTCTCTCGAATGGCGAGGCTTTGGCCGACTTCTACATATATATCCAGTGAGCGATAACGCGTGGGACGTGCGATTGACTGAGTGAGCGGCCGGACAGGTGACCGGCGACTGTCCGGAGACCGGCGCCGGCAGCATACGAGATATGCCACGTATGGTGCCGGAAACCCTTTGTTTATGCGGGTCCGCATAGGACAACCCGGTATGTGCTACAATACAGGTAATTCAAGACATCCAGGTGCTCGACACGGATTTGCCCCAGTGCCCGATTCGGCATGGGGGAAGTAACTTCGTTAAGGGGAACGGGTAATCCTATGTTGTATGACAGCACGAAAGTTCTTTTACGCGGAATGTTGCGGTCGTTGCAAAGCCCCGGCAAAGAGGGATGGGACGATCATGTGGAGTCCGGCGGCGAGTGCTTGTACGAGATGCACCAGATGGCCCGGCCGCTCTACAAGGGTTACCGCACCGACGCCCTGAACCGAACGCCCGCACTGGTGCCGGTTTACGAAAGGGCGGCGCGCGCGATCCCGCACGTGAAGTCCATGGTGAAGGCGATCCGGCGTAAAGATCAGGCTGCGGCCGTCGAAAGCGGCTCGGCGGCCCTTGCCGAACTGTAGTGCGCGTCTGCGATGTGCTGTATGGCACATCGCAGATACCGCTGCGACGGCGCGAAGTTTACCATCGCTCGAATTGAATTATCGCTGTGGCCGTCGCATTTCGTGTTATGATCGGCATGTAGTTTGACAGTTCCGCTAATTGGCGTCTCTCGCATAGTCCGGCTAAACCGTCTATCCTGCCCGCGATTCGCTGCTCTGCAAATTTCAGAAAGAAGAGCTTAATTGAAAAACATTTTCGTTGGAAACCTCAGCTTCGGAGCTACTGAAGATGCGGTTCGTTCCATGTTTGAGGCTTATGGCACGGTCGACCGTGTCAATGTCGTCACCGACCGGGACACCGGGCGCGCCAGGGGCTTTGGATTCGTGGAGATGAGCGTGGCAGCGGAGGCAGATGCTGCCATTGCCGGTCTCAACGGCCGGGAACTCGATGGCAGGGCGTTGAACGTTAACGAAGCCCGGCCGAAGGAAGATCGCGGCGGCGGCGGCGGTGGTGGATACCGCGGCGGCGGCGGTGGTGGTGGCGGCCGGCAAAACAAACGCTGGTAGGGTAAAATCAAATTAGGGGCGGCGCTCGCAACTGCCGCCCCTGGTTCTCTTCTCGCGCGGACTCGGATTCCGGCAGGTGCTGCTTCCGGGTTTCGGTGAAGTTTGCGCGGATTGCAAGACGGCGTTCCCAGCCGAAGAGAAGAGCAGGTAAAAGGAGACAGCCTATGGCCACCCGATCACGCACAACCTTCCAGAAAAGACAAAAAGAAATGGCTCGTGCCGAGAAGCAGCGCGACAAGGCGGCCAAGCGGGCGGAAAAGAAGGATCAGGAGCGCACCGGCCCTGAAGTGATGACCCTCGAAGAGGCCCAACTCCTGCGTTCGTAGACAGCACACCACTCGCCGCGGACTTCGATTGCCGCAGAAGGGGACCGAGCCCCCCTGTCGGCTTACCCCTTTCTCTCCCATCGATATTGCTAGATTAGTCGTGCTGCCCCGGTGTCCTCACGCGGGGGCCTTGCAACATCTGAAAACGCATAACGGGAATTCTCTGTTGGATCGAGATGGTCTGTTGCGGGCGCGATATCCGGTCGGATGAGAATTGACAACGTGAGGGGCTCCGTCGGCTTCGCCGTACTCAACACCACTTATACCATTTCGCCATCATACGTCGTCTTGAAACAGGACGCGCATCTTGGTGCCTGCGGGAAGGCTCTGGGCTATGGTTTCGAGCGTCTCCGGGAGTTTCTTTTGACGGCTTCCGCCAACGCCGGATCTTGCTGGGCGTGGTGGGGACGCGGGGCCAACTTCCGCCACCGATGGCGATGCGGCAAGGCGTAGACGTAGTCGAGAG